>JAJZMB010000147.1 GCA_021803205.1 Bacillota bacterium | reverse complement strand
CCCATCGCACCCAGTCCGTCGAGCCACCGGCCACGCGCATACCGCCCGGATCCCGCCACCTCGGCCGTAGCGCCCTACTTCTGTCCAGTACGACCCTTGACGATCGCCTCGGCGATATGCCGCGGCACGTCGTCATAGTGGCTGAACTCCATGCTGTAGGTGCCTCTGCCCTGCGTGCGCGAGCGCAGGTTGGTGACGTAGCCGAACATCTCGGCCAGCGGCACCAGCGCGCGCACCACCTGCGAACCCGACCGTCGCTCCATGCCCTCGATCCGCCCGCGGCGGGCGTTGAGGTCACCGATCACGTCCCCCATGTAGTCCTCGGGCACCACGACCTCCACGCGCATCACCGGCTCGAGGAGGCCCGGAGCAGCCTTGCCCGCCGCGTTCTTCAACGCCAGCGAGCCGGCTATCTTGAAAGCCATTTCGGACGAGTCCACTTCGTGGTAGGAGCCATCGTGCAACGTGGCCCGCACATCCACCAGGGGAAACCCCGCCAGCACACCGCCCGCCATGGCCTCGCGGATACCTGCGTCGACTGCGGGAACGTACTCCCTGGGGACGACGCCGCCGACGATCTTATTGACGAATTCATAGCCCGTGCCCCGTGGCAGGGGCTCGAACTCCACCACGACGTGCCCATATTGACCGCGGCCACCCGACTGGCGGATGAACCTTCCCTCTACGTCGGCCCGGCGAGTGAGGGTTTCCTTGTAGGCCACCTGGGGTTTACCCACGGAAACCTGCACCTTGAACTCCCGGAGCAGCCGATCGACCATGATCTCCAGCTGCAGTTCACCGACGCCGGCAATGATCGTCTGTGCGGTTTCGGGGTCAGTGAAGATCCGAAACGTCGGATCCTCCTCGGCCAGTTTGCCCAGCGCCTCGCCCATCTTGTCCTGATCGGCCTGCGTCTTGGGCTCAACGGCCATGGAGATGACCGGCTCCAGGAACTGCATCGCCTCCAGGACGATGGGCTCGTCCTCGGCGCACAGCGTATCCCCGGTGGTTGTGTCGCGCAGGCCGACTGCCGCGACGATATCTCCGGTCGCGACCTCATCCACGTCCTCGCGATGGTTGGCGTGCATGCGCAGCAGTCGGCTGATCCGCTCACGTCGGCCCTTCTTGGCGTTGTACACGTAGCTTCCGGACCGGAGCACCCCTGAATACACGCGCAGGAAGGTCAGGCGTCCCACGTAAGGATCGGTGGCAATCTTGAACGCCAAAGCGGAAAAGGGCGCCGCGTCGGAAGCTTCACGGGAAATGGGCGCAGCGCTGTCCGGCTCAATGCCGGGAACCGGAGGCACGTCCAGCGGCGACGGCAGGTAGGCGACAACCGCGTCCAGCAAGGGCTGGACGCCCTTGTTGCGGTAGCTCGCACCGCACAGCACCGGCACGATGCGCAGGGCGCAAGTACCCTGGCGCAGTCCACTGCGGATCTCTTCGGGAGCGAGCTCACCGCCATCGAGGTAGCGGGCCATGAGCTGGTCGTCCTGCTCGGCCGCCGCCTCCACAAGCTTTTCCCGATACTCTGCCACCAAGTCCGTCATATCGCCGGGCACATCCGTCTCCTCGCTGTGGGTACCCAGGTCATCGGTGTACATGACTGCCCGGCCCGTGACCAGGTCGACAAACCCCCGGAAATTGTCCTCCGCGCCGATCGGGAGTTGGATGGCCACCGGATGCGCGCCGAGACGCTCGCGCATCTGGTCCAGTACCGGCAGGAACTCGGCTCCGACCACGTCCATCTTGTTAACGAAGGCAATGCGCGGCACGCGATAACGATCCGCCTGCCGCCACACGGTTTCCGATTGAGGCTCGACACCTTCCTTGGCTGCAAAGATGGCAACGACTCCGTCCAGAACGCGCAGCGACCGCTCCACTTCGACGGTGAAGTCCACGTGGCCGGGCGTATCGATAATGTTGATGCGATAATCCTTCCAGAAGCACGTGGTCGCAGCAGACGTGATGGTGATACCGCGCTCCTGCTCCTGAACCATCCAGTCCATGGTGGCAGCGCCCTCATGGACCTCGCCCATGCGGTGCACCCTGCCCGTATAGAAGAGGATTCGCTCCGTGGTCGTCGTCTTTCCGGCATCGATGTGCGCCGAGATACCGATGTTGCGCAGGCGCCGCAGGTCATCGGTGCGGTTGGCAGGGTTTTCCATGGCGTGTCACCTCCTTGCGCGTCCGAACGGACCCACGCATACCCGCCAAACGGCGCCTACCACCGGTAGTGGGCGAAGGCCCGATTGGCCTCAGCCATCCGGTGGATGTCTTCCTTCTGGCGCACTGCCGCCCCAGCATTGTTGGCGGCATCCAAGATCTCTGCCGCAAGACGCCCTGCCATACCGCGTTCGCTTCGGCGGCGGGCGAACCCGACCAGCCAGCGCATGGCGAGACTGGTTCGGCGCTCCGGGCGCACCTCGCTCGGCACCTGAAGAGTCGACCCGCCCACTCGACGGCCGCGCACCTCAAGCGACGGGGCAATATTGCGCAGGGCCGCCTCATAGACCTCAAGCGGGGCCTTCCCCGTCTTCTCGGCCATGATGTCGAAGGCACCGTATACTAGGCGCTGGGCGACCCCCTTCTTGCCGTCAGCCATCACCTTGTTGATAAGGCGCGTGACGGCCTCGCTATGGTAGACGGGGTCGGGACCGATCTCGCGTCGCTCTACCGTTCCACGCCTCGGCAAGCCTGATCTTCCCTCCCGTGGGCCGGCGCCAGCCCCCCGCCCGGGGTCGGCACCGACGGACACATGCGGATCCGGGCGGCCAGCCTACTTCTTCTTGGCCCGCTTCGCACCGTACTTGCTCCGCCCCCGCCGCCGCTTGTCGACGCCGCCGGCGTCAAGCGTGCCGCGGATGATGTGGTAGCGGACGCCCGGGAGGTCCTTGACGCGCCCACCGCGGACCAGGACGACGGAATGCTCCTGCAGGTTGTGGCCTTCGCCCGGGATGTAGGCCGTGATCTCCGTCCCATTCGTCAGCCGTACCCGGGCGATCTTCCGCAACGCCGAATTGGGCTTCTTCGGCGTTGTCGTCTTCACCACCAAGCATACGCCGCGACGCTGCGGATTGCCGCGCAACGCCGGAGCCTTGGACTTGGTGAGGATCTCCCGCCGACCGTGCCGGATGAGCTGATTGATCGTCGGCACCGCTACACCTCCGCACCGCTTCGGGACTGTCGGGCACTCCGCGTCTGGTCGGATAGCCTCGCCTCGAAGTAGCCCCGGTTTCCATACAGCGACACAACGACACCTGCGGCTTCCCAGGGGGTCCCGGGAAGCCGCAGGTGCGCCTCTCCGGTCCACGGGGCTGAGGAAAACTTGGCAACGACCCGGCACGCACATCACGGGCTTCAGCGCAGAAGCGCATCGGTCCCGGAGGAAGAGCGATCAGCGTACCGGGGCCGCTCGGGAGGGGCCGGTCCGAGGATCGCGGCGGATGCCGCGCCGACCTCCACTCCGCAGGTCCGGCCAAGGACCTGCATGCTCTCTACTTCAAATACTGGCAACCCGCGTTGCCGGCACAACCCAAGTAAGGCTCGCACGATGTGCCCGTCCGCGTCCCGCGCCACATACACCCGTTCCGCCTGTCCACGCTCCACGGCCCGAAGTGTCTGCTTTGTCCCCACAGTTCGGCGGGTAGCCCGGCGCAGTTCTTCCAGCATCCTCCACAGCACCCACCAACGAGGATACCCATAGATTCTAGCATCCGAATGAGACGGAGTCAACGTCGCCCCCCAGGCCGCAGGGTCCCGGCAAAGTCACGTCCGGGCGGGTGCCCACCACCAGCGTTTGTGGGTCACGACCGTCCGGGCCCCCGCCGCTTGGCCCACTGGACGACTTTGCCGGGTCCCTGCATCAGACCGCCCTCGGGCCGCCCCGGTGCGGGCAAACTTAGCGCAACGAGTGGGCGGGCCGCTCGGAGCCCTCCTCTGAGCATCTCAGTCGGCACCGTCCTGAACAGCGGGCTCCGGAACTCCGTCCTCAGCAACGCGATCAGCGAGTGCATCCTCTGGAGCAGGGCCATCAGCCGTCTCGGCACCCTCGCCGTCCGCGGAGGCCGGCGCGCCGTCCTCCGCATAGCCATCCAGCATATCCCCGCTCCCATCCAGAATGTCGTCCTCGTCCCCCTCCGCCCACACTCGGATGTTGCGGTAACGGCTCATGCCGGTCCCGGCAGGGATCAGCTTGCCGATGATCACGTTTTCCTTCAGTCCCAGCAGAGGATCGCGTTTCCCCTTGATCGATGCCTCGGTCAGGACGCGGGTGGTCTCCTGAAAGGAGGCTGCCGATAGGAAGGAGTCCGTAGCCAGGGACGCCTTGGTGATGCCCAGCAGCACAGGCTTCGCCGTCGCGGGGCGCCCGCCTCCGGCCGTGGCGGCTCGGTTCTGGTCTTCGAGCTCGTGCACATCCACCTGGCCCCCAGGCAGCAGCGCGGTGTCCCCCGGATCGTCGACCTTCACCTTCCGCAGCATCTGACGGATGATGACCTCAACATGCTTGTCATTGATGTCCACCGCCTGGCCGCGATAGACCCGCTGCACCTCCTGCAGCAAATAGGCCTGGACTCCGCGGAGACCCTTTACCTTCAGGATGTCGTGGGGATTGATCGCGCCTTCGGTCAATTCGTCTCCGGGCAGGACTCGATCCCCATCCTTGACGCGGAGCCGGGCTCCGAATGGGATGGTATAGGCCTGCGGCTCTCCTGTCCCGGTTACGCGCACCTCCCGGCGCCCACGATTCTCACCGATCTCCACGACGCCCTCAATTTCGGCGATGGTCGCCTGTCCCTTGGGCTTGCGGGCCTCGAACAACTCCTCGACGCGCGGTAGACCGAGGGTGATATCGTCCCCCGCGACACCGCCGGTGTGGAAGGTGCGCATGGTCAATTGCGTGCCCGGCTCGCCTATCGATTGCGCGGCGATGATGCCCACCGCCTCACCGACATCCACCAGTTGGCCGGTGGCCAGGTTGCGGCCATAGCATTTGGCGCAAACGCCATACCGGCTGCGGCAGGTGAGGATGGACCGGATCTCCACCTCCTCGATTCCGGCATCGATGATCGCCTGCGACTGCGTCTCGTCGACCAGCGTATCGGCTTCCACAAGTATCTCGCCGGTCTGCGGATGAACGACTGACCTGGCCACCACGCGGCCCGCCACCCGCTCCGCCAATGGCTCGATCACCTGCCCGCCGTCCCGAATGGTACGGGCGACGATACCGCTCGGCGCGCCGCAGTCCTCCTCGCGCACAATGACGTCCTGGCTGACGTCCACCAGGCGACGAGTCAAATATCCCGAGTCGGCGGTGCGCAGCGCAGTGTCGGCGAGACCCTTGCGCGTGCCATGCGTCGAGGTGAAAAACTCCAGCACTGACAGCCCTTCGCGGAAGCTGGCCTTCACCGGGACCTCGATCGTGCGTCCGGAGGGGTCGCTCATCAGGCCGCGCATGCCGATCAACTGGGAGATCTGCCCAAACTGGCCTCGAGCACCGGATTGCACCATCATATACACGGGATTGAAGGGATCAAAGGAGGTGCGCACCCTCCGCTCCATCTCCTGGGTCGTCTGTTGCCAGAGTTCCACGATGGCAGTGTACCGCTCCTCCGCCGTGAGCAGACCGCGCCGGTACTGCTGATCGATGACCATGGCCCGCCTGTCAGTCTCCGCCATGAGCTCGCGCTTATGGATGGGCGTTTCCAAGTCGGCCAGGGAAATCGTGATCCCGGCACGCGTCGCGAAGCGGAAGCCCATCTCCTTGATCGCGTCCAGGATGCGCGCCGTCTCCGCGCTGCCCAGAAGGTGGTAGCAATCGGCGACGATTTTCCCGAGACCTTTCTTATCGACGACCTCGTTGACGAAGCGCAACTGTTCGGGCAGGCGTTCGTTGAGGATAACACGGCCCACCGTGGTCTCCAGGCGCTGATCGCCGATTTTGACGCAGACCTTGGCCTGAAGCGAAACCTGTCCCGTCTCGTATGCCATGATGGCCTCGTCCGGGGCGGAGAAGATCCGACCCTCGCCCTTGTCGCCGTCCTTCTGCAGTGTGAGATAGTAACAACCGAGGATCATGTCTCTGGTCGGGGTGACGACCGGAGCTCCGTCCTTCGGATTGAGGATGTTGTTGCTGCTGAGCATCAGGATTCTCGCCTCCGCCTGCGCCTCGGCAGACAGGGGCACATGGACGGCCATCTGATCCCCGTCGAAGTCCGCGTTGTACGCAGTGCAGACCAGCGGGTGCACCTGAATCGCCCGACCCTCGACCAGAATCGGCTCGAAGGCCTGGATCCCTAACCGATGCAGCGTCGGGGCACGGTTGAGCAGCACGGGATGTTCGGCGATGACCTCCTCCAGCACATCCCAGACCTCGTCACGCACGCGCTCGACCATACGCCGGGCGCTCTTGATATTGTGGGCCATGTTGCCCTCGACAAGTTTCTTCATCACAAAGGGCTTGAAGAGTTCAAGGGCCATCTCCTTGGGCAGGCCGCATTGGTGCATGCGCAGTTCCGGACCGACGACGATGACCGAGCGCCCCGAGTAGTCGACGCGCTTGCCCAGGAGGTTCTGCCGGAAGCGGCCCTGCTTGCCCTTGAGCATGTCCGACAGGGACTTCAACGGCCGGTTGCCGGGCCCGGCAACCGGCCGGCCTCGCCGACCATTGTCGATCAGCGCGTCCACAGCCTCCTGCAGCATGCGCTTCTCGTTGCGCACGATGATGTCCGGCGCCCCGAGATCGAGCAGGCGCTTGAGCCGGTTGTTACGGTTGATCACGCGCCGATAGAGATCATTCAGGTCGCTGGTGGCAAAGCGACCACCGTCCAACTGCACCATCGGGCGGAGTTCCGGCGGAATGACCGGTACCACGTCGAGAATCATCCACTCGGGGCGGTTGCCTGACTTACGGAAGGCCTCCACCACCTCGAGCCGACGTACGGCCCGGATGCGGCGCTGTCCGGAGGAATGGCCGATCTCCTCACGCAGGTCCTCGGCCAGGGCATCGAGATCCATCCGCTCCAACAGGACCTTGATCGCCTCCGCGCCCATGCCGGCGACAAAGACGTTGCCGTACTTCTCCCTGTGTTCACGATACTCGTTCTCCGACAGCAGTTGCTTCTCCATGAGCGGCGTCTCGCCCGGCGTGATCACCACGTACGCGGCAAAATACAGCACCCGTTCCAGGGATCGCGGGGACATGTCCAGGAGCAGCCCCATGCGGCTGGGAATACCCTTGAAGTACCAGATGTGCGACACAGGCGCCGCCAGTTCGATGTGGCCCATGCGCTCCCGGCGCACCTTCTGGCGCGTGACCTCCACGCCGCAGCGATCACAGATGATACCCTTGTAGCGTACGCGCTTATATTTGCCGCAGTGGCACTCCCAATCGCGCGTCGGGCCGAAGATTTTTTCGCAAAACAGCCCCTCGCGCTCCGGTTTAAGCGTACGATAGTTGATCGTCTCCGGCTTCTTGACCTCGCCCTTGCTCCATTCACGAATCTGCTCAGGTGAGGCCAAACCAATCTGGATGGAGTCAAAGTTGTTGACGTCGGCACCAGGGCCATCTGCCCCGTCTGCCGTGTCTCTGCCGAAACTCTCGATAGTCTTCACTGCAGGTCAGCCGCCCTTCCGCCGGACCCGAGTGGTTTTCCGCGGCCCGACAAGACCCCGGCAAGAGGGACGCACAAATCTTCCTGCGGCCGCACCGGATGCACCGGGCATCGTCCATCCACCCAGTACACCGACGACGCGCAGGCTGTCCCGCTACCGGGAGTCCCCAACCCCGGGCCGCATCCCTATTCGTCCGCGTCCGCTTCCGCCTCCGCCGGATCTTCCTCCGCCGGCTCCTCCTCTTCCAGCGTGTCGGCCGCGAGTTCGCCCGCCGGCCACTCCTCTTCGCCGTCCAAGCCCGCTTCGTCGGATGGCTCCAGGTCGGCATCACCGTCTTCCCCGGGTGCAACCCCACTTGCCTTCGGCACCGCGGGACGTGCCGGGGCCCCGACGCTCACATCCAGTTCAAGATCCCGGGCTGCTTCCGCCACGTCTTCGTCCGATTCCCGGATCTCAATCTCCTCTGCGTCCTCCGACAGAATTTTGACATCCAGGCCGAGGGACTGCATCTCCTTGATGAGTACCTTGAACGACTCAGGTACACCCGGCTCCGGCACGTTCTCACCCTTGATGATGGCCTCATAGGTTTTCACACGGCCGACCACATCGTCTGATTTGACCGTGAGGAGTTCTTGGAGGGTGTAGGCCGCACCATACGCCTCCAGCGCCCAGACCTCCATTTCGCCGAAACGCTGCCCGCCGAACTGCGCCTTGCCGCCCAGCGGCTGTTGTGTCACCAACGAATACGGTCCGGTGGAGCGGGCGTGGATCTTGTCGTCCACCAGGTGGAGAAGCTTCAGCATATATGCGTACCCCACCGTGACCTCTTGGTCGAACGCCTCGCCGGTGCGACCGTCGTAGAGCACGGTCTTGCCGTCCTCCGGCAGCCCAGCCTCGCGCAACGCCGCCCGGATATCTTGCTCGCGCGCACCGTCGAACACGGAGGACGCCACGTAGTATCCCATCGTCCGGGCGGCGAACCCGAGATGCGTCTCCATGATTTGGCCAATATTCATCCGCGAGGGCACACCCAGCGGATTGAGCACAAGATCCACGGGACGGCCATCGGGCAGGAAGGGCATGTCCTCTTCGGGCAGGATCTTGGCGACCACGCCCTTGTTCCCGTGGCGCCCCGCCATCTTGTCACCCTCGGAGATTTTGCGCTTCTGCGCGATATAGACCCGAATCAATTCGTTGACGCCGGGGGAGAGCTCGTCGCCCGCTTCGCGGCGGAACACCTTGACATCGACGACGATGCCGGATTCCCCGTTGGGTACGCGCAGGGAGGTATCCCGTACCTCTCGCGCCTTCTCCCCGAAGATGGCTCGCAGCAGGCGCTCCTCGGCGGTGAGCTCCGTCTCCCCCTTGGGCGTCACCTTTCCGACCAGGATATCCCCGTGATGCACCTCCGCGCCGATGCGCACGATGCCGCGCTCATCCAGATCCTTCAGTGCGTCATCACCGATGTTGGGAATGTCGCGCGTGATCTCTTCGGGGCCAAGCTTGGTGTCTCGGGCTTCGCATTCATGCTCCTCGATGTGGATCGACGTAAAGACGTCTTCCTTGAGCATTCGCTCATTGATCAGGATGGCGTCCTCGTAGTTGTATCCTTCCCACGGCATGAAGGCGACCAGTACGTTCTTGCCCAAGGCCATCTCGCCCTGATCGGTGCACGGGCCGTCCGCGAGAACATCGCCAGTCTGCACCGCCTGCCCCCGGACCACAATGGGCCGCTGATTGAAGCAAGTACCCTGGTTGCTGCGGGTATATTTCATCAACGGATAGACGTCGAGTTCCGCGCTATCAGTGCGCACCGTGATCTCCTTGGCGTCGACGCGCTCCACCACCCCGGCGCGGCGCGCCACCGCCACCACGCCGGAATCAACCGCCGTCTTGAACTCGATGCCCGTCCCCACCAACGGCGCCTCGCTCTGCAGCAGGGGCACCGCCTGGCGCTGCATGTTGGCGCCCATCAGGG
Source organism: Bacillota bacterium (assembly GCA_021803205.1). Lineage (GTDB taxonomy): Bacteria > Bacillota > Sulfobacillia > RBS10-35 > JAJYVN01 > JAJZMB01. Next base: position 81,810 of record JAJZMB010000147.1, on the reverse strand, counting down.
CACGGCTCGCGTCGTCGTTCTCCAAGAACGGGATGAGCGCGGTCGCCACCGAGACGACCTGCTTCGGCGAGACGTCCATGTAATCCACCTCGTCCACGGGGGCGAGGCGAAACTCATGCTTGTAGCGGCAAAGCACCTGCGCCTCCGCGAAGGCCCCAGCCGAATCGATGGCGGCATTGGCCTGCGCGATGACCGCCTCGTCTTCTTCGTCGGCAGTCAGATACACAATATCGGTGGTGACCACACCCCGCTCGACCCGACGATACGGCGTCTCTATAAAGCCATATTCATTGATGCGGGCGTAGCTGGACATGGCGCCGATCAGACCAATGTTGGGCCCCTCCGGGGTTTCGATGGGACACATCCGGCCGTAATGGCTGTAGTGCACGTCCCGCACGTCGAATCCGGCCCGATCACGTGAAAGCCCGCCGGGACCCAGCGCCGAAAGGCGCCGCTTGTGCGTCAATTCGGCCAGAGGATTAGTTTGGTCCATGAACTGGCTGAGCTGGCTGCTGCCGAAGAACTCCTTAACCGCAGCGGACACCGGCCGGATGTTGATCAGCGCCTGCGGCGTGATGGCATCGACGTCCTGAATGGTCATGCGCTCACGCACAACGCGTTCCATGCGCGAGAGACCGATGCGGAACTGATTCTGAAGCAGTTCACCCACGCTGCGCAGCCGGCGGTTGCCCAGGTGGTCGATGTCATCGGGAGTGCCGACACCTTTGAAGAGGGTCACCATGTAGTTGACGGTGGCGATGATATCCTCGCGCGTCAGGGTACGGCGGTCCACGGGCGGCTGACCGTTGCCCCGGACCAGCACCGTGCTGCCCTCGGGCGTGCGTACCGTGATCTCCGTCACGCCCGCACGGGCGATGCGGTCCGCCGTCGGGCGATCCAGACGCTCTCCCCCAGCGGCGAGGAGTTCCCCGCTCTCGGGAGCGACGACGTCCTCCACCGGGGCGCAGCCGATCAGGCGATGCCGCAGATGCAACTTCTTATTCAATTTATACCGGCCCACGCTGGCCAGATCATAACGTTTCGGATCAAAAAACAGATTCTCCAGGTGCTGCCGCGCACCATCCTCGGTCGATGGTTCACCAGGGCGGAGACGTTTGTAGATTTCGATCAGAGCCTGTTGCGCGTTTTCCGTCGGATCTTTGTCCAATGTGGCCCGGATGTTCTCCGTATCGCCCAGGACGGCGAGTATCTCCGTATCCGCGATCAGGCCCAGGGCACGCAACAGCACCGACACGGGAAGCTTGCGCGTGCGATCGATCCGGACGTAGATCACGCCGGAGCCGTCCGTCTCCAGCTCCAGCCAGGCCCCCCGGTTGGGGATGACGGTGGCACTGAAGACGCTGGCGCCTGCGGCATCGAAGGAACGCGTGAAATACACGCCCGGCGAACGCACCAACTGGCTGACGACGACGCGTTCCGCTCCGTTGATGATGAAGGTGCCCTGGTCCGTCATGAGCGGAAAGTCCCCCATGTAGACCTCCTGCTCCTTCACCTCACCGGTCTCCTGATTGATCAGCCGCACACGCACGCGCAGCGGCGCCGCATACGTGACGTCGCGCTCCTTGCAGTCCAAAACAGAATACTTTGGTTCACCAAGGGCATGGTCAATAAACTCCAGGACGAGGTTACCGGTGAAATCCTTAATGGGGTTGATGTCGGCGAACAGTTCGTCGAGGCCCTCGCGCAAAAACCACTGGTAGGACTTCTGCTGGACCTCGATCAGGTCCGGGATATCCAGGACCTCCTGGATGCGCGCGAAACTGCGGCGCTGCCGCCTCACCACGGAAGTCGTCATCGCCAAACGCCATCACCCCTCAACAGCGACGGACGGTGCTGCCATGTTCGGGAAGCCAAGGGAAAGGGGAACCACAGAAGAAAAGGCGCCCCCCTCCTGCGGGGACGACGTGGTCGGGCCTGCGCGACTCAAGAAGGTGAGAGGAAGGCTCGCGGCGAAATCCACCTCCGCAGCAATCCATCAGCCTGAGACGTGAAGGCTGAGACCTGAAAGAACGGGCAAATATGAATGATACGCCTTCCGAAGAGAGAGGTCAAGAGGCGCTCCGGATGCCCGGACGCCTTCAGGGACCCGGCAAAGTCGTCCAGTGGGCCAAGCGGCGGGGGTCCGGACGGTCCTGACCCACAAGCGCTGGTGGTGGGCACCCGCCCTGACGTGACTTTGCCGGGACCCTGCGGACGCCTTCCGGACGATGGGCGGGTTCTCGACCCGCACGCCGGGCTCGGGCCGGTTCGCGGCAAAGGGCTTGTTTGTTCGCCGGCAAAGGTTCTGCACATATTCGGAACGCCTTCGGAAGCGGGACAGCACGGCAAAAGCCGGTTTCGGCACCGAAGCCGAACGGAGAGCCCTTGGGGGACAAGGCTATCGCTGAAGTGGCCCTCCCAAGCAGGACTGACCCCACTGTTGTCGCGGAGGCCAGCGACCAGGCGAATCCCAGGCGGAATCGCAACGGACCGGAGCCCGCACCTGTGCTGTTCGCCTGCTCCCGCCGCCACCGGCCGTTCTCACCAGACATGTCCTGCATCCGGACCGGTTGGTCGCCCAGAACCCGTCAGACCAGGCGCGCCTTGGCGTACGTGCGAAAGGTCTTCACGATCTCGACGCGGACACGCTGGCCGACGCGAGCCGCACCATCGGCGATATCCACGACATAGCCCTCCACCCGCGCTATGCCGTCCTCCCGGCTGCTCACATGCGGCTCCTCCACCTGCAGTTCGAGCACCTGTCCCTCGTGCACCGGTCGAGCTTGGGCTTCGACCTCGCGGCGACTGCCAAGGGCCCGGACCCGCAGCACCTCCACGGGGGAATCCGCTGATCCGCGAATGAACACCGCCCGCCCCAACGACTGCTCCAGGGCCCGGAGGCTTTCGCCACCCTGGCCGATGAGCATCGCCGCGATCGCCGGGTGCACTTCCACAAGGATCGCCTCTGCCTTGGACGCCTGCAGGGCTGCGCGAATCTGCCGGCGGGCACGCCGGCTGATCGTCTCCTCGTTCAGGATGCGTCCACGCCCCTCACAGTCCGGGCAGGGCTTGGTCAACAGGTCGCGCAGGCTCTGCCGCGCCTTCTTGCGCGTCATTTCCACCAAGCCGAGCTGCGTGATGCCGAGGACCTGGGGTTTGCTGTGGTCGGGGGCGCAGGCCGCGTCGAGGGCCTCCAGCACCCGCTGCCGGTGCTCCGGCACTTCCATGTCGATGAAATCAATGATGATAATTCCGCCGACGTCCCGAAGGCGGATCTGCCGCGCGATCTCTGCGGCCGCCTCCAGATTGGCGCTCAGAAACGTTTCCTCCAGACCCGCATCCGGATCGCCGACATACCGACCGGTGTTCACATCGATCGCCGTCAGGGCTTCAGTCTGATCGATGACCAGATAGGCACCGCTCGGCAGCGCCACCCGCCGGCCGAGCGCGCGTTCCACCTCCTCGTCGACACCGCGGGCGGCGAAGAGTCCCTGACGAAGTTCGGAGGGCTTGGCCAGCCTCAGGCAGGAAGCATAGGCCGGCGCCAGAGCCGCCAGAGCCGCGGAAAGGCGCTCCAGTTCATCCGCCCGGTCGACCACGACGGCGTGGATCTCCCCGCTCAGTTGGTCGCGCACCAGCCGTTGCACAACGTCCAAGTCGCGATAGATCAGAGCCGGAGCCCGGGCCTGCCGGGCCCGCTCGCCGATCCGCTTCCAGGTCGCCCGCAGGAGGTTCCAATCGGCCGCCAAGCTTTCGTCCGAAGCGCCGTCTGCCGCAGTGCGCACGATTAGACCCACGCCCGGATCGCGAATGCGCTGGCCGACGGCGCGCAGGCGCTCGCGTTCGGTTTCAGCCTGGATGCGGCGGCTGACCCCGACATAATCGACGCCCGGCATGAGAACCAAATACCGTCCGGGAAGCGTCAGCGCGCGCGTGACCCGTGCCCCTTTGGTCCCGGCCGGCTCCTTGCCGACCTGCACAAGCACCTCCTGACCGGGCTTGACCAGGTCGGCGATGGAGGTGGCGCCGCTTCGGGTGGGAGGACACTCCTCCCCCAAGTCGAGGGAGTCGTCCAGCCCTCCGCCCGGGTGTGCATCATCCACAAAAAGGAAGGCATTCCGCTCCAAACCGACGTCCACGAACGCCGCCTGCATGCCAGGGAGCACGTTTTGGACGCGCCCCTTGTATACGTTGCCGACGATTCTGCGACCCTGGGGCCGGTCAAAGTCGACCTCGACCAAGGCCCCACCCTCAAAAATGGCCACCTTGGGCTCGTCGTCCTCGAAACTGAGCAGGATCTCTCTGGTTGGCCGCGCAGGCCTGCCCTCAGCGGACGGACCCGCCGGCAGATCGTCCGGGGAAGCCGCAGGGTCCGGCGCCGGGTCAGGGGCGACGGCGCGGCGCCGCCGCCGTGATCGCGTCCGTTCGGCGTCTGCCAATGCTGCGCTCCATACATAACGACATAATCGAGAACTTCGCACTTCGCACGGCCCTACCTCGCGTTGGCGGGACCAGTGTATCGCCATTATAGCTTGGCGGGATCGCACGGGTGGTCCAAGTCTCTGACCCGGGTCCCGGCACCGCCCTGGCGCAGGGCCGCCCAAACCTCTGCCTCGTCCCAAGGCCCGCGGGCTCGCCCGTCGCGCTCGATCCGCCAAATCAGATGGTAGTGCCGCGGCAGGAAGTGCGCCACCACGTCCCGCAGGGGCAGTTCCGGATCGACGGCGACAGGCTGCACCGGCAGGGCGCCATATCGGCAGATCCCAGCCGTGCGCCGAGAAAACTCCCTCCACGGACGCATCCATGCCGCCTCCCCCTCGGGCCTGGCACGACTGAGCGCGAAAAAGGCGAAGACAAATATCCCGGGGGCCAGGATGCCTCGCAGCAGCAGGAGCAGACCCAGCCCGGCAAGCCCGCCGGCAACCCAATAGCCCGCCCGGCTCACCGCGGCGGTCGCGGATCCGACCCCCCAGCGCACCGCCAGGGCAGCGCGCACAATCCGGCCACCGTCCAGCGGCAGGGCGGGCAGGAGGTTGCCAAGCGCCAGCGCCGCGTTGGCGGCGAGGAAGAACTCGCCGCGCTGGGAATTCAGCCAACCGGATTCCTGAAGGACGAAGGCTACGGCCAGGCAGAGCAGGTTGTGCAGAGGGCCGGCCACCGCCACCATCGCCTCGACTCCGGGATCCGCCAACTCCAAGCCCTCGATGCGCGCCACACCGCCAAAGGGTAGTAATTCGACCTCTGCGATTTTGAGGTCAAAGGCGACCGCCGCCAAGACGTGGGCCAACTCGTGCCCCAGGAGGACGGCAAAGAATACCGCCACCTCGCCGGCCAGGCCGGCCCAGCAGGCCGCCGCCACCAGGGCGAGCAGCCCCGGGTGCACCGCGATCCGGGTGCCGCCGATACGTCCAAGGTTCATCCAGCCGGTTCCCGAGACGGCTGCGGCGCGACAAGCGTCGCCGCTTCGAGCCGGATCGGAAGCGCCCGCCGCCACGCGGCCGACCACAGTCCGACGACGACCGGCAGCAGGCAGCATGGCGGCAGGCAGCGCCCAAGTCGTACCACACGCCATGACTATGGGTATCCGGTCGGTCTCAGCATCACGGACAGCCGAGTTCCGCGCATTCCACGGGAAACGGAGGTCGCTGACCGCGGCCGGGCGTCAGGGCGCAACCACAGCGCGCCAGCCCTGACCCCTCCACACCGCGTCGCTCATGCGTGCCACCCGCGCCATCGCCGCGACATCATGCACTCGAATCAAATCCGCGCCGGCGCCGATTCCGGCCGCAACCAGAGCGGCCGTTCCGGGAAGGCGTTCTGGGATGCTGTCGGGGAAGGCGAGGACACCGCCGATGGTTCGCTTGCGCGATGGCGCGTGCATCAGTGGTCGCCCCAGCCCGCGCAGCTTTCCGAGCCGCCGCGTGACTTCCAAATCCTGATCGATGGTGGTGCCGAAACCGAACCCGGCGTCGAGGATGGCCTGTTCCGTGGGAAGCCCGCGGGCAACCGCGCGGCTCAGGGCAAGACCCAACCGCGCCGTCAGGGTCGTCATCAGGTCGGTACCCGGGGCAATGCCGCCGGCATGCATCAGAACCATCGGAACGCCGGCATTCGCCGCCGCGGCCAGCAGTTCGGGATCCGCACCCGCGCTCACGTCGTTGATGATCGCAGGTCCGAGGCGCAGGGCGGCTCGGGCGACCGAACCGCGGCGCGTGTCGATGGAGAGGATCACAGGCAGGTCGGTCAAGGCCTCCAGTACGGGCAGCAGCCGCTCGGCCTCCTTTTCGGCCGGCAGTCCGCGCCGATCCCGCTCCTCGCTCGACTCGGCCCCGATGTCCACAATGTCCGCACCGGCGCGATAGGCCGCCCAGGCACGCGCGACCAGTTCCTCCACAGTGGGCACATCCGGCCGCTCTTCGCTGAACGAGTCGGGGGTGCGGTTCAGAATCGCCACTACGTAAGTCTTGATTCCGAAGGATAGAACATGCGCACCGCAGCGGATCGGAGGGGGCGCGCCGGGCACGGCAGGGTACGGCCCCGCGGAACGCAACCACGCGGCCAGGTCAACTTCCAAACCGTCCACGGCCGCGGCCAAGCGGCGCGGCTCCCCGGCCAGCAGGGTACGGTCCCGACCGACGGCCACCCCACCCGCGCTCCGGAGCCGCCGGGCCGTCGACGCCGCAAGCGCACGGGGCCATTCGACCCAGCCCTCGGCGGCTGCCCGAAGGAAGGCCGAGCGGTCGCAGTTCTCCGCCCCGACGGCATCAAGGCGGCGAGCAACATCGGCGGGCCCGGTGACTGGGAGCGGCCGCGCCGACGGCTTGCCGGCCGGGCCCTCCGGCCCACGTCCGCTCCCGCCTATGGCCGGTCACCCCTGCCCAGAAGGGAGAAGGCTTCGGCCCGCGTGGCGGGGTCCTCCAAAAACGCTCCCCGCACAGCGGAGGTGACGGCGACGGTGCCAGGCTTGCGCACCCCCCGCATGGTCATGCAGAGATGCTCCGCCTCGACGCAGACAAGCACCCCCTGGGGGCGCATCGCTGCCATGATGGCATCGGCCACCTCCGCTGTCAGCCGTTCCTGCACCTGGGGCCGCCGCGAAGCGATTTCAACAGCGCGCGCCAACTTGGAGAGACCGGTGATGCGCCCTTCGCTGGGAATGTAGGCCACGTGGGCGCGGCCGTGGAAGGGCAGCAGGTGGTGCTCACAAAGGGAGTAGAAGGGGATGTCCCGTACTACGACCATCTCATCCGTCTCGCTCTCGAAGAACTTGTCCAGTTCTTCGGTCGGCGACCGGCCCACACCCCAGCAGAGTTCCGCATAGGCCCGGGCTACCCGCGACGGCGTCTCGCGCAGCCCGTCGCGGTCCGGCTCCTCGCCGATCGCCTCCAATATCAGGCGCACAGCCGCCTCGATCTTTGCGGCATCAAAGCGCAGTGGTCTGCGCAGGTCCTCCAACACGGCCGCTCCCCCTTCCGGCGGCGTCCAGCGCATAGGAGCGGGCAGGCCGCCCGCGCCACCACCACGATTCTAGCCGGCCGCGGCCAAAGTCCTCCTTCGGGCGGGCACGGGTTCCGGCGCCGCCTCGGAGTCCGGAGACCGACGTGTACAACCCTGCCCCTGGCGCTGAACCCGTCGTGCAGCGCAGACGTCTTCGCCACGTCGGCGCCCTGGAGCCCGCGCAGAGTGCGCTCCCCTGGCCCGGGCGCGTACAATACATGCATTTGCGGGTGCGCATCGGCCCGCGCGCCACAGGGAGGCCATCCTGATTTGGAGACACAGGACTTGGAGACCGCCTATCTGGAAGTGATGATGGATGAACCAGGAACCAGCCTCGCGGAGTTCATGGAGAGAGTAGCCGCGGGCCGGTACGGGGCACAGTCCGCTGAGCGCTTGACGGAATTCCTCCACGGGGTGGAGCGCAACATCCTCGGCAGCATACACACACGTGCGGCGGCCAACCCCCGTTTCGCAGAAGAGGCCCCGGACCGGGCGGAAGCCGTGCGCGAGGAAATCGCCTCGCTGCTGGTCCGCTTCGCCCGCGCGCCCGCCGGTCCCCGCTCCCTGCCTCAGAACTGAATCTTCTTGCGGCGCATGTAGACGCTCTGGACCAAGCCGAGTGCCGCGAAGTTGGTCAAGGCGGCACTGCCTCCCACGCTGAAGAAGGGCAGGGGCACACCGGTGAGCGGCAGCAACCCGAGGGCGACGCCGGCGTTGAGCAGGGTCTGCGCGGCCAGCATGGCCGCGATGCCGCCCGTCAACAGCGCACCGAGTCCGTCGCGAGCCCCGGCCATGCAGTGCAGTGTCCGCCAGACGATGGCTCCGAGGACCAGCAGCACGGCGCACGCGCCGACGAACCCCACCGTGCTGCCGATCGAGGCGAAAATGAAGTCCGAGTTGGACTCCGGCAGCCAATGCAGTTGGTTGTTGACGCCCATGCTGAACAGACCGGTGCCAAAGAGGCGTCCGGAACCGATCGTCACCTCGGATTGGATGACCTGGTAACCGGAGCTCTGGGCGACGACCTGCGGGTTGAGGAAGGACAGCAGGCGATCCAACTGGTAAGGCTGGATGGGGATGGGCAGGTGCCAGCGCACATGGGCCACCACACCGCCGACAGCCAGCCCCACCACGCACGCGACGGCAAGGGCCAGTTGTGTCCCGGGGAATCCGCCCGCATACAGCACCCCGACCAGGACCGCTGCGAAGACGAGGCTTGTGCCGAGATCCGGCTGCAGGGCCACCAGCAGCGCCGGCAGCGCGGTATAGGCCCCGGCGAGTAACGCCGTCCTCCACCGTCGGATCTGCCCGGCCTGCGGTGCCAGCAGCGTCGCCAGCCATAGGATGAGCAGGAGTTTTCCAAGCTCGGACGGCTGAATCTCCAAATGACCAATGCGGATCCAGCGCGCGGCACCGAGGGTGTGGTGGCCAAGTCGCCAGGTGACGACGAGCACCACGATCAGGAAAGCGTAGAGGGCCTTGGCCCAACGTGCCCAAGCGTGATAGTCCACCAGCGCCAGCACCGTCAGCGCGCACAGGCCCACCAGAGTGTATGCCAGTTGATGCTGGAGCACGCCCACCACTGCGGGATCGTGGAGGCTTGTGCCGCTGACGCCGGCTACTGCGACCAACCCCATCACGGCGGCGAGCAGGGTGAGGCCGAGCAGCGTCCAATCGACATTTTGCCAAAGGCGCAACGCCCCGCCACCCCTCCCGCCGCCGAACGCACGTGAGCGCCGGACCGTCAGGATGGCGTCAATCCGGCGCTCCGTCGCTCAGCAGCGCTGCCGCGCCCATGCCGCCCACCAGGTCGCCGAGCTCCGCCCGGACCATGCGGCAGGCCGCCGCAGGACGGCGCAAAGCGTGAGCCTGCGCCCAGGCGATCGCCGGAGCGACCAGCGCGTCCCATGCGTGCGTCAGGCCGCCCCCGATCACGATCATCCCGGGGCTCAGCAGATGCAACAGATTCATCAGACCCACACCATTGTACGTCACAACTCGATCCACAATCGCGCGGGCCGCGGGATCGCCTTGCGCGGCCGCGCCGGTCACCTCGGCCGGCGTGAGCTTCGCCGGGTCCCCCCCCACGCGCGCCAGCAACCCGGGGGCTCGGCCTGCCAACACGGCCTCGCGCGCCTGGCGGGCGATCGCCGTACCCGAACAGACGGCCTCCCAGCAACCGATCCGACCACAACCGCAGATGTCGTGCCCGTCCGGTGCAACGGCCATGTGGCCGATCTCACCGGCGGTGAAGCCGGCCCCGCGCAGGAGCCGCCCGCCCGTGAGCAACCCTCCGCCAATGCCCGTCGAGACTGTGATGTAGACCATGTCCGCGACGCCCCGCCCGGCGCCGAACCGGTGCTCCCCCAGCGCGGCCACGTTGGCGTCGTTCTCCACCTCGATCCGCGCAGCAAGTTCGGGCTGCAACAGATCGCGGAGAGGCAGATTGTGACAATCCAACGGCAGGTTGGGCGGCTCCAAGAGCACGCCAGCCTCGGGATCGGTGGGTCCCGGTGCGCCGATGCCGATCCCCGCCGTTTCCCATACGTTGACCCCGGCCGCCGCGGCGGCCTCGCGCACCGCCCCCGCCATTGCCCCGAGCAGAGCCGAACGTCCGGAGTGGGGCGTCGGATGCCCCGCCCGCCCTAGGAGTCTGCCCTCAGGCGATATCACCACCGCCAGGATCTTGGTCCCGCCGAGATCGAGCCCGATCGCCGGACGTCCGACCGCCATGCTCTCCGCCCCCCGCCGGTTCCCGGGCTTCGCCCGCACACCCCGCGGTTCCTGTCGGCGTATTCGCGCCCCAGGATGGCGTCATTCCGGGGGCCCTCGGCCCCAGGCCCGACCATCGGTCTGACGGTCGACGCCGGGCCCGATGGAGCGCGCCCGCGCAATCGCTTGCGCGCCGCGGGCTTCCGCCGTTGGGCGCGCCCCTGCCCCCCGGATGCCGGATGCCCGCTTGCGACCGCGCCGCGCTTGCGCGCCCTACCCACTATCGCCTGGGGTTGCAGCCGTTCATCGAGAAGGACGCGGCGCCGATCCGCCACCCGGCGGGGGCCGCGCGTGGCGCCAGGAGACCGTTGCGGACCTCGGGCCGGTACAAGGAGCCCGGGTGAGGAGCACGAATGGTTCCTGATACGGCGGCGGGGCAATGGTGAACGCTGGGCTGGCGTTCCAGTGGCTGCCGGGTCCGCACGGGAGGCGGGCGTGGTATAATGGAGCTTGGGATGGATGCGGCTGGCCTCGGTAACGTTTCTCCGCGTCAAACAGCAAGCGCGGAGAGGGGGTGGGCACATGTTCGACAACCTGCTCTCAGCGCCGCATATCATACTCCTCCTGGTGGTGGCGTTGCTCGTCTTCGGCCCCCGTCGCCTGCCTGAACTCGGAGGCGCGGTAGGCAAGACGATCAAGGAGTTTCAGAAGTCGATGAACGAGGCGCGCGCCCAGGTACAGGCGGGCACCGTCATCGACGACGGCAAGAATGCGATGGCCGGCGTCTCCGCCGGTTCGTCCACTGAGGCCGGAAAGCCGAACTGATGTGCATCCGGGGTTTCGGTTCCGGCGGCCCTACATCCGGCGCCGGTGGCGCTCCGTAGGAGCGGCGCCGGCGTTCGGGTGTGCAGAGGGTCTGTCGCGACTGGGTCCGCGTCGGTCGTCCACGCCCCGGCGCCCGCTGCGGGGAGTTCCGGTCGCCTGCTGTATAGCCATGCGCGGGAGGGGGGGGCGGGCCGAAGTCGGCCCGTAAACAGTCCATGTCATTTGTTCTCTGGCCCATCTTTGCCGGCGTGCTGGCAGTGCTGGCAGGACTCTACTTCATTCGCTGGGTGCTCGCCCACCCCAAGGGCACCGAAGAGATGCAGACCATCTCGGCCGCCGTCCAGGAAGGGTCCAAGGCGTACCTGCTCCGGCAATACCGCACCGTGCTCGTCGTCGCGCTGGTGCTCTTCCTGGTCATCGGATTCGCCCTGCATTCCTGGGAGACGGCCGCCTTCTTCCTGATCGGCGGAGCGCTGTCCGCCATCGCCGGCTCCAGCGGCATGCTCGTCGCGGTGAACGCAAACGTGCGCACCGCCGAAGCGGCGCGCTCAGGCATAGCCGGGGCCCTGGGCGTGGCTGTGCGCGGCGGCGCGGTCACAGGCCTGTTCGTGGTGGGGCTCGGGCTCCTCGGGGTCGGCGGCCTGGAAGCCATTACCGGCCGGCCCGATGCCCTGGTCGGGTTCATTTTCGGCGCCAGTCTGATCTCCGCCTTCGCTCGTCTGGGCGGTGGCATCTATACCAAAGCGGCCGATGTCGGTGCTGATCTGGTAGGCAAGCTTGAGGCCGGCATTCCGGAGGACGACCCGCGCAACCCGGCCGTGGTGGCTGACAACGTTGGCGACAATGTTGGCGATTGTGCGGGAATGGCCGCAGACCTCTTCGAAACGTACGCGGTGACGTCCGTCGCCGCGATGCTGCTCGGTGCCCTCCTCTTTCCAGATCGGCCCCAGGCCGTGCTTTTTCCACTGATGCTCGGCGCTGTATCCATCGTCACCTCGATCATCGGCATCTTCACCATCACCTCGGGCAAATCGTCCGGATCGATCATGGGTCGGCTTTACCGCGGCCTTGGCGTCAGCGCTGTACTATCGGCCATCGTGTTCTACTTTCTCAGCCACGCGCTGATGGCCTGGGCGCCCGGCGGACCCAACAGCATCTTCGCCGCGTCGCTCATCGGCCTCGGCCTCACCGCCGGGCTGATGCTCGTCACCGACTACTACACCTCGACCAACTATCGACCGGTGCGGTCGATTGCGGTCGCCAGCCAAACCGGCCACGCGACCAACATCATCGCCGGGTTGGCGGTGGGCATGAAGAGCACGGCCATTCCCGTGTTGCTCATCGTCCTGGCCATACTTGGCGCCTACGCGGCCGCAGGCATGTACGGCGTGGGCGTCGCCGCGATGTCCATGCTCAGCCTCGCCGGCATCATCGTCACCCTGGACTCCTTTGGCCCGATCACCGACAACGCGGGTGGGATCGCTGAGATGAGCGGTCTGCCCGAGTCGGTGCGCGAGGTGACCGACGCCCTGGACGCCGTTGGGAACACGACCAAAGCCGTCACCAAGGGCTACGCCATCGGCTCGGCCGGCCTCGCAGCCATCGCCCTCTTCGCGTCATACGTCCATGTGCTGGCAGCCAATCCGCACATCGGGAGCCATGTCACCTTCGACCTCAGCGACCCCATGGTGCTGGTCGGCCTGTTCCTCGGGGGCATTGCTCCCTTCCTCTTCGGCGCCCTCTCCATCGAGGCGGTCGGCCGCGCCGCCAAGGAGGTGGTGGAGGAGGTCCGCCGCCAGTTCCGCGAGATGCCGGGGATCATGGAGCACACCACCAAGCCGGATTACGGTCGGGCAGTGGACATCGTGACCCGCAGGGCACTGCGGGAGATGCTCGTACCGGCACTCATCCCGGTCGTGGGTCCGGTTCTGGTCGGATTCGTCCTTGGCGGAAAGGCACTCGGAGGGATGCTGGTCGGCGCGATCGTCACCGGCCTCTTCCTGGCGATCCAGATGACCGCGGGTGGAGGCGCATGGGATAACGCCAAGAAGTACATCGAGTCGGGAAACTTCGGCGGCAAGGGAACAGACGCTCACGCCGCCTCTGTCACCGGCGACACCGTCGGCGATCCATATAAGGACACGGCCGGCCCGGCGATCAACCCGATGATCAAGATCATCAATGTGGTGGCCCTGCTCATTGCTCCGTTACTGCTCCGCTGACTCTCCCGGAGCGCCGTGCCTGTGGGTGCCGGAGTTTTGTCCCCCGGATATGCTCCGGCACCCACGGCCGGGGCCGCGACGGCCGGCATCGTCTTCACCAGCCGGAAAGGGGAGCTGTCTTGGCCGAACGCGCGGTACTCGCCTGTATCGCCGGACCCTCCGGATCATGGGCCGTCGAGGACGACCTCGCCGAACTCACCGAACTCGGTCGGAGCGCCGGGGCCGACCCCGTGGCCGCCGTGCTCCAGCGCCACGGCCGGTACGATCCGGCCACGCTTTTTTCCAGCGGCAAAGTCGAGGAGATCGGCCTGGCCGCCGCCGCCGCGGATGCCGATATGGTCCTTTGCAATCGGGACCTGTCGCCCCGGCAGCAAGAGCGCCTGGAGGATGCCCTGGGTCGCAACGTGATCGACCGGACGCGCCTGATCCTCGATATTTTCGCGACCCGCGCGCGCAGCCGCGAGGGTCGCATCCAGGTAGAGTTGGCACAATGGCTGTACCTGTTGCCTCGCCTGGGCGGGCTGGGCCGGGAACTCTCCCGCACCGGGGGAGGCGTCGGCGTCGGTCGCCGTGGTCCGGGCGAAACCAAGCTGCAGTCAGACCGCCGTCGCGTTCGCGCCCGCATCTCCACGCTGCAGGCAGACCTGGCGGAGGTGGCCGCATCCCGACAGGTGCGCCGCCGGGGCCGCCGCCGGGGCGGTTTGCCACTGATCGCGTTAGTGGGATACACCAACGCTGGAAAGAGCACCCTGCACCGCGCCCTCTGCGCTTCAGATGTCCTGGTCGCCGACGCGCTCTTCGCCACCCTGGACCCGACGACCCGGCTCCTCGATCTGCCCGGCAATCACCAGGCGCTGATGACGGACACGGTCGGTTTCATCCATGATCTGCCCCACTCCCTTGTGGCTGCCTTTTCCGCCACGTTGGAGGAAGTGTGCGATGCGGACCTGCTCCTGGAGGTCGTGGACGGCAGCCATGCGCGCCGCCATGAGCAGCGGTCGGCCGTGGAACGGGTTCTTGGCGAACTTGGCGCCGCAAACATCCCCAGGATTCTGATCTGGAACAAGAGCGACCTTACACCGGTGGACGCTGCTCTGTCGGCGGCAGCCGATCGGCCGACGCCGCGGGTCGGTCTCCCCGAGGTGCACCTGTCGTCCCGCACCGGCGCAGGCCTGGACGAACTCCGCGCGTTGATCTCCCTGACCTTACCGGATGATCGTCAGGAAGTGCGGGCCCTGCTGCCACACGCCGCCCAGTCACTGCTGCACGTGATCCGCCGGGACGGGGAAATGCTGTCCATTGATTATGAACCGCAGGGTGTGCACATTGTGGCCCGCTGCAGTCCCGGGCTGGCAGCACGTGTGCAACGAGCGGCGGCTGGGCCGCGGGCGGGCAGCGAACCCGCGCCGCGGTAGTCGGCCCCAACCGCCCAACGGGCACCGCCGTCCCTGTTGCGGGGCTTACCTACGGACGACGGTTGTCCCGCGGGGTCTGGCGCTGGCCCGACGCGCTACGGCCGCCCGGCCAGTTGGTGTTCAGCGAGTTCGATCATCCGGCGGACCATATGCCCCCCGACCGCGCCGTTCTGGCGCGACGGGATGTCACCGCCGTATCCCCCGTGGGCGTCGTAGTTGACGCCGAGCTCGCTCGCGATCTCGAACTTCAGATTGTCCAGCGCCTGCCGCGCCTGCCCGACCATCGCTCGATTGCTTCGCTGTCCCTGAGCCATTGCGACTCACCTCCGCCGGAGAGTGTGCCAAGCATCCGAAGGATGGAATCTGCGAACTTTCGGGCAGAAAACACGGCGTTCCCACAAACGGCGGGCCTTAGGCGGCCGGAGCGCGCCCGTCCCGGATGCTGCGGTCGGATAGCCAGTATCCACCAGATTCCCCGGCCGAGCCGGATCAGCGACCTTACCGCAGACGCGGCGCGCGGCAGAGGGCAGACCGGCAGCCCACCCTCGGGGGAAATGCGGCATCCCACTTTACAATGGCGCCTAGCGGAACAGCGGAACGAACACCAGCGCAACGATGGACATCAGCTTGATCAAAATGTTGAGCGACGGACCCGCTGTATCCTTGAGGGGATCACCGATCGTATCCCCGATGACCGCCGCTTGGTGGGCGGCCGTCCCCTTCCCTCCGCAGGCGCCCGCTTCTATCCATTTCTTGGCGTTATCCATGGCCCCGCCGGCGTTAGACATCTGCAACGCCGAGGCGACGCCGGAGACAAGGGCCCCGGCCACCAGTCCGGCGACGGCCTCACGACCGAAGACCATGCCCACGCCAAACGGCACAACCACGGCGGCCAGCCCGGGGATCACCATCTCCCGCAGTGCCACCCGCGTACTGATATCCACGCAGCGGGCATAGTCCGGACGGACCTGCCCGCGCAGGATCCCGGGGCGCTCGCGCAACTGGCGGCGGACTTCCCCAACCATCTCCAGTGCGGCGCGCCCAACGGCGCGCATGACAAAGGCGGAGAAAAGATACGGCAGGGCTCCACCGGCGAGCATTCCGGCCACCACCGCAGGCCGCATGAGGTCGATGACCTTCAGCTGCGCCTCGGCGGCGTAGGCGGCGAAGAGGGCCAGGGCCGTCAGCGCGGCCGAACCGATCGCAATACCCTTACCCATGGCTGCGGTGGTGTTGCCGACCGCGTCGAGGAGATCGGTACGGATCCGCACATCCTCTGGCAGGCCGGACATCTCGGCAATCCCGCCTGCGTTGTCCGCTATGGGTCCGTATGCGTCTACCGCCAGGATCATGGCGGTGGGCCCGAGCATCCCCACCGCCGCCAGGGCGACCCCGTAAAGGCCCCCGCAAGCATGCGCGACAAGAATGGCCAGTGCGACGGCCACCAGCGGTCCCGGCACAGAAGCCATCCCGAGCGCCAGACCTTCGATCACGGCGATCGCGGCACCGCTTTCCGCGGCGCGCGACACCGCCGTCACGGCCGGCCGCCCCGCCCCGGTCGCACGCTCCGTCAAAAAGCCGATGCAGAGCGCCAAGCAAAGCCCCACCGCCACAGCCAAGAATAGGGCGGGCCGTCGATCGAGACCAATGGTCGCCCAGCCGGCCCCGGCCAGAAAGAGCGCCGCTGTAACGACGGTCCCCAGACGCATGGCCGCCGCCGGCTCGCGGTCTGCCCCCACGCGCACTACCAGCGCTCCGATGAGCGAACTGATGATGCCGAGGCCCGAGAGCAAGAGCGGCAACAGGAGAAAGGACCGACCGAGGTGTGTGGCGGCACCGATGGCGATGCAAGCCACCACCGCGCCGACATAGGACTCGAAGAGATCCGCTCCCATACCGGCGACGTCGCCGACATTGTCCCCGACATTGTCGGCGATCACCGCCGGATTGCGCGGGTCGTCTTCAGGAATACCCTCCTCCACCTTCCCCACCAGATCGGCCCCAATGTCCGCACCCTTGGTGAAGATGCCCCCGGCTACCCGGGCAAAAAGCGCTACCGAGGAGGCACCCAGGGCAAAGCCGTTGATCGCGTCCACCGCGCTGGCCTGCGCGGGATTCCCGAAAAGGAAGAGCAGCAGGGACAGCCCTGCGAGCCCGAGGCCCGTAACGGTGAACCCCATCACACTGCCGCCACCGAAGGCTACGCGCAACGCCCGCCCAAGACCGGAGCGGGCGGCCTCTGCCGTACGCACGTTGGCGATGGTGGCCACCCGCATGCCGGCGTATCCGGCGGCGAGAGATGCCACGGCGCCCGTCACGAAGGCGACCGCGCTGCCGGAAGTCAGCCCCGGGTGTCCTAGGCGTGCCGCCAAGAGCAACAGCAGCGTCATCCCGGCGACAAAAACCCCCACAGCGGCATTCGCCCGGCGCAGGAATGCTCGCGCCCCTTCGGCGATCGCCATGGCCACTGCGCGCATGCGGCTATCCCCCGCGGGCAGCCGGGCCAAGCCCCCCGCGCTGGCCGCCGCCCAGCCCAGAGCCAGCGCCGATGCGGCCAGCGCCACGGCAAAGGCAAGCGCATCGGCTGCCGTACGCTCCATACAGAAACCACCGCCCCTCAGAAGGACCCCGCTCCGAGGCATGGCTACGCACTGGACACGGCCGGCATACCCGGCCGGAGGGCAGCGGCCCCCTGCGGCGAATGGCTACGGGCAGATCCACACCAGGCGGGGGGAATCGGCGTTGTTCACGGCGACGACCCTCCTGATCGCCCTGGGCCTTGACAACGCTGCGGTGGCGGCCAGCATAGCGGGCCCCTGGCGGCTTTGGCTGCCAGGGGCGGCGCGCCTGGGGATGGCGGCGCTCGCACTGGCCATGGCCGGGACCGCGGCCGGCCGCCTGATCCGATTTTGGCTGCACGGGTGGGCCCAATTGATGGGGGCCACGATTCTATTCGCGCTTGCCGTCGACGCCCTGCGCGAGGCGATCTCAGGCCGGCCGCGCGTCTTCCCGGAGGAGATCGACGCACCCGGTCCTGTCTGGCGCAAGGTGTGCGCGGTGCTGGCGGGAAGTTTGGATGAGTTCGGCGTCGGCTTCGCGTTCGGGGGCACCCTTGGAGGGATCGGGCTGCAGCCCTGGAGTGTGTCCTGTCTGGTCGAAACCACTGCCGCGCTGATGTGCGGGTTCGCCTTGCGAGACTGGGCGGCCCAGGGTCGTAAGCTCTCACCATGGAGCGCAGCAGCCTTGTTCGCTGGATGCAGCCTACTCCTGCTGGCGTTTCCCGTTTATAGTGGCCCGCCGCCGCCATGAACATGCGCGGCGGCGGGCCCCCCGGGCCGCCGCTGCTTCACTTCACCCCGGGTAGACGCTGCAGGTAGGCGATCAGCGTGGCCAGCAGGAAGAACGCTATCGCCAGCACCACGGTCAGGCGTGAGAGGAAGGCGTCGACGCCGCGCCGCTTGCCAAAGATCTGCTCGGCACCGCCGCCGAACGATCCCGTCAGCCCGGCGCCACGGGGAGACTGCATCAGGACCGTGGCCACCAGGGCCACGCAAACTACCGCAAGCAATATGGTCAGGGCAACGATCACGGTGGCTGCCCGCCTCCAACCAAGGACTCTTTTTCCTAAGCCGCCCACGCCCCGGCCATGGGGCCGCGCCGCGCAACGCCCGCCGCTAGTCTATCACAGCCGGCCAAAGACGGCGGGACCGGCAAATTGCGCCGACTCGCCCAGACGTTCAGCAATCCGCAAGAGCTCGTTGTACTTGGCCACACGCTCACCGCGAGCAGGGGCGCCGGTCTTGATCTGGCCACATCCGGTGGCCACGGCGAGATGGGAGATGGTCACATCGTCGGTCTCACCGGAACGGTGCGAGAGTATGGCGCGGTAACCGGCCCGCCTCGCTGTCTCCACCGCTGCCCAAGTCTCGCTGAGCGTGCCGATTTGATTGGGCTTGATCAGGATCGCGTTGGCCAGCCCGTCTCGGATGCCGGCTTCCAGGATATCCACATTGGTGACGAAGAGGTCGTCCCCCACCAGTTGGAGGCGTCCACCGAGCGTGGCGGTAAGCACGCGCCAGCCGTCGCGATCTCCTTCGGACAGTCCGTCCTCCAGGGAGATCAGCGGAAAGCGATCGCAGAGGCGTCCGTACAGTTCTGTGAGAGCTACCCCGTCAAGGGTCCGCCCCTCCAGCCGGTAGGTGCCGCCCTCGCGCGTTGCGGAAAATTCGCTGGCCGCCGCATCCAGGGCCAGCCACACCTGCTCCCCCGGCCGGAAGCCCGCCGCCTCGATCGCCTGCACCAGGATTTGTAAAGCCGCTTCTGTACCGGCCAGGGAGGGTGCAAACCCACCCTCGTCGCCCACACCCGTTCCCAGGCCCCGGTCCCCCAACAGTCCCTTGAGCCGGTGATAGACTTCCACGCCAGCCCGCAGGGATTCTGCGAATGTCGGGAATCCCGCCGGCACCAGCATGAACTCTTGTACATCCAGGGGATTGTCCGCATGGCGCCCACCGTTGATCACGTTGAGTAACGGCACGGGGAGGGTTCGGGCCAGCGGGCCGCCCAAATAACGGAAGAGCGGCAAGTCGGCGGCAGCCGCCGCCGCTTTGGCCACTGCGAGGGAGACGGCGAGGAGGGCATTGGCCCCAAGGCGACCCTTGTTTTCAGTGCCGTCCAGGTCGCAGAGCCGGCGGTCCAGCGCGCCCTGATCCTCTCCGGGGATCCCGACAATCTCCGGACCGATCACGTCGTTCACGGCGCGCACTGCTTCCAGCACACCCCTGCCCAGATAGCGGGAGCGGTCGCCGTCCCGCCGCTCCACCGCCTCCCGCGAACCGGTCGAAGCGCCCGACGGCACCGAGGCTCGGCCCACACTGCCGTCTTCCAGGATGACCTCCGCCTCGACGGTGGGATTGCCACGCGAGTCGAGGATCTCTCGGCCCAGGACCTCAGCGATCACCGGCATCGGCGGTATCCCCCTGCAGAATTAAACTCTTTCCCGTCATGGCCGCGGGAGGGGTGAGGCCCAGCAAGGTCAGTATCGTCGGGGCCACGTCTCCCAATTTCCCGCTGTTGACCAGCCGGAGACCCGGCCGACCAACAAGTACGCACGGGACGGGATTGGTGGTGTGTGCGGTGTGCGGCGTGCGCGTCTCCGGATCGGCCATCACCTCGGCGTTGCCGTGGTCGGCCAGCACCAGGGCGGCCCCGTTGCGCGCGGCCACGGCGTCGAGAACCTTGCCCAAGCCGCGGTCGGCGGCCTCACAGGCGGCGCGGGCGGCAGGAATCGATCCGGTATGACCAACCATGTCCGGATTGGCGAAATTGATGACACAGAGCGCATAATCCCCGTCGCGAATGGCGGCGGTGCCCCGCGCCGCCACCTCGGCCGCGCTCATCTCCGGCTGTAGGTCATAGGTGGCGACCTTCGGGGACGCAACCAGCACGCGATCCTCCCCGGGGTAGGCCTCCTCGACACCGCCGTTGAAAAAGTATGTCACGTGCGCATATTTTTCGGTCTCCGCAAGACGCAATTGACGCAGGCCAGCACGGCTCACGACGGACCCCAGCGTATCGGGCACCTCCATGCCCGGGAAAGCGGCATGTAGCGGCCAATCCGCCTCGTAGGGAGACATCGCGACAAAGAACTGGACGCACGGCCAGGGCCGCGGGAAGGCGTCGAAATTGGGGTCAGTCAGGGCCCGGCTGATCTGTCGCACGCGGTCGGCACGCCAGTTGAAGCAGATCACGGCGTCCGCGGGGCCAATGGCGCCGTTTGCCCCGATCGATGTCGGGCGGATGAACTCGTCGCTCTCCGGATCCCGTCCGTTAGGGGCGGTCCGACCCTCCGCCGCTGCAAGAACCTCGACATAATCCGCAGCATGCGGCGCACGGCCGGTCAGGGCCGCAAAGGCCGCCTCGGTCCGCTCCCAGCGGCGGTCGCGGTCCAATGTGTAGTAACGGCCTGACACGCTGCCGAAGCGCCCGACCCCAAGGCGGCGCATCGCCGCGTCGACCGCGTCAAGGTAACCGCGCGCGGTGCCTGGGGGGGTGTCCCGCCCGTCTGTCACGGCGTGGACGCACACATCAGAACAGCCCTCACGCTTCGCCAACTCCAGCAGGGCCAGCAGGTGGCGCAATGAACTGTGGACGCCGCCCTCCGAGCACAATCCGAGCAGGTGCAGACGCGAGGCCCTGCCGACCGCGCAGGCAGCCCGCAGGGCGTAGTTGTTCTGGAACGCACCGCCGGCAATGGCGCGATTGATCCGCGTCAGCGACTGGAGCACCACCCGCCCAGCACCGAGATTCAAATGGCCGACTTCTGAGTTACCCATTTGACCATCCGGAAGTCCCACATCGCCGCCCGAAGCAGCCAGCGTCGCGTGTGGACACTGCGCCCAAATCCGGTCCATGGTGGGCGTGGCCGCCAGAGACACAGCGTTTGCGGGCCCCGCTGGAGCCAGGCCCCAGCCGTCAAGAATCACCAGCGCGATCAAGAGTCCGCTCTCCCCCCATCCGCGGCGATCCGGCAAATCGTCGCGAACTCCCCGGCCTTGAGGGAAACGCCTCCGACCAGCGCCCCGTCGGCGGTCCCCGCACCCCAGAAACCGGCGCAGTTTTCCGTGGTCACGCTCCCCCCGTAGAGGCAGGGCACGGGCGACAGGGATGGCCAAATCTCGGCGACGCACGCACGAATGACGGCGAGGCCGTCGGCGCAGTCGCGCGGAGTTGCCGCCCGGCCGGTCCCGATGGCCCAGATGGGCTCGTAGGCGATCGCCAGGGGACCGGGCGCGCAGCCGCTGAGGCCGCTCCGCACCTGCGCCTGCAGCACGGAGGCAGTCGCGCCCGCCTCCCGCTGCGCCAGACTCTCCCCCACGCAGAGGACGGGCATCAAGCCGTGTCTCCAGCAGGCCCGGAGCTTCCGCGCCACCACATCGTCCGTCTCCCCGAAGAGCCGCCGACGCTCGGAATGTCCCACCAACGCGCATACACACCCAAGGTCGGTCAGCATGGGTCCTGTGATCGCGCCGGTATATGCCCCCTGGTCCTCCCAGAACAGGTCTTGCGCACCGAGTAGGATCCCATCCCCCAGGAGGGTGCGCACCGCACCGAGTGCGGTGAAGGCGGGACAAACGACAACCCGTACTCCGGCGGGTACGGGGGAGAGTGCCGCGGTCACCGACCGGGAGAGATCCACAGACTCTGACGCCGTACGGCAGCCGGCCTTCCAATTGCCTATGATCATGCGTTCCCCTGCAGGCCGGGCCGACCAGAGCTCGGCCCGCGTATACTCTGCGCTCGACGAGGTCATCTAGCGGTCCTCCAGACAGGCGATGCCGGGCAGAACCTTGCCTTCGAGAAACTCCAGGGCGGCACCGCCCCCGGTACTGATGTGCCCGATACGATCATCCAGCCCGAGGCGCTTCAGGGCGGCGATGGAGTCGCCCCCACCCACCACCGTGAAGCCCTGACTGGCTGCAACCGCCTTGGCCACGCCCGACGTGCCGTTGGCGAAGGCGGCCCACTCAGCGACCCCCAACGGGCCATTCCAGAACACAGTGCGCGTATCGGCGATGGCGTCGGTGAAGCGTTCCACGCTGAGGGGACCGATATCCATGGCCAACCAGTCGGCGGGAATCTGGTCCACCTGGACGACGCGCGTATCCGCCTGTTCCAGATAGAAGTTGCCCACCACGACGTCCACCGGCAGCACCAATTCGACAGCGCGTTCCTTGGCCTCGGCGATGAGATGCTCCGCAGCCGGCAGTTGGTCCCGCTCCACCACCGACCGGCCCATGTCGAAGCCCAACGCCGCAAGGAACGTATTGGCCATTCCCCCGCCGATCAACAAGCGGTCGAGTTGTGGGAGGAGATGGCTGAGCACGTCGATCTTGTCGGACACCTTAGCTCCCCCGGCGATGGCCACGAATGGTCGCTCCGGACGGAGGAGGCGAGTCAGGGCCTCCACCTCACGCTCAAGCAGGAGGCCCGCCACCGCGGGAAGGTATGCGGCGACACCGACGGTGCTGGCGTGGGACCGATGGGCGGCGCCGAAGCCGTCGTTGACAAAGAGGTCTGCAAGGCTGGCGAGCGCCCTGGCAAACACTGGGTCGTTCCGCTCCTCCTCCGGGTAGAAGCGCGTATTCTCCAGCATGGCCACCTCGCCCGCGATCAGCGCATCCACAGTCCGGCGGGCGCGCGGGCCCACGGCGTCCGGGCTGAAGGCCACTGGCCTGCGCAACATTTCCTCCAGAGCCGCCGCCGTCGGTCGGCAGCTCATGCCGGACACGCGCTTACCCTTGGGACGGCCGAGATGGCTGCACAGGACGACCCGCGCGCCGCTTTCCGAGAGATGGTGGATGGTGGGCAGCGCCGCGCGGATACGGGTGTCGTCCGCCACCCGTTGGCCGTGCAAAGGCACATTAAAATCCACGCGCACAAGCGCAGTACGGCCAGCGACGGATACATCCCGCACGGTCTTCTTTGGGAAACGTGTGGTTGCGGCCATGCAGCACCTCCGGTGCGGGCCTAGGAATATGCGACCTCACTGCGGACTCCGTGCACCACCAGAGAGCAGGCGATACACGCCGCCTTCCCGCTCTCTGGTGGCGGAGCCCGGAAGCTCAGCCCCCGCTGCCGAGCATCGCTATACCCCGGGGACAAACCACATCCGCCCCCGGGGTGAGCCGCGGACGCCGGGAGCCGTCTTCTGGCAGCACCATCGGAATCCGGTAGAGTCGGCGGGCGGCTGGATGGGCGGGAGAACGTTTCGCGAGGGAACGGCGATACGCTCCGCCGTCGCGAGACTGCTCAGCCATCCGACACCGATATGCCCGCCCCGGCCTCAGCGATTATCCTCAATGTGCAGTCAAATCTCAACGACGAATCCCCGACTCCCCACCGGAGAAAACGGCAAGTTCCACTTTCCCGGCGAGATGCGCCAGCCACGGAAAGAGAACGAGGGCCATCCCCAGATTGAGCCCGGTGTGGACCTGAGCCATGGCGCGTGCTGGCGTTAGACTCCCCCGGCGCAGCACGTCCGCCAGGGGATGCGCCAGGGCAAGTCCCACGGCGGCACAGAGTACCTTGAAGCCGAGGTGGAACCCTGCGGTGATCCGTCCGCGCCGCCCGGCGGCCAGTGAGGCGAAGAGCACGTCCGAGGTGGTGCCGATATTGGCACCGCACACGAACGCAATACCCGCTGTCAGGGGCAGGCCGCCGGCCGCGGCCAACCCCTGCGCAACAGCGATGGTGAACCCGCTGGAAAAGGCAACCGCGGTCGACGCCGCCCCGGCCAGGAACGCGGCCGTGGGCACGGCGGCAACCCGCAACAGACCTGAGGCAACGCCCAACCCGCCGCCGGCCGCACCGGAAACGAGGGCGAATCCACTGGCAAGCAAAGCGGCCGCGAGCAGCAGAACGCCCAAGCCCCGCAGCCGAGGATGCAGGCAGGCGACGCCCCCGGCCACGGCGCAGATGGCAAGCGCGGGCCCCGGCGGACTCCACGCGGTAATGTGGGGCAGCAGGGTACCCCCGACGTTGGCACCGGCTACCGCAGCCCACGCCGGGCCCAGACCGAGCCCACCCCCGTCAGCCGCCGCCACAATACCGGCCACGCACAGGCTGGACGATTGAACAACGGCGGCGGCGCCGGCGCCGGCGAGCATTGCTATCGCCGGGGACATGCGCATCCCGCCTCGCGGGATAACCCGTCGGAATCCGGCCAGTGTTCTGCTGAGCAGAATCATTCCGCCCAAGAGACACACAAGTCCGAGTCCAAGCCGCATCCAGACCAACTGGCGCGCTCCCCTCGGGGACAGCGGCAGCAAGCCTATGTCCGATGAAACGCTCGGATGCATCCTGCCCGCCCCGCGGCAGAGCTGGAGCGTCAGGCCGACGATCACGGAAATCGCGGCAGATCCGCGCAGCCCATCAGTCGCGTCTGGCGGCGGGCACGCGCCTGCACCACTGCAGGGTTCACTGGGCGAAGCGGAAGGCCCCGATGGTCACCAGCGTCTTGCGGGTGAAGATCCACGAGCCGCGCCACGTCTGGGCCGGGTTGTAGAAGTACACGGCACCGTCGGTCGGATCCTCGCCCCGCAGCGCATGCAGCGCCGCCTCGATGTCCACCGGCGACGGTTGCCGTTCAAAGAGCGGATAACCCACTGCCTGGAACTGACCGGGTGCATAAATGACCCCGGGAATCGTCTTCGGCCACCCCGGGTCGCGGACCCGATTGACGATAACGGCCGCCACGCCCACCTTCGCCAGTGCGGGCTGTCCTCCGGCCTCGCCGTGCACGACCCGCGCGATGAGATTCAGATCTTCGGCGGTATAGGGAATGATCGGGGGCGGGACCGGCGCTACCGGCAGCGGGGGCGGCCCGGTGCTGACCGGAGCGGGGGCGGCATCGGCAGCGGCGGCGGGAGACGACAGACGGGTCCGCACCGATGGGCCGGCATTGACCGCGATGCCCCCGGTGGCGGTCGGCCAGTTTACGGCGTATCCCGCAGCCTCGGCCAGGGGTTGCACGGGCAGGTACAAATGCCCGTCGACCAGCACGGGAGGGATCGCAGCCGCCACGGGTCGACCGTTCACGCGGATGTCCGCGATGTCGGCGGACGCGGTCAGGACGTTGCCGCCCAAGAAAATGCGCACGCCCGGCGTCGCGAAGGTGCGCACCAGGGCCCCGCCCAGCGCTGGGACGAGGGTATCCACCGCGGCCAACGCCACGCCGTCCTCGATCGCCCCCGCCAGACCCAGGGGCGTGCCGTTCACGGTGACGTCCACATTCGAGATCACGGGGCACTGCGGTCCGCCGGCGCGCGCGGCGGTGGCGCCCGCTTCCGGAAACAGGCTGCCCCCGACGACCCCGGAACCCGGCATGAGGGCTGACAACACAAGGAAACCGCCAAGGAGGACCGACCACGACCGACTGCCGCCGCGCAGGGCGCGCCACGCCGCGGGGATTCCCCCCCAGACCACGCTCGGAATGGCTCATCGCCTCCTCACATGCGTCACCGGCACGCGGAAAATGCGCCCGTCCAACCCGCAGGACACGGGATTCGGGAGCACCAGAGCCGCGGCCGGCAGGCCCCCACCCTGGCCGAGTTGCGAACCGCTGGCTTATCCCCATAACTGGGTACTCGTCCATTTGACTAGTCCGCTCTCTTTTCCTCCTTACAGAATGGGCCGAACCGTCGCCACGACCAGCCATGGTCCATCATTGGCTGCTGTGGACCGATTAGCAGCGATTTCGCACAGATTGCGGGCTATTGAACGTCTTGAGAGTATTTATAAGGCGTGCGTGTGGATAACTATGTCGAAGTGCGCGCGCCGGGGTCCGAACTTTCGCTGGGAGAGGGGTGGGACGGATGTCCCCGCCGACTTGTCAGGCAGCGGGGCACCCGGTATCGTGGCCACGTCGGATATGGAGTGGGAACGGCCCCGTGGACTCGGGACGGGTTCAGTCGTGGGATGGTGTGTGGTGGACGATGCGAAGACAATCGGGCTGATCGGTGCCGGTGCCTTGGCGGACGCCCTTGTGGGAGGGCTTCTGGCAGCGGGCTTTCCTCGGCAGTGCCTCTGGGTGACCAACCGCGGGAACACCGCACGCCTGGACCGCTTCGCCTCTGCCGGGCTGAGAACGACTCGCGACAAAGCCGAACTGGCCGCCCGAGTTGCTATGCTCGTTTTACTCGTCAAACCAAAAGACGCCGTCAGTACGCTCGCCGAACTGCGCGCCTGGCTTCGCCCGGGCCATTGCGTGCTGTCCTGCATGGCCGGCATCTCCACAGCGTTTATCGAGGAGGCCCTGGGCGGCGCCCCTCGCGTGCTGCGCGCCATGCCGAACATCGGCAGCGCCGTTCGCAGTTCGGCCACCGCCCTGGCCACCGGCCGCTTTGCCGATGAAGGGGATGCCACGGTCGCCACCGAGTTGCTCCAGGCAGTGGGCGAGGTGGTGCGGGTTCCCGAGTCCATGCTCGACGCGGTAACCGCGCTCGCAGGCAGCGGCCCGGCGTACGTTTACCTGTTGATGGAGGCCATGGCGGAAGCCGCGGCGACCTTGGGTCTGCCAGAAGCGGTGGCGCGTCGTCTCATCCCGCAAACGGTGTTCGGCGCCGCCCGGCTGGCCCGGGAGAGCGAGCAGACACCTGCAGAGCTTCGCGCGGCGGTTTCCTCACCGGGAGGCACAACCGTCGCCGGCGTCCGCGTCCTTGAGGATGCCGGCTTCCGGCAGGCCTTGGTAGCCGCCGTCGGGGCCGCCGCTGCCCGCAGTCGCGAACTTGGGCGGCAGTGGCAATCCTGAGTCGCCCTCACCCGGGACGTGCCCTCGCGCGTCCTGCTCACTCTCCATGCCGGTCTCGAAGCGTCAGTCCAGTGACTGCGGCCGCTCCGTCTGCACCCCCGCCCCCATCCCACGCGATGTCCCCTGCGTCTCCCGGCCCACCCGGATGGGTCGGCATACCCGTCGATTCCGGAAAAGTCGTCACGCGGCGAGCGATGACGTCCAGCCGTAGGACGTTCAGCGCCGTCATCTCCTCCACCACGGCACGGGCACGCACCTGCGCCGCGCGGAGGACGTCCGGCAGGACGGCGCCGAGGCGCAATGTCAAATCCACAGCCACGTGCACCCCATGCTCGGACATTTCCACGCGGCCCCGCCGCGCTTCCACCACGTCTTCCACCTCGCGGCAGGCCTGTTCGGCGATCGCCCCGACCACAGTGTCGGCGATCAAGAACCGCCCGAGGGCGCTGAACGTCGGCCGCACCATGGATTTCTCGATGATCGGGGGCTCCCGCTCCCCGGCCGTCCCCGACCGCCCGAGAAAGCGCAGCGGATCGACCATATACCCCGAGAAGGATTTCCGGACCTCGAACGTGGGAGCCGGGATGACGTGCTTACCCTCGGTGCGGCGTATCCGCCGCGCCCGACGGATCTCCTCGTCGGTGGCAACTGCGGAGATATCGATCACCCGCTCCGGGCGCGGCAGATCAAGGGCGTCCACGATCCGCCACACCATGTTCAGGCTGGTGCCGAGCACCAGCACTCCCGTGGGACGCTCGGCCCGGAGGGCGTCGCGCACCAGGGCGGCGTGGGCGGGTTCGGCGAAGATGGCCCGCCGTACGGCACCCATCGCCTTGTCTTCCTTTTTGGCGGAGCGGCCCGCGACGATGTGCCCCTCACGGATGAGCAGGCCATCGTCCACAATGTGGGTGCACCCGTATGCGTGCGCCACGAACGACGCGCGGTGGCTCTTACCCGTGCCAGCTGGTCCGACCAGTGCCGTGACCTCCATGGTTGTCTCCGCCGCAGGCCGGCGCGGCCCCCCTTTCCCAGGCTCACCGCAGGTGCGCGCTGCCAATCCCCGGGGCACACCGTGCTGCCGCGTCAGGTCCGCGCGGCGCGGAACGCCTGCTCTGCCGCAGCCTGCAGCGCCTCCATCTCCTCCGGGCCGTGGGTCAAGGACAGAAAGGCACACTCGAACTGGGCGGGGGGCAGATACACGCCTGCCTCCAGCATGGCGCCGAAGAAGCGGCCATAGGCACGCGTATCGACCGCCCGGACCTCGTCCAGATCCGATGGCGCCACCGCACAAAAAAACGGCGTCACCATAGAGCCGAATTGCACTATGGTGCAATCGATGCCGGCAGCTTCGACCGCACGGCGGAGGATCCCGGCCGCCTGGCGGCCGCGCAACTCCAACTCCTGGTACATGCCCGGCTCACCCAGCCGCCGCAGGGTCGCCAGCCCGGCCGCCAGCGCCAGCGGGTTACCGGACAGCGTCCCCGCCTGATAGACCGGACCCGCCGGGGAAACCTGGCACATGATCTCGGCACGTCCCCCGTAAGCGCCCACGGGCAAGCCCCCCCCGATGACCTTGCCGAGACAGGTCAGGTCGGGGATGACCCCGAACAGCGACTGCGCTCCTCCGTATGCCACGCGGAACCCGGTGATGACCTCGTCGAAGACCAGCAGGGCACCCGCACCATCCGCGAGTTTGCGCAGGCCTGTAAGGAATTCGGGCGCCGGCGGCACAAGGCCCATGTTGCCGGCGACCGGCTCCACGAAGATCGCCGCCACATCGCCGGCTTGGTCGTCCAGGGCGGCCCGTACGGAATCAAGATTGTTGTACTGGCAAACAATGGTATCCGCGACCACGCCGGGCGGGACGCCGGGGCTGGAAGGGACTCCGGCGGTCAATGCACCGGAGCCCGCAGAAACCAGGAAGGCGTCCGCATGCCCGTGATAGCCACCGGCGAACTTGAGCACCTTCCACCGTCCGGTGAAGGCGCGCGCCAGCCGGAGGGCGCTCATCGCGGCCTCCGTGCCGGACGAGACAAAGCGCACCATCTCCACCGAAGGTAGTGCCGCAGTAATGGTTTCGGCCAACTCCACCTCTCCGGCGTGGCAGGCGCCGTATGTCGCCCCGTTGGCGACCGCCCGCTGCACTGCTTCCACAACGGCCGGGTCTGCATGCCCGAGCGGCAGCGGGCCCCAACTCATGCACAGGTCGACATAGCGCCGGCCGTCGACGTCCCAGATGTGCGCGCCGGCGGCGCGATCGATGAAGCGGGGGGTTCCTCCCACCGCCGTGAACGCGCGCACCGGGCTGTGGACGCCACCGGGCGTGCACCGGAGGGCGCGCTGTAAGAGACCCTCGGACGAAACCATCCGCCGTCACCGCCTTCGCTTGGCCGCGACGATGTCGCGGCCCTTCTCCCCACAACCGCCCGCTAAACGTCCAGAAGGTGGCGGGCGAGGACGATCTGTTCCGCCACGCGCTCCGGGGACGTCCCCCCCGGGCTCTGCCGCGCCCGGACGACCCTGGCCGGATCGGCCGCAGCCACCGCCTCAAGGTTTAGCGCCGGATGGATCTCCCGCAGTGCCTCCTCGGAAACCTCGCCCGGCTGCAGCCCCTGCTCAACGCAGAGGCGTACCAACCGCCCCCCGACGGCGTGCGCCTCTCGGAAGGGGACCCCACTACGGGCCAAGTGATCCGCGATGTCGGTCACGCCGGAGAAGTCCCCCTCCAGAGCGACCTCCATCCTCTGCGGGCACGGACGCATGGTGTCCACCATCCCGGAGAGGGCCCTGAGCACGCCCAGCGTCGTGTCGACGGCGTCGAAGAGGGCCTCTTTGTCCTCCTGCATATCTGAATGGTACGCCAGCGGCAGCCCCTTCATCGTCGTCAGCAGAGCCATCAGATCCCCGAAGACGCGTCCCGACTTGCCGCGCGCCAGTTCCGCCACGTCGGGGTTCTTCTTCTGCGGCATGATGGAACTGCCGGTGGCGTACGCGTCCGCCGGCTCGATGAAACCGAACTCCCGGCTGCTCCAGAGGACCATTTCTTCACTCAGGCGGCTGGTGTGCACCATCACGATGGCGAGCGCCGCGAGCGTCTCCAAGACGAAATCGCGGTCAGAGACCGCGTCCATGCTGTTGGGATAGGTACCGCCGAGTCCCAGGTCCAGAGCTACACTGGCCGGATCGACGGGAACCGACGTGCCCGCCAGCGCCGCCGCACCGAGGGGAGAGACATCTGCCCGCCGCGCAGCGTCGACGAGGCGCCCCTTGTCGCGCTGCAACATGAAGAAATATGCCAACAGGTGGTGCGCGAACAGGACGGGCTGTGCATGCTGCAGGTGCGTGTAGCCGGGCAGCAGCGTGTCGCCGGCCGCCTCGGCCTGACCCAGCAGGGCGCGCTGTAGCGACGCGACCGCCGCGGAGACATCCCGGCACGCATCTTTGACGAAGAGGTGCATATCCAGAGCAACCTGATCGTTGCGGCTTCGGGCCAGGTGCAGCCGACCACCGACCGGACCGATGATCTCTGTCAGACGCCGCTCGATGTTCAGATGGATGTCCTCGTCCTCGACGCGGAAGGGAAACACGCCGGCATCGATCTCCGCCTCCACCGCATCGAGACCCGCCAGGAGGGCATCCACGTCCTCTCGGGGCAGTAGCCCCTGACAGCCAAGCATGCGGGCATGGGCGCGACTGCCGGCCAGGTCTTGGCGGTACAGGCGGCGGTCAAAGGCGATCGAGGCGGTGAAGCGCCTAGCCTCCACACCCCCCCCGGCCCCAAGCCGACCGTGGTGGATGCCCGCCCCCGGGTCGGCGGTGCCCGCCGCTCCGCCCGGCGGCACCGCCGGCCGGTCCGGTCCGGTCATCGTCGCATCCCCTCCTGATGCCACCGCGGATGGCCGCTGCGCAACCCCTCGTTTGCCAAACCACCGGTTTTAGGTAAGGTCAACGGTTTCATAACCATCGCGCCTCAAGGCTTTCGCCCCGGGCGACGGCGCCCAAGCGAGCACTTGCAGCACTGTCCCTGGGTGATAGCAAGGGCAGGATGCCTCACGACTCGGCAGGCACCGACGGCAAGGACGCCATATCCCGACAGCCGCCAAACTCCTGGCGCCCGGAGTCCCGCGCGGCAGCCCTCCCCCGCAGCGTCCTGGTCGCCCCTTCAGCCCCCTGCACACGCGAAACACGGCACAGCCTTGGCCCGCGTCCCTGCACGCCGCAGGCACACCGGCCACACCCCGGACCCTAGCTGGCGGATTCTGCCCCCCGTTCGGCCGGTCCCCCCTCACAGGCAGCACGCACCCGCTCGACAATCTGCTCCGGGCCCAGGGCCCCCGACCACCGGTCAAGTTCGTCCCCCTGGCGAAACAGGATCAGCAGCGGAAGACGCCGGACCCCATAGACCGTGGCGGCCATCGGATTGTCCTCGACGTTCAGGCGGACGAAATGGACGCTGCCACCAAACTGCTGGGCCGCTTCCGCCAACAGGGGATCGGCAAGGATGCACTGTTTGGCCCACGGTGCCCAAAATTCGACCAAAACCGGTGTGCTCGCTTTGAAGACCAGCTTACCGAAAGTGGTGTCGGTCAATTCCGCGATCCCGGCCAAGTCGCCAGTGTCCCCTTTCGCGGCCCCATGCCTCCACGCCAGCACGACAGACATCAGCCCGCGGTGCATGCACCACAATGCGGCGCGCGCTTCTATGCCCGTTCGCCGATCCCCTGCAAATCGGCGCAGAAGCTGCCGGGAAGCGCCACCCGCCATTCCCCTACCGCGGCGCCCAACGTATTGCGCACGGCGCGGTGCGCGTACCGGGCAATGGGGGCTTGCGCGACGCCATCAAGGCCCAGCGCCACCAGGATGGCGATCGCGGCAGCCTCCGCGGCCTGACCCGCGCCGTCCTCCACTTTGAGCCCGATGCCGAGACCGGAGCCCGCCGCACGCAGCGCCATGCACCACACCCCCTCCGCCCCGCCCTTGCAGAGCAGGCGCGAGCCGGCCACAACCAGCAGGTCGGTGTTCACGTGCCCCGGCCCACTGATCAAAGCCGGATGCGCGGCCATCGCGGCGGCCAGCCGCCTGGCGGCCGCTGCCCTGGCGGGCGGCAGACCGGCACCGCTTCCCAGGCGGGCGTAGGCCGTTGCCATGGCCGCAAGCGGAAGCCCAAAGGTGGGGACTCCACAGCCGTCGACGCCGAGAATGGGCTGAACACCGGCCATATCCGTCACGATGCGGGTGATCATCTGCTGCAACGGGTGATCGGAATGGAGGTAGCCGGCGGTGGGTAGACCCAGGTGCCGACAGACCGCCAGCATGCCTGCATGCTTTCCCGAGCAGTTGTTGTGGATACGCTGGGGGGCCTCGCCGGCGGCGATGAGCGCGGCGTGACGGGCCGGATCCAACGGCGGATGGACGCCGCACTCCAGGTCGGCTGGAGAGCATCCCGACCGGCTCAGGAGTGACGCGACCGCCCTGGTGTGCATTTCCATACCGGCGTGAGACGCGCAGGCGATCGCCAATTCCTCCGAGCCCAAACCGAACGCGGCAGCGGCTCCGGATTCGACCAGCGGCAGGGCCTGGAGCGGTTTGGCCGACGAGCGCAGGAAGGCGACCAGTCCCGCATCCCCGGCCGAAGCCCGCACACGACCCGCTGCGTCCGTCACGGCCACATGGACCCGGTGGACGGATTCGGGGATGTCACCCCGGGTCACCGTCACCAGCGCCGGGGGGCAAGAGACGTCCGTCACCAAGCAACCCCCTCTTCCGTCACACGGCAGGACATCATCACAGCGGGCCGGCCGCGCCCAATCCCGCAGCGGAGTCAAACCCAGGCGGCCTGGGCCCACCGGCGGATACGTTCCAGATACATCACCGTGGCGGAGAGCGCGGCATGCCGGTCTCCCGCTCCCGTGACATTGCCTTCGAAGGTGAGCGGGCCGCGATAGCCAGCAGCACGGAGATGGCCAAAGATATGCGCGTAGTCCAGGCTGCCGTCACCCGGATTGACATATCTGCGCCGTCCGCGTTCGTCGAAGGGTCGACCGTCGTG
Organism: Bacillota bacterium; assembly: GCA_021803205.1. GTDB lineage: Bacteria > Bacillota > Sulfobacillia > RBS10-35 > JAJYVN01 > JAJZMB01. Next base: position 48,780 of record JAJZMB010000147.1, on the reverse strand, counting down.
ATCCTTCACGTGCACGTTACCCACCCGCGCACCCCATGCAGGCACATACCGCTCCAGGGTCACCTCCACCCCGTCGTGCCAGGAGAGAAATTCCAGATCCAGGTTCACACCCAGGGCGGGGCCCGCGCAGGCGCTCTCGTTCCGGGCGCAATCGTCCGCGAAGGTCAGGGCGCGCTCAACGTTGGTCCAGGGCATCTCGGCCTGGCAGGGGATGGTCTCCACCAGCAGGCGGATGCCGCTCCGCCAGACGTCGGGCAGGATCTCGGCGAGCGCGGCCAGATTGCGCTCCAGGTGGCGGTCGGAGTCCGGCAGATCCCAGAGGTGGATGTTGATCGCCGGCGCACCCAGGATCCCTGCGACCTCCAGCGCCTCTCGGATCAGATCCTGACCCTGGCGCTGTGCCGCAGGATCGGCCGAACCGAGCAGACCACCGATCCGTTTCTCCCCGTGGACAACGGCGACCGGACGCCGCGCCGCGGCGATGGTGCGCCCGGCCGCCACCATGTCCCCCCAGCGACTGAACAGCAACACCTCAAACACGTCCGCCGGCAGGCGCGACATGCCGTCGGCGACGGCAGCCGGGGTCGCGTGATCCGGGAACTGGGAAAACACCCCGGTCGAGACACCGACCGGCGGACACAGCCCGGCACCCTCAACACCCATGACGCCCGTCCCCCCGCCCGGATCTGTGGCGTCCACCGGCCCCACGCGTGCTCCTCAACCGCGTCCCTGGGCTGAAACCGCGCCGCCTGCCCGGGTCGAACCGGGCAGCGGCGACTCCCGACCAAGATTGAAGGCATCATGGACTGCGCGCACCGCCGTATCGACCACCTCACGGCGCAGGAGGCAACTGATCTTGATCTCCGAGGTGCTGATCATCTCAATATTCACACCGGCGTCCGCCAGGGCGGCGAACATGCCGGCGGCCACGCCGGGGTTGCTCGCCATACCGGCGCCGATGAGCGACACCTTCCCGTAGCCGTCCTCCGCCAGCACGGCCTCGGCACCCAGTTCCCGCCCGACGCCGCGGGCCGTCTCCTCGGCATGGGGCAGTTCGTCGCTGCCGACCGTGAAGGCGATGTCGTTCTTGCCATTTCGGCTCTGGCTCTGAATGATCATGTCCACGTTGATATGCTGGTGCGCCAGCGCCGCAAACAGCCGGTGGGCCACACCGGGCCTGTCCGGCACCCCGCACAGTGCGAGCCGTGCGACGTGGCGGTCGTGGGCGACGGCACGTGCGAGGGAATGGTCTTCCACTGCGCCCACCTCCGTGATGCGCGTCCCGGGCCCTGCGGTGAAGGTGGAACGGGCGATGATCGTCACATCGTTTACCAGCGCACATTCCACGGCGCGGATCTGCAGCACCTGGGCGCCGAGATGCGCCATCTCCATCATCTCGTCATACGAGATGATGGAGATGCGCCGAGCACTGCGCACCACGCGCGGATCGGCCGTGTACACGCCGTCCACGTCACTGTAGATTTCGCACTCATCCGCACCGAGTGCCGCCGCCAGCGCCACCGCGGTGGTGTCGGAGCCTCCCCGCCCCAGGGTGGTGATTTCACCGTCTGGCGAAAGCCCCTGGAAACCGGCGACAATCACCACGCGACCGGCTTCCAACTCGCGGAGCACCCGGCTCGGCTGCATTGCGGCGATCTGTGCCTTGCGATGAACCCGATCGGTCCTGACACCCGCCTGCCATCCGGTGAGCGACACGGCCGGGCAGCCCAGGGCCCACAGGGCGCTGGCGAGAAGGGCGATAGAAACCTGCTCGCCGGTGGCGAGCAGCATATCCACCTCCCGGGCCGGGGCGCGAGGATTGAGAACGCGCAAGGATTCCAGGAGTTCGTCTGTCGCGTCGCCCATCGCCGAAACAACGATGACCAACCGCCGTCCCGCCGCCCGATCCTGCGCAATGCGACAGGCAACACGCCGAACATGGTCAGGCGTGGCGAGGGAGCTGCCGCCGAACTTCTGCACAACCAGGGCCCGCGACTCCGTCCCAGGCAGGCCCGGCCCGGTCGGTTGCACGCAACCGTCCACAGCTGCGCTCATAGGTCCTCCGGCGCGAGGCGAATGACCGCCCCGACACCCCGGACGGACGCCAGACGGCGCAGACCGGCGATGGCCCGCTCCAGACTGTCCTCGCGCACTTCATGTGTGACCACGATCAACTCGGCGCGTTCCCCTTCCCCGCTCTCCCCGGTCAACGCCTCACCAGGAGACAGCGGCGACTGCAGGACGGACAGGATGCTGACATCGCACCGGCCGAATGCGTCCGCTATCTGGGCGAGCACGCCGACTCGGTCGTCCACGTGCAACCGGATGTAAAAGCGGGATATGACCGCACCGATGTCTTCCACAGGCCGCTGATGAAAGCAGGTGCAGGCTGTACCGCTCCCCCCGCGGTCGATGAAGCGCGCGGCATCCATGAGATCCCCAAGGATGGCGCTGGCCGTGGGCAGACTTCCGGCGCCGCGACCGTAGAACATTGCCTCACCGATTGCGTCGCCCTGGATATAAATCGCGTTGAATGCGTCACTGACAGCGGCCAGGGGATGCTCCCGGCGGACGAAGGCCGGATGGACACGCATGCTGACGGCGCCCTTGCGCAGTTCGGAGATGCCGAGGAGCTTGCAGATCCACCCCATGCGCGCCCCATAGGCGATGTCCGCAGGCCCGATGTCGCGAATACCCTGTCGGAAGACTTCGGCCGGACGGCACCTGGTCGAATAGGCGATCGACGACAGGATGCAGAGCTTGCGCGCCGCATCGAGCCCGTCGAGGTCTGCGCTGGGATCGGCCTCCGCGTATCCCTGGGCCTGCGCCTCCGCCAGCGCCGCGGCAAGCGACAACCCCTCCCGGCTCATGCGGGTGAGGATATAGTTTGTGGTGCCGTTGAGGATCCCGGCCACGCGCCGCACGCAGTTGCCCGCCAGGCTCTGCTTCATCGCCCGCACGATCGGGATGCCGCCGCCCACCGATGCTTCGAAGAATACGTCCGCCCCTCCGGCCGCGGCAGCGGCCCACACTTCCGCCCCATGCTCGGCCATGATGTCCTTGTTCGCCGTCACCACGCTCTTGCCTGAGCGCAAGGCCCGCAGGATGTACTCCCGGGCCGGGCCCGTCCCTCCCATGACCTCGACGACAATGCGCACCTCGGGATCACCAAGGATCTCCTCGACGTTGCCCGTGATCCGCTCCGCCGGAAGCCCCTCCGGACGTGGCTTTGACGGGTCGCGCACCAACGCGCGCACAATTTCGATGCCCCGACCGACCTTCCGCTCGATATCCGCGCGATTGCGCTCAAGCACCTGGACCACGCCCTGGCCCACTGTACCCAAACCGAGCAGGCCAACGCGCACAGCGCTCGGCACCACCCGCACCCTTCCTCCGGATGTGCGCTCGCCCCCGGCCCGGATGGCTGGCGCCTTTGCCCCACCAGAATTTCGCGGGCCGGCGGGACTCCCTGCGCGGGCCGGCGGTCGCGATCGCGTACGGTCTGGCATATCTCGCTCCCAACGGCTGGCAGGGTGTTGCGAAAGTCCGCTCTCGCAACACCCTCAGGCTCCGGTCCCTCATCCCTCAACGGTTCCGGGGATGAGGCCATCGACCAACTCGGGTTCTGCAGAAGCCTCCCAGAACCCCGCGGGCTTCGGCACAACGGCCGCACCACGGGTCCACATCAAGTTATTGTAACATCGGACAAAGATCGTGGACAATCAGTCGGCTTTTCCGCGCGGCGGCACAGAGACCCGCCTCCGCCGCGCGGTGTCCGCCGGCTCAGCGTGTTCCTTTGCGTGTTCTTTTTGGAAGGCGTCCAGAACGGTCCGACAACGCCCGGACACCGCACCGCCGCCAGCGGAGTTCGGGACCGCCGGGGCCACCGCCAAGCGCAGGCTCACCTCGGCGGACCAAAGCAGGCGACGTGCCTCCGCTTCGAAGACTGGCGCCAGCGTCGGCGTCACGACCGCGAATCGCGCCAGCCAACGTCGTTCGCAAGAGCGCTCCTCCGGCAGTGCCACTGCCACCCGAGCCAACCATACGCCGAGTTCGGGGGCCAAGGCCAGCGCGTCGGCCGATGTCGCCGCTGCGTCCAGTCGTCTGAATAGGTGCCGGAGCCAGGGGAGCAGTCCTGCGGGCGGCAACACTCCGATCATCCGTGTGAGCCACCAGGCGAGTTGTCGGGAGGCGATGGCAGCCGTCACTCCATGATCGGTCGGAGAACCATCCGGGCGGCCGGCGATCCGGATGCCAAGCGCCAGAGCGGCCTCCGGCCAAAGGCCGGCCGTAGCCGCCCAGGTGCGGAATGCCTCCCATTCCTCCAGGCACCGCCCGGGGGGCGCCGCCGTCCACTCCGGTGGTCGGGCAGCCGTCCGGAGGCGTTCCAGCGGGTCGAGCCCGTCCATCGCGGCATCCGCCAGGTAGGAGGCAACCACCGGACCCGGGAGCATGGCCAGGTTATGCTCAAATTCATCCACCGGGACGAACTCCTGGGAGGCGGACGCCCATAACTGCAGCAGGGCCAGCACGTGTTTGCAGAAGGGCCGCTGCGACGGGCAGGCACAGGCGGGAAGGATCTGCACCGCTCCATCGCCAGGTGTCAGATCAGCCCGGCACTGGTAGACGTCTTCGGAGCCCTCCACTTCCGCGGCCAACCTGCAGCCCCGACGCCGCGGACGACGCACGCGCCCGAGCAGAACGTAGTCCCGGGCCGCCTCAAGCAGGGGAGCCGGAGCGAGGGCAAACAGGTCGGCCGGTCCAAGGGCCGGGGGCGGTCCAACGCTCGGTTCGGCGTCCCGCGGGTCGGTGGCCGGCATGGTCATATCGCCCTCTGCGGAGCGCTGCCGGGGTCGTTGCCGCGCTTGACGCGGCGCACCGGAATCGAGGCCACAAGGGCGACGGAGTCCTTGTCCGTCTGCAGTTGAACATCCATGGATGCCTCGTCGATGTCCAGATACCCGGAGATCACCCGGATGAGGTCTGTCTTCAGCGCCTCCCAGACATGCGGAGCCACGCTGGCCCGGTCATGCACCAGCACCATGCGCAGCCGTTCCTTGGCGACCTCCTTGCTCGGATTCTCCCGTCCCAACAGGCGCTGCAACAGTTCAAGCATGGCCATCCCCCGGCTTCCCTCACAGTCTCCGCCCACACGGCGGACTAGGGGATCCCTGTAAATGTGCCCTGAGTGCCCGGCAGATGCAAAATGCGGTAACTCCCGGATACCGGCCACGCCATCGGCAACGGCACGAATATCTGCGCAGGCCTTGTGCAGGAGTCTTTCGGATGGCCGCGGCCAAAGCGCGCTCCTCGTGCCAGGCCGCCGTTCCCATGACCCCTCGGCTTCGGCTTCGGCTCGATCCTGGCGCCTCAGCCGCCAGGTCGCTCCAGGCGCCTCGCGCCTTCTGCTCCCGGCATCCGGCCCCGAAGGCTTGCGGCACGGGTCGGCACGAGCCCCGACTTGCGCTGAACCGTCCTGGGATAGCGTCGCAAAAGGCGGTTTCCGCACCGGCCGAGAACCGTAGACCCTTGGGAGACAAGGAGCATCGGAAGCGTGGCCTCGCAGAAGCGGACCCTGGCGGCGGCCACCTAGCGGGCGTTGCCGAACAGCCGCCGGATGCGGAACAGCAAACCTGGATTGTCACCGAGGCTGAGGAAAGGCACATCCTCTCCCAGGAGCCGCCGAGCAATGTTGCGGTACGCCTGTCCGGCGCGAGACGCCGCCGCCAAGGCCGCGGGTTCGCCGCGATTGGTGCTGACGACGATCGACTCGTCGTCCGGAACCACCCCCAGGAGTTCAATGGCGAGAATGTCCAAAATATCGCTGATGTCCATCATATCCCCACGCCGGACCATCGCGGGACGAATGCGGTTGACGATCAGGCGCGGGGCGGGCATACTCTCCGCTTCCAAAAGGCCGATGATGCGGTCCGCGTCGCGTACCGACGACACCTCTGGAGTGGCGACGATCAGGGCCCGGTCGGCGCCGGCGATAGCGTTCTTAAACCCTTGCTCAATACCCGCCGGCGAATCGATCAGCACGAAGTCGAAGTCGACCTTCAACTCCTTGCATAACTGGCGCATCTGCTCTGGCGTGACCGCCGTCTTGTCCTTGGTCTGCGCCGCCGGTAAAAGGCAGAGATTGTCAAAACGTTTGTCCTTGATCAGCGCCTGCGACAGGCGGCAATAACCCTCCACCACATCCACTAAATGGTAGACTATGCGATTCTCCAGCCCCATCACCACGTCGAGGTTGCGGAGTCCGATGTCCGCATCGATGAGCACGACCGATTTGCCGAGGGAGGCGAGCGCCGCCCCGAGGTTGGCCGAGGTGGTCGTCTTGCCTACCCCGCCCTTGCCCGACGTAATGACGATGACCTCTCCCAACTGCGTTAGGCCTCCTCATTGCCCGCTCCGAAGACTCTGCCGCCGAAAGATGCGCCCACGCGCAGCGAGACCGAATCAATCGACCGCCGGGGGCATGTACCGCTCAATCACCAGTACTCCATCCCGAAGACGCGCCATCTCCGGCGTGTCGGGCCGAGGCGCCTGCCCGTCCGGCGCCCGACCGATCACCGCGCCCACGCGAATCTGGGTCGGTTGCAGGCGGAAAGCTGCCACGATCGCGTCTGTCGACCCGGTCGCGCCTGCATGGGCCACACCGCGCAGAGTGCCCATCACCACAATGTCACCCGCCGCGACGATCTCGGCGCCTGGATTCACGTCTCCCAGCACCACAACGTTGCCGTGAAACCGTACACGCTGACCCGAGCGCAGCGTGCGCCGGAGAAGCAGTGTTGGCGCCGCATCGGCGGGTAGACCGGCGGACACGCCAGCCGCTGCACTATGTGCCCGTCCAGCCGCGGGAGACGCCGGTCTGGGCACGGGATCATCCTCAACCGGAGGTGGCGCGGTACGGTCCCGCCACGGGCGCCGCAGCGCCCGCCGACCGTTGCGCACCCCCCCATCCAGTACAGGATCGGACGAGACCGGGGTGCGACGCGACACGCGGCGGGCACCACGGGCCCCGTTCTGGAGACCGCCAACCTTGCCTGCCGCGCTCTGGCCCTCGACCACTTGCAACAGAGCCGCACCATGCCGCTCCAGAAGCAGCACCTCGATTTCACGCAATTGCGGCACACCCAGTTCGCGTCCCGCCGCATCGATCGTGACGGCCAGACCACGCACCCCGGAGCCCTCCCCCAGTGCCCGCTCCAAATCCTCCAGCACCGTCGGGAAGGTCCCCTTCGCCGGGAGCCGGATGCGCACACCCGAACGGGTGGACAGCCACTGCAGGGCCTCGACGGAGGGCGAGCGCATGGTAGGAGGAGACCCGGAAGGCGCTGGTCCGCCGGAGGGAACATCGGGCGTTCCTTGGCCTGTCAATTCTCCGCCTCCACCGCTTTTGCTCAGGTGCCCAGGGCGCGGCAGCCCGTCCCAACTTTCGGCAGCCCAGTTCGCGCAGGTCAACGGGCAACCCTCCCGCGTCCCCGGTGGATCGAGCGCCGTGATTCTCCCTGCCCCGACACAAAGGGACAACCGCGCGATCAACGCCGTCGAGCCGTGCTCCGTCGGCAGATCGCTCATCGGGCATCCGGCAGCGGATGGGTCGGCCCCACATACTCCGCCCTGGGGCGGATCAATCGGTTGTGCTCGTACTGCTCCATGATGTGCGCCGTCCAGCCGCTCACCCGGCTGACCGCGAATACCGGTGTGAACAAAGCCCTGGGGATCCCCAGGGCACGATAGACGTCCCCGGAATACAGGTCAACGTTCGGAAACAGGCCCCGCTCCGACCGGACGGCGGCATCCAAGGCCGCAGTGATGGCATAGGGCAGCCTATCCCCCGTCTCCTCACCCAGCCGGCGAGCCAACTCCGACAGCGCCGCCGCCCGGGGATCCACGGTCCGGTACACCCGGTGTCCGAATCCCGGTATCTTGCGGCCGGCCGCCAACTCCGCCCGGACCCAGGACAGCGCGCGCTCAGGGTCTCCAATCTCCTCCACGGCAAGCATCACAGCCTCGTTGGCCCCACCGTGCAGGGGCCCCTCCAGGGTCCCGATCGCCGACGTGACGGCCGCGTGCATACTGGCCAACGTGGCAGCGGTCACGCGGGCGGCGAACGTCGAGGCGTTCAGTTCATGGTCGGCATGCAGCACCAGCGCGGTATCCATCGCCTGCGCCTGCAATGCCCCGGGAACCTGTCCGGAGAGCATGTACAGGAAGTTCGCCGCATGAGGAAGGTCGGGGTGCGGCGCCAGCGGCGCCAGGCCCTGTCCCAGGCGCCACCAGGCGGCGGCCACCGCAGCCGTCTGACCTGTCAGTCTAACGGCCCGTGCGCGGTTCGCCGATCTGCTGCGGTCCGTTTCGTCGGGATCGAAATGGCCGAGGGCTGAGATGGCGGACCGCAGGGCCGCCATAGCCGTAGTACGGGGTAGGGAGCGCAACAGACCTATGATCTCCGGAGGCAGGACGGCATTGTCCGCCAGTGCGGCCCGCAAACTCTCCAGTGCCTGCCGGTCGGGCAGAGCGCCGGTCCACAACAAATGGGCGACTTCTTCAAAGCTGACGCGCCCTGCCAGCCCGCCGACCTCGTAACCCCGGTAGACCAGACGCCCCTGCGCTCCGTCGATCGCGCAGATCTCCGTCGTACAGGCGATGACATCTTCGAGGCCACCCCGGTCGCTGCTCACACCGGCACCCTCCTCGAATCGACCCCTCGGCGCGGGCTCGCTCGACCTCGCGGACTGGTCACCGGGATCCGCCGCATCACCCCAGGGATGCACACGGCATAGCGGCCGCCGCGCAACGGTCGTCCCACCCGTACCTCATGGCCAAGAGCCGCGGCGCTGCCTGAGGCGGCTACCGACGGCAGCCGCTGACCCGCTGCAGGCCCGACCGGGGATCAGGACGGACGCCGATCGCCGTCCGAGTCACGGCTGCACAGCACGAGCCGGGTCAGGCCCACTGCCGCCGACCACCGGCAAGAGGATTCGCCGCCATGCCCTCATGCCCCCCCCCGTGGATGCACGTCCGGGCAGCGCCGACACTGGCGCCGGTCCGTACCAGGATGGAACGTGCCGCCCACGGCCGAAATACGCCTGGATCACCGGTGGGATGATCTGAGCCGCCTGACCGGCCTGCCACATCGCCTGGTCGAGCCCGAAATAGTAGTCATAGATCTCCCGCGCCACCGGCGCCCCGCCCACGAAGCCCTCCCCGCTGTGCTCAGTGTAGACCACCACCGCGATCTGAGGATGGTTGGCGGGCGCCCAGGACACCCATCAACCTTCCGGGGTTCCGGCGCCCGTCTGGGCCGTCCCGGTCTTGCCGGCAATGGCGATCGCCCGACCGGGGCACTGCGCCATCTCCCGGCTGACCCGTTCCTAGGAACATGAGCATACGTTAGGATAGTGGCACTCAGGCAACCACAGGGAGCCGCCCTGGGCAGACGGTCGGCAAGACGTGGACGTACCTGCCGCGCCAACCGCACAGCCCCCCCACCAGGGCGCATCCATTGCCGGTAACCCTGCCTCTCCCGCCGCTGCCCGTGCCTCCCCGACAGGATCGGAAACCACGTATTCCGTGACGTGAACGGCCTCGCCACTGACGCGCCTGTATAGGACACGCCCTGCAGGTGGGTTTTGGCGGCTTTCGCCAGCTTGCGCCCACGCTTTCCAGCATGCTCGGCCTGGCGCCGAGCCGCCTGCTCCGCCGGATACTCCGCCCCGATGTTCAGCGCCGCCATGTAGTCCCGGTCGCCATTGGCGCCACACCTGTCACAATGGAACCGCGAACACCGCCGAGTCCGGTGCTTGGTCCCGGCATGGCCCGGTCGCCGCCCTACGCCGGAGTACGGTACTCCGTCCTCCGGTGCCTGCTGCACAACGCGCCCTCCCTGCGTGTAGGCGACGAGACTCGTCACACGGACGTCGCGTCCTCGCCACGTCGGGCCGCGGAACATCTGCGCCCAGGACGGTGCTGCAACAGTCGCGTTCCGCGGCGACACCCGGGGAATCCTGAGACCCAACGGGCACAAAACAGTGGTCGGCCATCATAAAAAGGATTCTGCCAGCGGCCACCTACCGACCCCGCGACTCCGGATGGGCACGCGCGGGCAGTACTGGCCCCTGCGCGCGACGCGCCACGGGCCAGTACGCCAATGCCGCCAGGGTCCCGTCGTATAGAGCGGCGATCGCCACGTGGCGCAGCGCCCCCACCACATCCACTTCGCCGCGATCCAGCAGCAGGGAACAGACAACTATGACCATGCCGTATATGCCGGCGGCACCCGCCGCCACCAGCCAACGCACACTGGCCCGGGCCGGATCCACGCGCGCGGCGGCCTCTCCGCAGAGCCACCCGGCCACACCCGCCGCAAGCGCGAACAAGCCGATGCGGTCACCGCGCAGGACATCGAGGGCCAAACCGACTCCTAACCCGAAGAGGCCGCCGCGCACAGGACCCTGCCCGAACGCCGCCAGCATCACCGCGATCAACGGCAGGTCGGGTGCAACGCCGAGGATTGCCAGGTGCGCCGCCAGGGCGGACTGGACGGCGATGAGCAGCACAACTGCGAACAACCGGACGGCCGTCGTCATCCCCCCGCGGTACTCCCCGCCGGCAAAAGGAGCACGTCTTCCACACTCTGCAGGTGGGCTGCGGGTACGACCCTTGCCTGGCGTACCAGACCGAACTGTCCCTGGATCAGGCTCTCCACCGTGCCGACCGCGATACCGCTGGGAAACCCGCCTCCCAGGCCGGAGGTGACGATCTCATCCCCGGGTCGAACATTGGCTGTCGCGGAAAAGAAAACCGCTGTGACATCGGGGTTGCCCAGTTCACCCTGTGCATACCCCTCTTCGCGCGAACTTGCTCGTTGCACGATGATTCCCACGCCAAAATCCGGGTTGGTCACCAGCATTACCCTGGCGGTATTCGCCGACACCCCCGGTTCCACCCGCCCGACCAGCCCATCCGGCGTCACGGCGACCATGCCGGCTTGCACACCCGCTTTACTGCCCTTGTCCACAACCAGGGAATCGAACCACGAATCTGGATTGCGCCCGATGACCGCGGCGGCGATGCCGTGCAGCCCCTGTGCCTCAATCGATGCCTGAAGGTGCACAAGCTTGCTCAGATTGGCGTTCTCCGCCTGCAGTGCGGTATCCCTCAGCAACTGGGCGCGCAGCGCGGAGATCTCTGCGCGGTACTTGGCGTTTTGTGCACGGAGGGACCAGAGGTCGGCGATGCCCTGGAAGAGTTTCGTCAACGCGTTTGCGGTCCGAGTGGTCAACGACTCTACCGGCGCGATACCGGCGTTGAGATAGGCAGAGGGCACCGACAGCGCCCGCCAGCGTGTGGTAACCGTGCCGCCCATCAGTAGGAAAAGGGCGGCGGCGATGACCGCAAGGGTCCAGAACCGGCGGCCGAACATCGTATCGCGCACCACTGCGCCGGAGCCCGATCCCGCGAGCCCGGCACCTCACCGCCCTTTCCCGCCGCACTCGTCGCCACCGACTTTAGACCGCCGCCACCGTCACGGGCCAACCGACCGGTTCGCGGACCACCACCTCCGCGCACGGATCGCACGGACCCTGCCGTTGCACCTGGGCGCACGGACCGTGGCGGCCACACGTTCGGTCAGTGCAACACCCCGCGCAGACGCTCAAGTTCTTCTACCACGTGCCCCGTTCCCTTGGCCACACACAGGAGTGGTTCGTCCGAGACCATCACCGGCATACCCGTCTCCTGCGCGATCTTTTTGTCCAAACCTTTCAGCAGAGATCCTCCTCCGGTCATCACGATGCCACGGTCCATGATATCCGCCGCCAGTTCGGGCGGGGTGAATTCCAACGTAAACCGAATCGCGTCCACAATCGCCCCGACGGGCTCCTGGAGAGCCTGGCGCACCTCGGCTCCGGTGAGGCGCAGATTCTTGGGCAAACCGGTCACGAGGTCCCGACCACGGATGTCCACGCCGGCGTCGTCATTCACAGGGTACGCCGAACCGATGGCGATCTTGACATCTTCAGACGTCCGTTCCCCGATGGCCAGGTTATAGGTGCGCTTCACGTACGTGGCGATGGCCTCGTCCATCTCGTCTCCCGCGACGCGGATCGAGCGCGGATTGACAACCCCGCCCAGCGAGATCACCGCCACCTCGGTTGTGCCTCCACCGATGTCGACCACCATACTGCCGGTGGGTTCGTTGACCGGCAGACCCGCACCGATCGCGGCCGCCATCGGCTCCTCGATCGTGTGCACCTCCCGTACGCCGGCCTGGTGCGCGGCCTCCTTCACTGCCCGTTTTTCCACCTCGGTGACGCCGGAGGGCACGCAGACGACCAGCCGTGGCCTCAGCAGCGACCAGCCGCCGCGGTTGGCCTTGTTGATGAAGTGCCGCAGCATGGTCTGGGTGATGTCGAAGTCGGCGATGACGCCGTCCTTCATGGGGCGGATGGCCACAATGTTCCCAGGAGTCCGCCCGATCATCCGCTTCGCGTCGGCACCCACGGCGACGGGTTGCTTAGTCTCACTCTTGATCGCCACCACTGACGGTTCCTGCAGCACGATCCCCTTACCGCGCAGGTAAACCAGGGTGTTCGCCGTGCCGAGGTCTATGCCCATGTCCCGGGAAATCACGCCCCACATCCGCTCCATTCACCCCCGGTCAACTCTCGAGACCCACGAACCCGCGGCAGCCTTGGCGCCGGGCACCGCCGCTCAGGGGCTCCCTGCGACGCCCGGAGGGCCGGCGACAGCAGCAGAACCTGCGGCAAGCCCACTCGCTGCACATCAGGAGGCGACACCGGAACCTTCCGCGTGCCCCGGACACGGACGGTCCCCACACGCCTCACGAACAGGGATACAACGCAACGCTGCGTTCAGCCCACGCGCCCCCGCGCCGCCAAGCTGACGTAACCGCCGCGAGCGACGACGATGTGGTCCAGGACGGGAATACCCAACACCCGTCCGGCATCGAACAGGCGGTCCGTCAGTTCCAGGTCCTGGGCGCTCGGCTCCGGATCGCCGCTGGGATGGTTGTGCACCACGATGACGGCTGCCGCGCTGCGCCGGACGGCAGGCTTGAACACCTCGCGCGGATCGGCGGGCACGTGGTCCAGCCCCCCCACGGCGACGACCTCCGTGCCGATCAGTCCATGCTTGGTATCGAGGAGCAACACGCGGAACTGTTCCCGATCCAGCGGGCCCATCTCCACCATCAGGGCGCACGCGACGTCCTCCGGCCCCTGAAGTCGCACCGGCGCGGCGACCGCACGCCTCGCCGCCCGCGCGCCGAGTTCCAGAGCCGCCAGCACCTGTGCGGCCTTGGCCGGCCCGATGCCGGGCAGCGCGGCCAAGTCGTCGGCGGCAAGCCGCAGCAGCCCTTGTAGCCCGTCGGTGCCACCCAGCGACAATGTCCGCCTCGCGAGGTCGAGCGCTGTCTCCCCTGCACGGCCCGTGCGCATCACGATGGCCAGCAGTTCCGCGTCAGCCAGGGATCCTGGACCGGAGCGAATCAGACGCTCTCGCGGACGCTCGGTCGACGGCCAATCCGGAATGGGGATCGGTCGCGGCTTACGCGCGGCAGTACCGACGGCGACTCGCGGGTTGTCTGGCACGGCAGACCCTCTGGCCGCCGACCCACCCTGCCCGCGACGACTCTTCACCGCCCCGGCATCGGGACCAGCGCCTTCGGTCTTATCCATGACGCGCCGCCGCCTCCCAATGAACGGACACCCCCGGGAACGCCGAAACCCGCAGCCGGCCGATGAGGCCGACCAATCGGGTCACGCCCGGATCCCGAAGCGCCGCAACATAATGCTGAGGCGGCATAGCGGCAACCCGACGACCGTGGTGTATTCGCCCTCGATGCGGCGCACGAACGCGGCGGCGGCTCCCTGAACAGCATAGCCACCGGCCTTGTCCAGGGGTTCGGCGCCAGCGGCGTACCGCCGAATCTCGGCATCCTCCAGACGCCGGAACGCCACATGGGCATATTCGACGGCTGTCGCCAGCTCCCCCCTGTGCACGACGGCAATTGCCGTCACAACCGTGTGCGTCCGAGCCGAGAGCAGTCGCAGCATCCCCTCAGCCTCTCGGCGGTCCGCGGGCTTTCCCAGTATCCGCCCGCGGCATGCCACCACGGTATCGGCAGCCACCACAATCCCCTCCGGCCGCAAGACCCGCGCGGCCTCGGCCTTGGCCAGCGCACGGCGCCGGGCGACTGCGCGGGGGGAACGCGCTCCGTCAGAGGAGGTGCCCTCATCCACACCCACCGGCAGGACCTCAAACGGTAACCCCACCTGCCGGAGCAGGTCGGCCCGGCGGGGAGAACCCGATGCGAGAACGATGGGCGGGCAGACAGGTTCTGAGAAATATTCCATATTCAGACTATACTATCCTTCTCGCCCTCAGCCCAGTCCGCCGGACGAGATTCCGCAGCAGACCCGGAGAGTTCGGCGATGCGCTGCTCCAGACGCGCGACAGTCGCCTCCAGGGCGCATCTGCGCGCTTGCTCCCGCTGCACAACCTCCTGCTTCGCCCGACTCAGGAAATCGGGATTCGACAACCGCTCCGCGGCCCGACAACGTTGCGCCTCCGCCGCGTCGCGTTCACGGCGCAACCGCTCGATCTCTGCTTCGGCGTCGACCGCACCCTGCAAAAGGAGCACCACAGCGACCCCTGCCCCGACCACCGCGGAGACACCGAGCTCCCCGGCGGCCAGCCCACGCCGCTCGATGGACCCAACGCGCGCCAGCGCGCGCACCACTGTCCCACCGGCCTCTGACGTAAAGTCGCCAGCGTCCCCATGGACCAGCACCTTTACATACGCGGCCGGAGGGACGCGCATCTCGGCGCGCAGCGAGCGCACCGCTCCGGCGATCTCGCGGATCAGGCCAAACCGCACCTCGGCAGCCGGATCCGACGGCCACTCCCCCTCCGCGGGCCAGGGAGCCGTCATGAGGAGGGTCCCACAACCGGTGGTTGCCCCGCCGGAAGTTCCCACACCCACCGCCGCGCAGTTGACCCCGGCCTCCGGCGTCAGGCGGGCCCAGATCTCCTCGGTAATGAACGGCAAAAACGGATGCAGGAGGCGCAGGATCCCCCCCAGCACACGACCGAGGCTGCGCCGGGCAGCCGCCGCGGAGGCGGGTCCCGCGTTTCCGAACAAGCGTGGTTTCACCGCCTCCAGATACCAGTCGCAGAAGTCATCCCAGACAAAGGACTGCAATCCGGCGAGCGCCTCGCCGGGATCGAAGCGCCGCATGGCGGATGTCGCCGCCGCGACGGCCGCCGCCATGCGGCTCTCAATCCAGCGGTCCTCGATCTCCGCCGGCCCGGCCGGGATGTCCGCATCCTGTGGATCGACCATCAGGTGACCCAGCGAGAAGCGCGCGGCGTTCCACAGCTTGTTGCAAAAGTGCTGGCTGCCCTCGATCTTTTCAGGTGCAAACCGGCTGTCGTTGCCGGGAGCCACCCCCACCAGAAGGGTCAGGCGGAGCGCGTCCGCCCCGTAGCGGTCGATGATCTGCAGAGGGTCGATGCCGTTGCCGAGGGATTTGCTCATCTTCCGACCCTGGGCGTCGCGCACCAGGCCGTGCAGCAGCACAGTGCGAAAAGGCACCTCCCCCGTCAGATGCACCGCGGAAAAGATCATCCGTGCCACCCAGAAAAAGAGGATGTCACGGCCGGTGACCAGGAGGTCTGTCGGGTAGTACGCGGTGAGCTCCGACGCCGTAGGAGCGGGCCACCCCAGAGTGGAGAACGGCCAGAGGGCGGAGGAGAACCAGGTGTCGAGTACATCCGGGTCCCGCTCGGGGTCGGGCGCGCCACAGCGCGGGCAAACCGCGGGGGTCGTGGCCGAAACCGTCGTCTCTCCGCAGGCGGCACACTCATAGGCGGGGATGCGATGCCCCCACCAGAGTTGCCGGCTGATGCACCAGTCGTGGGCCTGGTCCATCCATTGCAGGAAGTCGTCGCTGAATCGCTCGGGCACGAAACGGACCCGCCCCGCACGCACTGCTTCCGCCGCCGCATCCGCCAGGGCCCGCATCCGAACAAACCACTGCCGGGAGATGAGCGGCTCCACGACCCCGGCACAACGTGTGCAGCGCCCGACCGGTGCGATGTATGGCTCTTCGCCTCCGAGAAAGCCGCCGCTGCGCAGGGCAGCGACCACCGCCGCACGGGCCTCGGCCACGGGCAGGCCGGCGAACTCCGGTCCGGCATCGGCCGTCAGGCGGCCGTCCGTGCCGATGACCGCGTACGAGGGCAGGCCATGGCGCGCCGCGATGGCCGCGTCGTCCGCGTCGTGGGCCGGCGTCACCTTGAGCGCACCGGTGCCGAAGGAAGGATCCACGTGGGGGTCCGCCACCACCGGGATGCGCCGGCCTATCAGAGGCAATACCGCCTTACGGCCGACGGCGTGACGATACCGTTCGTCCGCAGGATGCACCGCGACGGCGGCATCGCCGAGCATCGTTTCCGGGCGGACCGTGGCCACGACCACGTCCCCGCCGCCGTCCAGGGGATAGCGGATCCTGTACAGCCTCGACTCCTCGGGCTCGTGCTCCACCTCCAGGTCGGAGATGGCCGTACCGCACGACGGGCACCAGTTAACGAGGTAGTCCCCGCGATACAGAAGACCCTCGCGGTGATACCGGACGAAAACCTCCTCCACGGCGCGCGAAAACCCCGCGTCAAGCGTGAAGCGCTGCCGGCTCCAATCGCAGGAGCACCCCAGGCGACGCAATTGCTCCACAATCCCGGCCTCGTACTCGTCCTTCCACCGCCAAACCCGTTGCAGGAATGCATCCCGACCGATGGCCCGCCGGGAAAGGCCCTCCGCAACCAAACGCTTCTCCACCACCGCTTGCGTGGCGATGCCGGCATGGTCGGTCCCCGGCAGCCACAGGGTGGCGTCTCCCATCATCCGGTGCCAGCGCGCGAACACATCCTGCAGGGTGTTGTCGAGGGCATGGCCCATATGCAGATGTCCGGTGACGTTGGGCGGCGGCATGACCATGGAAAACCGCCGGTCGCCGCGGGGACGGCGCGGCGCCGTGAACGCGCCGCTCTCCAGCCACCGCCGGTAGATGCGGCCCTCCACCGGCGCGGGGGCATAGGCCTTGGGCAGTTCGGTCTCATGGGTCGGCACCCTCTTCACTCCCCTACAGACAAAAGCCCTCCGTCCGCAAAGGACGGAGGGCTGCTCCGCGGTACCACCTTAGTGCCCGGAGGGGGCGCTTGCATTCCGCAATAACGGGCGGAACCCGCGCGATGCGGGATCGCGGCCGGTTGCCCTACACGGGACGCGGCAACCCGCGCCGGGCCTGTACCCCCGTCGCGACGCCAACGGCGGGCGTCGCTGCCGGCAAGCCCGCCCCCAGCCACTTTCCCCACCCGGTACGCACAGCCTTGGGGTGACCTTCACACGGATCGGGTGGAGGGCCTTTCAGCCGAGGGCCCTTTGCTGTACCACCCAGAGCCGGTTACTCCTCCCCAGGACAGCTACAGTCTACGAATTGCGCGCCCCCCACGTCAAACGTGAGTGCCGCGGATCGACCCGTCGTAGCGGGATACAACCGCGGCAGCATGGCGGCCTCCGGCGCCGCTGCGCTCGCCACTAGGTGGCCGCTGCAAAAAGTCCGCTTTTGCGAGGCCACTGCTCCGATATCCCTTGTCCCTCAAGGGTCCACCATTCGCGGCCGGTGCGCAAACCGATTCTTGCAGCGCCGTACTAGTCCCCTGTCCCCTCCAGATGCCGCAGGGCCCAACCGGCGGCCTCAACCCGGTTGCTCACACCGAGCTTACGCAGCACACTCTTGAGGTGCGCCTTGACCGTGTTCTCACTGATCTCCAGCGCCTCTGCGATCTCCCTGTTGGTCTGGCCGCGGGACAACAGGCGCAGAACGTCCTGCTCACGTGCGGAAAGACCGGCCTCACGACCTGCCCCCCGCATCTCCGGCGGCAGGCCAAATGTTGCCAGGATCCGCCCCGCCATGGTTCCGGGCACCGTCGTCTCGCCGCGCGCCACTTCGCGAATCGCCTGAAACAGCGAGTCCGACGGGCTCGACTTCAACTGATAGCCGGCCGCGCCGCGCCGCAACGTCTCTTTGAGGTGCTCGTCCTCGGTCGACACGGTCAGGACGAGCACACGGGCACTCGGCACCTCCCGCGTAATTTCCGTCGTGGCCCAAAGACCATCGCCCGAAGGCATGTGGATGTCCAGCAGCACCACGTCCGGCCGGGTCTCGATCGTCTGCGCCAACGCATCCGCGCCCGTCGCCGCCTCTCCGACCACCTCAAACTCCGGCTGAGAGGAGAGAAGTTCACGAATTCCCTGGCGCACCAGGGCATGGTCATCAGCAAGCAGAATGCGGATCGCCATCTGTAGGCCTCCCTATGTGGCCGCTGCAAGGGTCCCCTTCCTGCGAGGGCACCGTGAGCGTGCCCCGGGCTTTTCCGGTTCCGCCCGATGCACCCACCGACTCCTGCAGCACCGTCCGAATCCCTGCGTCGCCGCCGCCAGGGACAGGCGTACGTCTCGCCCAACGGATGGCGTCGCCCCTCCCCGCCCGTTGCCCCCCTCGGTCGCATCTCGCCGCCCGGGCCATCCGCAGCCACCCTGCATCAAGCCATGGTAAGTCGCCCGGTTCTTTCAGCGGGACCCGCCGACGGCCGCCAGCGGCAGACCGCCGGACGGCTCGCCAGCCGGCCCCAGCAACAGCAGCACCTCCGTGCCGCCCCCAGGCCGCGACGCAATGGACACAGTTCCACCGATGGCTGCGGCCCGCTCCTGCAGGATGCCGAGACCAAAGTGCCCGGGACGCGGCGCCCGGTCGGGATCGAAACCGCAACCGTCGTCTGACACGGCCACGCTCAGTGCACCGTCGGTCTCCTTGGCCAAGCGCACCCAGACCCTATGCGCCCGCGCGTGCTTACGCACGTTCGCCAGCGCCTCCTGACAGATGCGCAGGATCTGCTGCTCAACCTCCGCATCGAGTTCCAGACTCCCTTGGGGCAGTATAACTTCCGCCTCGATGGCGTTGAGCCGGCTCCAGGAATGGAGGTAGGCCGCCAGGCGTGCGGTGAAATCGCCCGCAGCCCCGCCCAGCGGAGACTTGAGGTCCATGATGGCCCGGCGAACGTCTCCCAGGGCCTCGACCGCGCCCCGTCGGATATCCTCCAGCGCGGCGGCCAGCCCCCCCACCGCCCCCGGTCCGTCCGCGCCAGCCAACGCGGCCTCCGCTCGGATCTTGAGGTAGGCCAGCGTCTGTGCGAAGCCGTCATGCATCTCCCTGGCGATGCGCTCACGCTCCTCAATAGCGCCCAAGCGTTGAGCCTCCCGGTAAAGGCGCAAATTCTCCACGGCGACCCCGAGCAGGTTGGTCACGTTCCCCATGAACTCTCGATCTGCCGCGGAAAGATGGTGGCGCTCGCGCCATCCCAGGACGAGCATGCCGATGGGGTGTTGGTGCACGGTGGCGCACAGGGCCGCGCCGGAGCGCAACCCCTCGGCGATCATCAACGGATAGGCGTCACGGTCTCCCGGCGGGATGTCCGCCGCGTCATCGATCGACACCAGTTGGCCGCTGCTCAGGGCACGCCCGGGGAGGTCCTGGCCATAGCGGAGTCTCAGATCCTCATCCGCCGCCGTGCGGCGGTCCCCGACCAGTACGCGGCAAGCAACCTCCGCCTTGGCGCCGCCGGTCGGCTCCATCCAGGCGACAACGGATGCGCCCGACACCTGGCGCACGATTTCCAGCGTCGCCCCCAGGTTGCGCTCCAGGGCAGGGAGGAAGGTCACGCCCTCGCTGATCTGGTGCAGCGCGTACAACCGCTGACGCTCCTGGTGCAGCGCCTCGTTCGCCCGCCTGATGAGCACAAAGGCGCACTCGTTGAAGACCAGGGCGGCAGCGCACAGCAGCACCACCCGGACCGCAAGCTCGCCCAAAGATCCGCTCGGGCCCCGCCATACATGGAGGGCGACGAGGACCGCCGACAGACCGACGGCGCCACCGCCGAACGTCTGCCATTTCAGCGCGCGAAAATTCGCCCGCCCCATCGCCCGCACCACTCCGGCTCCTCCCTCGTGCACGGACTAACCCGCCGCTGCCCGCCATCGACGCCACGCACCACGGACAGCCATGACCAAGCGGCAGGGAGCTTCGCGGCCCCCTGCCGCGCCCCGCCACCGGCCGCGGCCCCCCCCCACCTCCACAAATCATGCGTGATTCGGTGGAGGATGGCGTCCGTTCCGAGTGACGCAATGCGAGTATACCATGCATCGGACGAGTTGGGACCCACGCATGGACCGTTGTTCTTGTCAACCGAGAGAACGTCCGCTCCCTCCGGCGAACGTCCGGTGAACCAGCCCGCGCAGGAGGGCGGCCGCCTCCCCCAACTCCGGCACGCGCAGCGCATGGCAGGCACCGACATAAACGGCGGCGGCGCCGGCGCACACAAGACCGAGCCCGAGAGTGTACCCGGTCCAAGGTCCCCCGCCAAGAGCGGCCACCAGCGGGCCATAAAGCAACGCGGCAGGGACCAATCCCGCGACAGCGGCACCGGCCATGCGCAACGTCCGGAATGCCAACCGTCCTGCACCCGGTACGCCCACGCGCCGTCGCAGCCGCACGGCCAGAAAGACCGCCGCGCAGGTCCAGCCGGCGGCCGTGCCCAGCGCAAGCCCCCCCTGCTTCATCGGATGCAGCAGCAAGAAGTCGAGGACCACATTGACCCCGACCGCGATGAAACCACCCAGCATCGGGCTGCGCGTATCCTTGAGGGCGAAGAAGGCCCGGTTCAAGTAGTCCTGCCAGCCGTAACCGAATGTGCCGAGCGTCAGAAAAGCCAGGGCATACGCCGTCTGACGCGTGTCCACAGCCGTGAAGTGCTGATGTTGGAAGAGTATGCGCACCAGCGGTTGCCGCAGGAGGAACATTCCGAAGCTCACCGGCAGGGTCACAAAGTTGACAAGACCGAGACCTCGGCGGAATGTCCTGCGGAATGCGGCCATGTCGCCGGTGCCAGCGGATGCCGCCAACGAGGGATAGACCACCGTGGCGATGGACATACCCAATATGGAGTAGGTAAGCAATTGCAGTCGGCCCGCGTAGGTCAGGTCGGAAAGCAAGGCCCCGCCCAGGGACGACCCCAAGGTTCGATCGACCACGATGCCGATCTGCTGAGCCAGGGCGGTCACAGCGGCCGGGAGGACCAGCCGGCCCATGAAGGCCAGGCGCGGGTCTTTCCAGAAGTCGAAGCGCCACCGGACATGAAATCGGGAACGGCGCAGAGCGGGAAGTTGCACCAGGTAGGTGGTGAACGTTCCCACCAAACTCCCCCAGGCAACCCAGCGGATATCCGGGCCGTGCGCGCTGCCGTAGAAGATGGCGGCGATGATGATCAGGTTCTGCGGAATCCCCATCGCGGCGTTGGGTCCAAAGAAGCCCCGCACGTTGAGCACGCCGCCGACAACGCCCGACCAGGCATAGAAAATGATCAACGGCGCCATGATGCGCACCATCTCGACAGTGAGCAGATGGTCGAGCCCGTTCCTGCGAAACCCGTGCGCCATGACCGCCACCGCCGGGCCGGCCCCGGCCTCCAGCAGAAGAATCAGGATGATGGCCGCCACGGTGACGGCGCCGTTCACGCGGGCCACAAACAATTCCGCGCCGGCTGACCCCTCGGTGGCCAGGAGTGAGGAGAACATGGGGATAAAGACCGTGGTAATGGCCACGCCCACCGCGGCGAAGAGCACCAGCGGCACCTGTGAAGCGATGAAGTAGGCGGCGGTCGGACCAGCCGCACCGAACTGCCGCGCAAGCACCGTATCCCGCCCGAAGCCCAGTAGCTTACTCGCCAGCGTGGCCGCAACTACCGTCAGCCCGGCGCCGCCGAGCGCGCGACCAGCCGGTGCCCACGCGCGGTCGCCGTTCACCGGGCCGGATGCGCCGGGGCCGACCCACGGTCGTGCATACCGTCGCCTTCCACACGTTCGCCATCGACTTCCGCTGCCGCGTCCACGGCGCTCTGCAGCGCTTCGAACTCACGGTACAGCGCCGCCTGACGCCGGCCGAGATTGAGGACGTAGAGAACGATGGCGGTCCACATCAGACTGTATCCCACAAACATCCACCACAGCGGCGACACCGATGCTCTCCCCCCAACACGAGTCCCGTCCGCCGGGGCACAGGGGCTCGGGGCCATGTGCGTCGGGGTGTCGGCACACTGCGGGCAACCCTATCCCAGACGTTCCCTCAGGGCTGCCACGTCTTCGGCCAGCGCGATCAGCCGCAGACGGACGCCGAGCAACCAGAGATAAAACACGGTGAACGCTCCGAAGGAGAACAGGAGCGCCACCACCATCCGCGGCGGCAGGGCGAAACCGGATACGGTGATGACCTGCGGGTGCAGACCGACCCACCATTGATCGGACATGTACACGATGGGCACCACGAGGGCCCCGATCACGCCGATGACCGCCGCCAGGCGCTCCCGGGCCGGATCCCCCTCGGCTGAACCCCGCACCACCAGGAGGCCCAAAAAGATAAACCACAACAGCAGCGTGGTGGTCAGGCGCGGTTCCCACGTCCACCAGACGTTCCATACCGCCCGTGCCCAGACCGAGCCACCGATGATGCAGATGCTGGTGAAGAACACCCCGATCTCGGCAGACGCGTACACCACGCGCGACCAGCCGCGCCCGCCGCGCGAGAGGAAGAGCACCGCCGCCACGGCTACCACGCCGAACGCCAGGAAGGCGTTCCATGCCGCGGCAACGTGGAAGTACATGATGCGTTGCACATCGCCCATTGTCTTCTCGGGCGGGGCGTAGATGAAACCGAGATACATGGAGGCCGTGATCGCCGCCCATGCGAGCCAGGCGGGAACACGCTCTCCGATCGATGGGCGGAACGTCGTTTGAAGCGCGGCACTCACTCTACCGTCCCCCTCGGCCGGACACCCCGGTCCCCAGAATTCGGTCCCCCCGCGGCCGGACCCGTCCACCACCGGCCCGCCGCCGGCGTCACGCATCGGCCACGATCGGAAAGAGCACCAGCGGCAGAAACCAGAACAGGCCGGCGTACATCAGCAGCATCAACAGCCACGCGCTCTGGGCTGCGGGGGCCGCGTCGAGGACCCCCTGCACCACGCGGACGGTCCCGAGGATCACAGGCGAGAGCAACGGCAGTGAGACGAGCGGCAGGGTTCCCCCCGCCGCCGGGCCGAGCGCCCGGGCCACCACGGCTGCGAGCAGGGAACCCGCAGCTGCGAAGCCGAGCGTCCCCAGGGCGAGGGCGGCTATGACCGGTGCGGGTGAACCGGTCAAGCGGATCTGCAGGATCGCCACGAAGGCCGGCACCAACACAAGCTCGGCGAGCGCGAACCCGGCAAGGTTACCCAGGCACTTGCCGTAGAAGAGAGCCGCCGTACCCGCTCCCGTGCCGCGAAAGCCGTACAGGGCATCGTTGTCCCATTCGCCGGCCATCGCCCGGGAAAAGGCCGGAAGCCCGGCGAAAAGCAGTCCCGTCCACAGTACACCCGCGAAAACCGGCCTCAGGTCCACAGTGGTCGGATCCAGCGCAAGGCCGAAGACCAAAGCCACAAGTAGACCGAAGGCCGTCGCCGCACCCAGCCGCTCTCTCCCGCGCCACCAGAGGCGGACCTCGCGGAAGAGGACCGCCCTGACCACTGCCCCGCCAGGCACACACACCGCCGCTCCCGGCCCAGGGCCCGCCACCTGCGCCCGGAGGACCGCTGGCGAGGCGGATGTCGCAGGCGATGCCGCATCGGCGGGCCACCCGTCGGACGGTATTCCGCCGGCGGCTGAGGGCGCCGGCTGGCGGGGGAGGACGGCAGGCGCCCTCAGGGCGGCACGCTGACGGGCAAGCCGCCGCCCCGTGGCCACGGCGCGTGCGTAGTGTACCGCAAACGCATCGGCCTGGCCCCGCCACGGCAGGGTGGACCCAGTGTCCGTAACCGCGCCGCCCGCCAGGATAAGATACCGGTCCGCAAGGTGGAGCGACGCCGCCAGATCATGCGCCACCACAACGGCGGCACCGCCCGCGGCCCGCAGGGCGGCAAGTCGTCCGTGGAGCCGCGCGGCCGCCTCCGGATCGAGGCCCGTGGTGGGCTCGTCCGCCAGCACAATCCGGGGTCCGGCCAGCCAGGCTCGGCAGAGCGCCAAGCGTTGGGTCATGCCCCGAGAAAGCTCCCTGACCGGACGGCGGGCGTGGAGCCCCAGCCCCTCAGCGGCGATCGCCTCCCGCGCCCGTTCCGCCGGAGCACCCAGTCCGAGCAGTTGCGCGTAATAGGTCAGATTCTCCTCAGCCGTCAGCTCGTCGAAGAGGAAACTCTGGTGTCCGATCAGGCCGATGCGGCGACGGACGTATCCGGGCGAGGCGAGCGCATCGGCGCCCCACCAATACACCGAACCGCCGTCGGGCCGGAGCAGCCCCGCCAGGGCCGCCAAAAGCGTGGACTTCCCCGCCCCGTTGGGGCCGAACACGGCCAATACCTCACCGGCGCCCACGCACAACTCGACACCCACCAGCACATGGCGGAAGCCGTAAGCGTGACGCAGGCCGTCCGCAGCCAGGGGTGGCGTTCCCGAACCGCCCGGCGGGGCAAAAACGGACAGACTCCCGCCAAGTGCGCGCGACGCAGCGGGCGCGCATCCGGCGAGGGAGCCGTTGCCCTGAGCGACCGCGGTCACGTCTTGGTCCACTGCGCCCCCTGCCCCGGCGCGGCTGCCGTGTAGTGAGACGGGCACTTGACCAGTACTTGACGGGCCTCGAACGTACCGTCGGTGCGGAGCGTACCCGCCACCACCACGCTGATCCCCGGGTTGAAAGCATCCGGCTCCGGACCATGATAGACGACGGGCAACGCCGCAGCCGCCGCGACCACGGCAGGGAAGCGCGCCCCGGCGGATCCACCGACAGAACCCGCGCCCGCACCGGAAGCGAGAGGCAACACTGAAAACACCAATTGCTCGGTCAGCGGATTCCAGCGGGGATGCGTGCCGACTGTGCCGTTTACCTGGACATAGCGGCCCACCGCTCCCGACCCGAGCGCGCGGAACTGGGGCAAAGTGTAATAGTAGGAGGAAGCCGCCCGGATGGCCGTGACCATCAGCATGACCAGCGCAACGGCAATGCCGCCCGAGGCCAGCGCCAGCCGCATCCGCCGCGACATGCCCGCACCCCCAGCCCACGCGCCATCGGACCCGTCGAGCGCGCACACAGTATAGTGAATGTCGGTGGTGTCGACAAATCAGGAGAACCCCGAGGTACGGCGCCGGTCCCCCGGCCTGCGGAGTCGCGTCAGGCGCCGCCAGATCCCCGCAGCAGGGCCGCCCGTACCAGCGGGGCCACGTCCCAGGGCATTTCCGCAACGGCGACGCCCGCCGCCTCCAACGCGTGGCGCTTGCTCTGGAAGGAGCCCCGCCCGCGTTCCACGATCGCCCCCGCGTGGCCCATGCGGCGGCCCGGAGGAGCGGTGGCTCCGGCCAGATAGGCGACGACCGGGCGATCCATCCCCTTGATGAACTCGGCTGCCTCCTCCTCGGCCGTACCGCCAATCTCCCCGACCAGGACCACCGCCCGCGTCTCCTCATCCTTAGCGAAGCGCTTCAGCGCCTCGACGAAACCGAGGCCGACCACCGGATCTCCCCCCATGCCCACGACCGTGCTCTGCCCCAGCCCATCCTCTGTCAATGAGGCGACGATTTCGTAGGAGAGGGTACCCGAACGAGCCACCACGCCGACGGGCCCGGGATGGAAGATCCGGCCCGGTGGGATACCCAGCTTGGCCTTGCCGCCGGGAGTGCAGATACCGTATGTGTTGGGTCCGATGACCACGGCCCCCCGCGCCGCGGCGAAGGCCATGACATCCATCGCGTCGTGCACCGGGACATGCTCGGCGATGATCACCACGGGGGACAGGCCCGCGTCGATCGCTTCGCAGGCCGAATCCCGCACCGCGGTCGCCGGTACGAACAGCACCGCCGCCGTGGCGCCGCGCTTATCCACCGCGTCCTCGGCCGTCTCGAACACCGGCACACCGGAGACCTCGCGCCCGCCCCGGCCCGGTGCCACACCGCAGACCACGCGCGTGCCGAACTCCAACATCTGTTGCGTGTGAAAGGCGCCCTGCCGGCCTGTGATGCCGGCAACGAGCACCTTGGTCCTCTCGTCCACCAGGATGGACACTGTGGCCGACGCCTCCCCGCATAGCACAAGCACATCGCGACCCGGAACGCGACGGCGCGCCGTCAAAGCCCGCGCGGCCGCCAGTCCCCGGCCACGGGGCGATATCGGTCCCCACCGCGGACGACGGGCGTCCATGCCCGCCTGCGCGTACACGGTGAGTCAAAGCGGCACCGGAGTGCGGGCCCACCGCCTGCATACGCCGGGGGGCCGTGCCCGGCATCGATGCGCCGCCCTGCGGACTGACCATAGCCGATGACGGCCCCGTCCCTGCGGCCAATAGAAACCGCGTTCCCGCCAGGGTTGACTCCGAGGCCCTCAGGTAGCGCTGCAAAAGCCCGTCCCAGGGCCCATCCTGAACGGGAAAACCTTGGACGACAGGGATCCCGCGGCCTGACGCCGAAGGGCTGGCCCCTCCGCCCACGGCCGTCCTAGCGGCGGCTCGCCTCCGCCGCGGCGCGCGCCGCCTCGCGCATCGAAGTGAACGCCGCAATGCCCTCCGCGCGCAGCATCTCGGTCCCCCGTTGCTCATTGGTCCCCACCAGACGTACCAGTAGCGGCATGCTGAAGGCGCGACGCTGCTTGACGTCGATGATGGCTTGGGCCACTTCGTCGCACCGGGTGATGCCCCCGAAGATGTTGATCAGCACCGCCTTGGGCGACGTGGACAAAAGGATGTCCAGCGCCTCGGCGGTCGGTCCGGCGGAAGCCCCGCCGCCAGCGTCCAGGAAGTTCATGGGCCGGCCGCCGAAGCTCTGGAGCGCGTCCAGTGTGGCCATCGTGATTCCCGCGCCGTTGGCCATCACCGCGATGTCGCCGTCCAGTTCCACGAAAGCGAGCCCGAGGGCCCGAACCCGCTTCTCCAGATCAGTCGCCGTCTCGGTGTGGGGCAGGTCCGGCTGGCGACCCAGCCCGAGCGCGTCGTCGTCCACGTTCAGGCGGGCGTCCGCAGCCATCAGCCGCCCTGGAGCGCCGCGACCGCTGTCGCAGATCACCAGCGGATTGCACTCCACCAGGGTCGCATCGCGCTCCCGGAAGACGGCGTAGAGGCGTCCGGCAATGTCGCTGAAAGCCGCGTGCGCCTCGGCCGGCAGGCCCAGCCGCAACGCCACCTGCCTGGCCATGAACGGCTGCAGGCCCCACGGCAGGTCAATCATCCGCCTGATGATGGCCTTTTCCGGGACCTCCTCGATGGCGACGCCGCCGTCCGCCGAGGCGATGAGCAACGGGCGCCGCGCCGAGTGATCGATCGTGATGGCCAGATACAGTTCCCGGTCGATTTCCAGGCGCTGCTCGCAGTAGACGGTCTCCACCCGGTGGCCCTTCAGGTCCATCCCCAGGATGGCGGCAGCAGCCCCACGGGCCTCTTCCGGCGTCTCGGCGATACGAATCCCACCGGCTCTGCCCCTCCCGCCGACCAGTACCTGAGCTTTGACGGCAATCGGACCAAGCTCCGCCGCGGCCGCCGCGGCCTCATCCGGGGTGCGGCAGAGACGACCATCGGGAACGGGAACACCGGCCCGGCGCAGAACTTCCTTGGCCATGTATTCGAAAAGGTTCAGCTGGCGTCACCTCGCATACGCTGGTTGTGAGACGCTTGGCCACTTCTCGCCCTCCGCGCGCAGCCGCGGCCCCGGTCATGACTCCTGCGGCAACTCCGCCATAGCCTGGCGCACCTCGGCCGCCGAACGCAAAAAGGCAGCCCGCTCGTCCGGCTCCAGCGGGATTTCGACCACACGGCGGACTCCGGCGGCACCCAGAATGATCGGCACCCCGGTATAGAGCCCTCTGAGGCCGTATTCTCCCTGGAGGTAGGCCGGCGCCGGCAGCAGGCGCCCCTGATCGCGCAGGATCGCCCGGAGCATCTCGCACAGGGCCGCACCTGGCGCGTAGAAGGCACTCGCTGTCTTGAGGAGCCCGACGATTTCGGCACCCCCGTTGCGCGTCCGTTCGACCAACCGCTCGACACTTTCGGGCGGGAGCAGTGAGGTCAGGGGCACCCCGCCGACCTGGCAGAGGCGCACCAAGGGAACCATGCTGTCGCCGTGGCCCCCCAGGACCAGGGCATGGACATCTTGCACCGAGACGTTCAACTCGCCAGCCACGAAGGCGCGAAAGCGCGTCGTATCGAGCACTCCCGCCTGACCGACCACCCGCGCGGGCGGCAGGCCGGTGGTGCGCAGCACCACATAGGCCATGACGTCGACAGGATTGGTCAGCACCATAAACACCGCATCAGGAGAGACCGCCACGGCACGGCGCGCCACATCGGCCACAACCCTGTGGTTCACGGCCAGGAGGTCCCGACGGCTCATGCCGGGCTTGCGCGGGCTACCCGCCGTGATGACGACGACATCGGAACCCGCCGTCGCCTCCCAGTCGCAGGTGCCGGTGATCCGAACGTCCGCGCCCGCGATCGGCGTAGCTTCCCAAAGGTCGAGGGACTTGCCCTGAGGGAGTCCTTCGACCACGTCGAAGAGCACCACATCCCCCAGTTCGGCCGCAGCGCACCAGTGTGCGGTCGTGGCACCGGTCATTCCGGCACCGACGATGGTGATCTTGGAGCGTCGGACCATCCTCTGGCACCTCCGCGGCCTTCGACGTACGGTGCAGCGGGCGCGCCCCGACCAAGCTGAAACGCGTCTGCGACGCAGCCCGGCAGGTCCATGAGCACCATCCGAACCGGCCAGCGGCGCAGGAATCCCTTGGCAACCCACCGTCGGCATTCTACGTCGTACGGGACGGGGCCGTCAAAACGGGCGGCGGTGACAGCGGCGGCTGGGCGGCGGCCGCCGCCCAGCCGGCCAGCAGGTGCTGCAGGGTACGTCCGGTGGGGAGTGTGGCGATGGCCCGGCGCACGGGATCCACCAGTTCGGACGCGGCGGGAGCGACCAGGACCCAATAGGCCTCACGGCCGAGTTCCGGTAGTGTCTGCACCGAGAGTTCGGGGTCATAGACCGCCAGGGCCCGGCACACAGCCAGGCCCCCGACCACGGCCCGGTATTCACCGAGGGCGACCCCGCGAGCGGCCAGAGCCGCGCTGCTCGGTTGCGTCAACACCGGGGTGGCCCGCTGCCCGGCGGCACGAAGCAGCGCATCACCCCCGGCACTGCCGGGCAGCACGGCAACAATGCGGCCGTCCAGCTGCCGCCAGTGCCGCAGCGGTTGACCGCGCCGCACCAAAAGTGCCAACGGCTCGGAGAAATAAGGACCGACCAGCCGTAGCCCGGCTCCGGACGGTGGCACCGGCACGGCACCATCGGGCGTGGGGACCAGCGAGGCAAAGCCCGCGATCACCACGTCCGCGGCACCGCTTTCCACTGCCCAACGCCGCTCGCCCGGGAGCAGGGGCAGGAAGTGTACCTTGACCGGGCTGCCGAGCAACGCCCGGGCGACCGCATGGGCCAATGTCACGTCCAGCCCCTGCCATCCGCCGCCGCGCGCCGGAGCGCCGAATGGCGGGAGCCAGAGGGGCACCCCGGCGATCAGGTAACCGCGCTGACGGATGCGGGCTCCCACGTTCCCATCCGCACGGACCGAACGATGGAGCACCACCCCCAGGAGCAGGAGGACACAGGCGAGGCCGGCCGCCGCAAGCGCAGTGACGGAAACCAGTCGCCGCCCCACGGCAGGGCCCCTCTGCGGAAGGATTCTCCGAACCGTATGCCGCATCGGGGGCCGGGCATGCAAGCATCCGGACCCTGCCGCCCTCGCCCGGTTCGGCTGCGCGCTGCATTCCCACAGATGATCCATCCACACCGGCACCGGAGAAATTACGGTGCCGCCGTGCACGACTTGGAGTTCAACGTTGCCCGCGGTGCGGGTGGCGGCGCGCCGGAGGGCGTTCGTGGGCGGCCTCCTACGCGCCCGCCTCCTGCCGGTTGACGATATGTATGGAAGACCCACCCGTCCGGACGTCGATGAACTTCACCATTAGACCCACCCGGCGGTCGGCGTGCAGCAGGCGCCAATATCGCTCCGCCGTCTCCTCCGGAGCATCGAAGGTCTGCACCGGCCACGGCTCCCCCTCGAACGAAGGGAGCGGATGTCCGTCGCCGGCGTAGGTCGTGATGCAGTGCCCCAGGCCCGGGTATGCGCGCTCATAGGTGTAGAAGTGGCGCATGCAGTGCGCGGGATTGTGACCGAGGGATTTGAGGATCGCCAACCGATAACCGGAACGCGGATCTGCTGCATCGATCAGACCTGAGATGCGAGGCGTGTAGTGTGGCACATCCGGCTCGAATTCCCGCGTGCGGAGCGCGTCCTCGAAGCGCTGCCCCCGCTCCAGCGCATCCACGATCGTCTCCGTCTGGTCCCCGTTGCTCACCACATGGCAGTTGCCGACACGCCGGACCGCGTAGTAGATCACCAGAGCCGGGTTGGGCACCAGTGCGGCGTTCAGGGACTCGGACTTGACCGACTCCCCCTCCCGCAACAAGACGCGGTTGCGACTCGCCGGACTCCGCCCCATGATCCAGTAGACCTGCACCAGGTGGCGCTCGTCGGGAGTCAGGCCGAGGACGATCCCCCGGCCGGGATAGACGTTCTCTCCGAGGCGCCGCATGTGGGCGGCCGCCACTTCTTCCATCTTCATCGCGATCCGCTCCTCTCTGCACCGGCGGCCGGACACGGCGTCCACGGCAACCGGGCCACACGCTCCCACGAACTGCGGCCCGTTGTCAACCCGACCCCTCGCGCTGCCCAAGTGGGCACGGCCGGTGCGCATCCTGCACCGGATGGAGGCGATGCGACGGTGGAGATTGCGGTGCGGCCGGATGGCGAACGTGGCAATGAAGGGGCGGGGCAAGTTAGACCGAGCCGCCGGCCGCACCGCCGAACGCGGGTCACTCGGACCGCTTGACCACGGCCTCGCCGCGGCGCCGCATAGCGTCGACCACCCGCAACGCGCGGGTGAAGTGCTCCGGCCGCACTGTCAGGGCCTGCAGGGCATCGGGAGCCAGTCTGAAGACGCCGCCGGCGTCAAGTATCACCACCGCGCGCATACACTCCAGACCAGCCTCGCGGCAGAGCGAGCTCAGATGCGCCCCGGTGAATCCCTCAGTCGCCGCGGCCAAGGCAGGGATGTCGACACCCGGATGCAGTGGCATCCTATCCGTGTGGATCCGCAGGATCTCCAGGCGCGCCGCCAAATCCGGCAACCCGATCTCCAGCAGCAGGTCCAGACGTCCTGGGCGCCGGAGCGCCCGATCCACCAACTCAGGACGATTGGTGGTGGCGACCACCACCACCTGCCCGCGGTCCACCAGACCGTCCAGCAGCGTGAGCAGTTGACTGACCAACACCGCCTCGTGGTTGTGCTGCACGCGCGCACGGTCGGGCGCGATCGCGTCCACCTCGTCGATGAGCACCACGGCCGGGGCGTTTTCTCGCGCCGCATCGAAGATGCGGCGCAGGTTGGCCTCGGATTCACCGTGCCATTTGGATATGATTTCCGGCCCGTTGATCAGAAGGAAGCTCGCCTCACACTCGCTGGCCAGGGCGCGTGCCAGGAGCGTCTTGCCCGTGCCCGGGGGGCCGCTGAGCAGGACCCCACGGTGAGGTGTGATCCCGAGGCGCTCGAAGAGGTCCGGGAACCGGAGGGGCAGTTCCAGCGTCTCGCGCAATGTACGGATCTCGGTGGTCAGGCCCCCGATATCTCCATACCGTACCCCCCGGAGCTCGGGGCCGACATGGCGGGCCGCTGCGCCGTCCGGTTCCGCAGGCCGTCGGGCTACCGGGGTGGGGGGCTCATACCTTCGCGACGCGACGTCGGCGGGCCCGCCAACCCGCAGGGAGCCGGCTCCCTGTCCGGGCCCTCCGCGCGCCCCCTCAGTTCCCACATCGACGAGATCCGCACCTCCGGTGGGAAGGCGCCTGGCCTGCGGGGTGCCCGCGCGCGATGCCGGGCGCTTTTCGACGCCGACGCGCACGAAACGGCCGTTCTGCCAGCCCTCCCGGTAACCCCAGTGGTGGTCGCGTTCCGGGTCGATGCGCTCGGGGAGGCGATCGATGACGGCGTCCACCTCTGCCGGGAAGAGGGCCGGGCAGTGGGCGGCCAGGGTTCGGTCAAGGGCGCCCTGCACCGCGTGCCGCAACTGGGCCTTATCTACGAGGAACACTCCTTCACGCGTCAGACGACCGTATTGGAACCAA
This sequence comes from Bacillota bacterium, assembly GCA_021803205.1. Classification (GTDB taxonomy): domain Bacteria; phylum Bacillota; class Sulfobacillia; order RBS10-35; family JAJYVN01; genus JAJZMB01. The sequence goes on along the minus strand of JAJZMB010000147.1, from coordinate 16,399 downwards.
CCGCCGTGGTTGGTCTCGCTGATCGGAATCAGGCGGCAGGGGAAGAGCTGTCGCACCGCGCCGATCCGGGTCTCGTGCACCGACTGGCCAGTGCAGTGGGCGCGGCGGTCCGGTGCCAGCAGGCGACGGCGATAGCATCCCAGCATGTGCTCCAGACGCGACCGGTCCACCGGATGTCCATTGAGGTACAGTCGGGTCTGCGACCAGCGGCCGACGATGGCCACCAGTTCGTCATAGGCGTCGAGTTGATCCTGATCGAAGGAGACGCAGAACTCGGCCCCGGCCGCGGGTTCGCGGAACCCCGGCTGGCGGCGGGCCACGTCCATGGCGCGGGGGAAGTCCCGGCTGCCGGTGCGGTGGAATACAACCCTGACCTCCACAGGACGCCCCTCCCCCACCAGCCCGCTCCGAAACCACCCGGGCGTTCTACGTTCGCCGTCATCCAGGTTTTAGTCCTGCACGCACCCGAACGCGCCACCCGGGCATCGGTCATACTACCCCGCGCCGGCCGAAGCGCAACCGCCGGGATCGGGAGGCGACAGGGTGCAGGGCGACGTCATGCGGCAACTGCTCGACGTGCTCTGGAAGACGGTCTTTTTCTATCTCATTTTGCTGCTGCTGTTGCGCGTCACCGGCAAGCGCGAGGTGGGGAGCCTCAACGCCATCGACCTCGTCGGCTTCATCATGATCTCCGAGGCGGCGATCATCTCCATCGCGGACGGCAAGATCCCCCTGGTCGTGGGCGTCGCGCCGGTCGTGCTGCTCGGGGCGCTCGAATGGATCTTCGCCTACCTCAGCCTCAAGAACCAGCGGGTCCGCGTACTTGTGGAGGGAGAACCCTCGATCGTCGTGGCCCACGGCAAGGTCAACGAGCAGTCGTTGCGCAAGCTTCGCTTCAATCTGAGCGACCTGATGTCAGAACTGCGCTTCCGCAACATTGCCCATCTCACCGATGTGGAGTTCGCCGTCCTGGAAACTTCGGGCAAGCTCTCCGTGATTCCCCGTGCCGGCGCTCGGCCGACCACGGCCGACGACCTCAAGACCCTGGGCGTCCATCAGGCGGACCCCGCCTCGGCGCTCCCGACGCCGGCCCTGCAGGCAACCGTCGTCATGGACGGGCTGGTGGACGAACAAGCCCTGCGGCGTGCGGGGAAAGACCGCGCCTGGCTGGAGGGGGAACTGCGCCGGCGGGGATATGGACGCGGCATCGGTAGCATCCTGGTCGCCGCGATCGACAATAGCGGCGGGCTCACGGTCCAGGCACGGGAGAACGGCGGACCCGAGCCGCGAGACCGGATGGCGGGCGGCACCGCCTGCGGCGACTCCGTCCCGCCGCAGGCCACTGAGGCTGGGGCAACGGAGCCCGAGGGCCGCCGCGCCGCCAGCGGCGACCGGGAACCGAGCAACGGGCAGGGATGAGCCTGGGCGACGAGACGTCGGGGGAGGCAGGGCCATGAGCGACGCAGACCGGGCACCGTCGGGCCTGATCGGGGAGGCCGAGTGGAGGCGTTTGCTCGCAGCGGCCGCACACAACCGCTTCCCCTGCCGAGACCGCTCTCTGCTCCACCTCTTCTGGAGCTTCGGCGCCACCGTGCGCCAGGTGCTCGATCTGGAACCAGACCATGTCGGCTTGCTCTCGGGGCGCCTCTCCTGGCCGGACGGGCGCGAGGCCGTCCTTACACCCGAGGCCCTGCGCACCCTCACGGCGTACATGAGTCTGGAACGGCATCCGCGCTGTCCCCGGCTCTTCTGCGGGCCACACGGCAGGCCACTGTCGCCCGGTGACATCGACCGCCTGTTCCGGCGCCTCTCGTGGTCAGCCGGATTTCCGGTAGACCCCCGCCTCCTGCGCCGCTCAGCCCTCCTGCGGCTGTTGCGGGCCGCACCGCTGCGCGCCTTTGCCATGCGCCCGGACCGCGGGGCGCCGCCGTCCAGCGAAACCGCTCCCGGCGCCGCCAGCCCGGCTCCGTAAGAGGGTGCTGCCAAGGTCCTGTTTTGCGCGCCACGGTCTGCTTGCACCATTCCCGGTCATCGCCATCCAGGTCGACAACCCTCGGCCGGTCATCGGGTAGGTGACAGTCCGTGACGCGGTCGCACCACTGCGCCACGCGGACGCCCGCGCCGGCACGACTCGCCGTGCCGAGCCTCTGCACCCCCGGCTTCGGACGGCAACCGTCTACGGCGTTTGCCGCGCGGCCTGCCGATGCAGCCGACCGAGCACAACGTAGTGCTCCGCCCCGCGGCGCATGCGCGCCGTCTCCTCGGGGCGCACTGCCCGGGCGACGCGCGCCGGAGTGCCCACAACCAGGGCGCCGGGGGGCACGACCTGTCCCTCCCGAACCAGCGCCCCCGCTCCAACCATCGCCCCGCGGCCCACAGTCGCGCCGCTGAGCACGACCGCACGCATACCGATTAGCGCGTCGTCCTCCACTGTGCACCCGTGGAGCACCGCACCGTGCCCGACCGTCACGCCACGCCCCACGGTGCAGGGCAGGCCGGTGTCGGTGTGCAGAACGCAGCCGTCCTGCACGTTGGAACCCTCCCCGATGCGGATGGGCTCGATGTCCCCCCTCAGAACCGCCCCGTACCAGACCGTCACCCCTGCCGCGAGTTCCACGTCGCCGTTCACCTCGGCCGAATCCGCGACAAATGCGGCGGCTTCGACCAGGGGACGGCGGCTGTCGAGCTGGCGAATCGCCATCGGTGCGTCCCTCCTGCGCAAGTGGTGCCTCAGCACCACCACCGGTATTGGGTTCTGTCCATGGCACGCGCCACACCAAGACCGGGGCACCACCCCGGGCTTCCCAACAGGCGGTACCGGCCCGGCATGGCGGACACGCTGGCGCGAACTGTGCCTCGGAACCTAGTGGCCGCTGCAAGAGTCCGCTTTTGCGAGGCCACTGCTCCGAGATCCCTTGTTCCCCAAGGGTCCACGATTATCGGCCGGTGCGGAAACCGACTTTTGCGGAGCCGTACCAGGGACGTTCGCCGACCGGGCGTCGCACTGGCGACGCCCATCACCGGGTTCCACGCCCGCTACGGGGGTGCCGCCGCCCCGCCCGGCGGGCCGGCGGCCGCCGGGACCCGACCCCGCAATGCGACGCCGGCGTCTTCCAGCATCCGCCGGGCGTGCTCGTCAGGGTAGGGATCACGGTAGTGCACCGCCGTAACGCCGGATTGCACGACGGCCTTGGCGCAGTCCAGGCACGGGAAGGAGGTGGTGAACAGAGAAGCGCCGCGGCTGGAGACGCCGTGGAACGCGCATTGTAGGAGCGCGTTCAGCTCGGCGTGCACCGTCCGTTTGCAGTGCCCATCGACCATCAGACAGCCGGCATCGGTACAGTGCGGCTGGCCGCGGAGGCTGCCGTTATACCCGGTGGCGATGATACGGTGGTCGCGCACAAGGACCGCGCCCACGTGTCGGCGCGGACAGGTGCTGCGCCGAGCCGCCAAATCGGCCATTTCAAGGAAATATTCCTCCCAACTCGGCCGCATCAAGTCACCGCCTCCTTCCAAGGAGCCCCGACCCATCGCCGGCACCGGGCGCGGCGATGCTACCGTTGTGAACTGGCAAGCACCTGCACCACTCTGTTCGCCATCATGCCCGCCAGGCGTGGCCCTCCCCACGGCGAGCCGGCCGGCAGCAACAGACCCGCCGATCAGCGGTGGCCGTCCGTGCAGACACAGGGCCCGGTTCGGGATTACGACGGGCACGGGGCGGTGGCCTCCCGTCAACCCGCCTCCCCGGGGCGCTGGCTGATCACCGCCAACGCCCTGCCCTTGCATGGCCACGGCTCCGATGCCCGCTGTCTCCCAAGGCTCCCTAGTACTGTCCTCCGCACTGGTAAGTCCTGGTCCGAGGTGGGGGCTCATGAAGCGGCGAAGCGGGTCTGCCCGTCCGTTCACACCCGTTGGGGCCGCCTTTCCGATCGCTGAGCCAATGTTCCGGACCGTCGCCGGCGCCAACTGCTACCAGTGCGGAGGGCAGTGCTAGTACGGCACTGCAAAAGTCGGTTTCCGCACCGGCCGCGAATGGTGGACCCTTGGAGGACAGGGGATATCGGAGCAGTGGCCTCGCAAAAGCGGACTTGCAGCGGCCACCTGATTTGCGCGCGCTGCAGGTGCTTTTTACGCTGCCCTCCGATGCACGAAGGAGGGATTTCGCAGTTGGGCAGGAACCGACGCGGCCATGCCGGAAGCACGGCCGGCGACGGGCCCGGACAGATGCCGCTTCCGGTACGCCGCACGCACGCTGGCGTGCCGGAAGTGTTCGTCGCCGCATAGTAGAAAGACACCGGGGGGTGACCGGTTGGCGGGCAAGCGCACGGGCCGGACGGGGCGTGAACGGGCGCGGGGAGCGGAACCGAACGAGACGGGTCGGGCCGCCTCCCCCGCTCAGATTGAACGTGCCCTGACGGCCCTCGAGGAACTTGTGCTCGCCGGACGGGCCGAAGAAATCCCCCGTTGGACGGCCGTGCTGTGGAGCAACCGCGGGGAGACGCAACGCGCCCTGCTGCGACGGCTGGAGACTGGGCCCGTTCGCATACCCGGCCTGTACTTCGATGTGCTTTCCAGCCTGGGGGGTGCCCATGCATCCGCACTGATGCGCCGGGTCGCGGGCAACCGGGAGGTGACGGACCTCCTGCGCATGGAGGCAAGGCGCCGGGTGGGCTGGCCCGAGCGCACGGAGCGCAGGGTGCGGTCAGCCTTTCTCCGCACCCTGCGCGATCCGTCCGCTGCCCTCGGGAGCCTTGTGGCCATGGGCTGTGGTCTGCCGGTGCCGGACGGTGAGGCGTTTGGCGAGGCGCTGGGATATCTTCTGTCCATGCCCGCCGACGAACGCACCGCGCTCACGGCGCGACTGTGCAGCGAATGCGGCTCGGCGGTCGCCTGGCTCCTGCGCGCCCTGCTGTCGGCACCGGACACCCCCACACGGCTCCTGGCCTCGGGAGAGCTTCTGGACATGCGCGATCGAGGAGCAACCGCCGCGCTGCACCGTCTCTTGCGAACCGCGACGGACGCGGCGGTTCGGGCGGCCACAGAGGTTGCGTTCCTCCGCCTCTCGCTGCGCTCGGTGTCCTCTGTGCAGGGCCGGGACACCACCGATGCGCCTGCGGTGCTGCGTGCCCCCGCCCCACAACCGATTCCGCGGGCGACCCGCCCGTTGCAGCATCGGGCCGGTCCGCGGCAGGCCGCGGGCGAGCCACTGCTGCCCTTCGAACAGGCGGTCGTCACCGCCATCGACGGCAACGGCGGTCAAGCGGTGACGCTGATCCGTTCGTGGGACGCCGAACTGCGCTTGGTGGTCCAGGTGTTCCTGCGCGACGACGTGGGCATCCTCGACGCTTACGGAATGATGCGCATCCCGCGGGAGCAGGCGGAAGAGATGCTCCGGCTCTTCGGGGACCGCGATTGCCCTCTGGTGGACGTCTCGCTGCAGGAGGCGTGCGACATCGTGCTCTGGGGTGCCGAGCGGTCTCTCGGCACAGGGCGATTGCCGCCGCCAGCCTTCAGCCTCTGGGAGCCGTATTTCTTCGCCGACCTCTGCCCCGTCCCCCCCACAGAGGCGCCGACGGCACCGGATCTAAGGGGCGAAGCATCGCCGCCGCCCGGAAAGGGTGTGGCGGACCTCCTGGCCAGCCCGTTCTGCGACAGTTGGCACTTCTCCGCGGAAGAACTGGCCTCGGCGCTGTCCTCGCTCAGTACGGAAGGATCCGGGGGCCGGAACCGCTATGGCGCGCTCCTGCACCACCTCTGCCCGCCGGCGGTACGGTGCCTCTTGGCCTCACGCCTGCGCCGCCAGGCGTGGCTGCTCGACCGGTCCGGCCAGGGCGCTCTGCGCGATGCCGCCCTGGGATCCGCCGTCGGCCTGGAGCGGGGTGGTCCACCCGACTTGGCCGAGATGCCGCTCTTGCGGGGCATGCTGGCCAGGGGGCTTGCCGCTCTTCGCGTCCAGGCCGGGACCCCACCGCATACCGAGGACTGATCGGACCAGCGGCTCATCCGTCGGCGTCCAACGCCGACGGCGCCGGAGCAACGCCCGCCGGTCGCCCGCCGGGCATCCGCAGCACCACCAGCAGGGCAAGCACAGACAGGACGGCCGACACCGCGTAGACTGAATGCAGTGCCGCGGCCAGGCTCGCGACAAGCGTGTGCACCTGCCGCGGGGCGAGCGCCGCGCGGGATGCCGGCGTGAGGAGGCCGTTGACGGCGGCCAGTGCGGCGCCCCCGGTCAAGCCGTGGCCGGATAGGCGCGCGATGACACCGGCATTCAGCACCGCACCGAAGATCCCGACCAAGAGCGTGCTGCCGAGCTGGCGCCCGAACATGTTGGAACTGGTGGCCATACCGCGCTGCTCCCACGGCACGGCACTCTGGATGGCGACGACGGTCGCGGTCGAGATGAAACCCAGGCCCGCGCCAATGACGAAAGCAACGGACGCGGGGTACCACAGCGCCGATCCGGGCTGCAGCCAAAGAAGCAGGGCCGACCCCGCCACGGCCAGCAGGCCCCCCAGGACGGTGGCGAAGCGGACGCCGAGGCGGATCATCACCAGGCCGGTGAGCGCCGAGGCCAGCGGCCAGCCGATCGACATGGCGGCCAGCACAAGTCCGGCCGTCGTCGCGGTGCGTCCCATGGCACCCTGGATATAGGTCGGCAGGTACGAGGAGAGGCCTACGGCCACGCCGCCGACGAGGAAGGACCCAACATTGCCGACCGCGATCAGCGGTTGCGCCAGAACGCGAAACGGCAGAACCGGCTCAGGGGCCCGCCGCTCGGCGGCGACGAACCCGAACATGAGGGCCACGGCACCGCTGCCCGTGGCGAGGGACGCGGCGGAGACCCACGGCCACCCCACGCCACCCTCCAGAACCCAGAGCAACAGGGCCGAAACGCCGCCCAGAAGCAGAGCCGCGCCGGCGTAGTCGATGCGGTGGCGCCGACGCGTCACCTGCTCGCGGTAGCCCACCAGGAGACCCGCGACGGCCAGCAGGCCCAGAGGCAGGTTGACATAGAAGATCAGGCGCCAAGAGAACGCCTGCACCAGCAGGCCGCCGAGGCTCGGCCCGATGATCGCCGAGATACCGAAGACGCTGGAGAAGACGCCCTGCATCCGGGCGCGCTCCTCCAGCGTGTAGATGTCGCCGATGATGGTCAGCGCGATCGGCAGGACCGCGCCGGCACCGACACCCTGCAGGCCGCGAAAGAAGATGAGCTGCGCCATACTCTGCGACATACCGGAGAGGGCACTCCCCAGCAGGAACAGGGCGACCCCGACCAGCAACACCGGGCGGCGACCGTAGACGTCGGCCAACCGGCCGTAAACGGGGACAGTGACCGTCTGGGTGAGCAGATAAAGGGAAAAAACCCACGAGAAACTGGAGAACCCGCCGAGGTCGCCAACGATGGTGGGTAGCGCGGTGGATACGATCGTGGAGTCCATCGCCGCAAGGCCCATGCACAGGATCAGCGCGCCGACGAGCAGCGGGTAGTTGACCCTCGACCCTGCGGTGCCGCGGTCGTCACCCGGCGCAAGTGCGCCCGCTCCCCGGGGACCCGACACACTCCCGGCGCCAGATTGCCGACCGCGGCGCGATCCCGCCTCCGCGCCCGACTGTGCCGGAGCCCGCTCTTCCGCGCGCACGCGCGCACCCTCCTGACGTCCACCCGGACGGAGCCCGGCGATGCCACCGCCGCACCCGCAAGCCCGTCCGCGTTCCCCGGAACGACGGGACCAAGTCCGTTCAACGTGCATCCCTGGATCGGGCCGCGACGCCGAGGACCCACCGCGTGGCGCTCTCTGCACAGTCAGACTTGCCCACGGATCTGTCACCGGCCCGGATCCACGCTGCTTGCTTGCCGACAGAATTCCAACAGCGGCGGGAACGACTTTGCCGAGTTCCTGACCCACCGCCCCGACACCCACGTATTCCAACGGGTTGCACTGTATCATGGAGGGCAGGGGAGGCACACGCCGATGAAGTTTCGGCGCCACGGCGTAAAACGCGAGCATTCCGTCATCGGCGCCTTCGCGACCGTCTACGAGCGCTTGGCCCGCCTGCCGGGGGTCACCGGCGTCATCCCCGGCCGCATCGCCAACAATCCCACCCATCATCCGGGGCTGGTGCTCAAGGGCGAGACGCCCACCGGCTTCAAGCTCCTGGCTAAAACGACCACCAGCATCCAGGAGGTCTTCGTCATGATCCGGGGCGGCGCGCGCCCGGAAGTGCTGGAAGGCTTACGCGGAGTGGTGACGCGTCCCGTCGCTGCCCGGCACCCGCAGGAAGGCACGCATAGGGCCGATCCTCCCGGGCGGTCCGGGACCGGGCGGCCCTGGCACAATCCCGGCATCCTGCCCGAGGGACGACGTGCAGGGGACGCCCTGCGCTATTCCATTGACGAACAGGGGCATGCCGCAGGACTCCGGAATCAGGAGGCCTGGCGTCCCGGGTCCGCCCCTGTCAGCGAATCCCTCCGGGACCAGTCGGTCCGACGGCGCCTTCTGGTGCTTCGGCTCCGCCGTGCACGCTGGCGGCACCGCTTCGGTACGCCGCGGCGAGGCGTCCCGCGTCCGGGCCGGCACGGCTGAGGGCTCTGCACCGACCACACGCCCCCGCACCCTACCCCCGCCTCCCCGGCTTACCCGTGGGGGTACGATCACGGCGGCCACCGCACCGGGAAAGCGGGGATCCAACCGTGCACATCAGTATCGAGGCAGGGAGGAGTGCCCGCCGACCGAATGAGAGAGGGCACAGGGAGGCGAGCCGGCCTCGCGCCGTATCTCCTCCCCCTCGGCCCCGACACTGGGGATAGTGGTAGAGGTGCCCACAACCGCACTGCCCACGGTTCCGCTGGGTCGCACCGGAATGCAGATCACGCGCGTTGGCTTCGGCGCATGGGCCATCGGGGGCGGCGGGTGGACGTTCGCCTGGGGCGACCAGGATGATGCGGCCTCGGTGGCGGCCATCCACCACGCTGTCGAACTTGGGATCAATTGGATCGACACGGCCGCGGTGTATGGCCTTGGCCACTCCGAAGAGGTGGTCGCGCGCGCCCTGCGCGGCCTGCCGGTCTCGGATCGCCCGTACGTGTTCACCAAGTGCGGCCTCGTCTGGAACGAGGCGGACCGGTTGAAGGCGCCGCTTCGGGTCGGCGCGTCCGAGAGCATCCGCCGCGAGGTGGAGGCGTCGCTTCGCCGACTCGACGTCGAGCGGATCGACCTGTACCAGATGCACTGGCCGGCGGAGGACGGCACGCCGCTGGAGGAGTACTGGCAGACCCTGCTTGACCTGAAGACGGAGGGCAAGGTGCGCGCCGTGGGCCTCTCCAACCACGGGGCTGCCCAATTGGAGGTGGCCGAGGCCCTCGGCCACATTGATTCGCTCCAGCCGCCTTTCTCCGCGATCCAGCGCGCGGCGGGCGACGCGGACATCCCGTGGTGCTCTGCCCATGGGACCGGCGTCATCGCGTACAGCCCCATGCAGTCTGGCCTGCTCAGCGGGCGCTTCAGCACGGCACGGGCCCGATCGCTCCCCGCAGGCGACTGGCGCTCAAGGAGCGCGGAATTTCAAGGAGAAGCCTTGGAGCGCAATCTCGCGCTTGCCGACGCTCTGAGGCCCGTCGCCGTGCGGCACTGCGTCTCGGTCGCCGCCGTCGCGGTCGCCTGGACCCTGGCCTGGGACGGCGTCTCTGGAGCCATCGTCGGCGCGCGCGCACCCGAGCAGGTGGACGGCTGGATCGCCGCAGCGACGCTGACGCTCTCCGACGCCGACCTCGACGAGATCGGCGCAGCGATCACCCGCACCGGCGCGGGCCGCGGCCCAGTGCGGCCGACTTGAACACCGCACCGGGGGGACAAGGGTTGGGCAGTGGTGCCTGGCTTGACGTCGTAGCCGCCACAACCTGAGCGGGAAGCTGCGCGGGCGGCCGCTCGCTTGTGAGCGTCGCTTGCTCCCCCCGCAGCCCTTGCGCTATCGTCGAGCCCGCTGGCCGCGCTGCCAGGCGAACGCGGGCGGCGTGTCGAACCCGGGCCCGGCGGGGGGGCCCCGCGCGGCCCCGCGAAGGAGTGACCCCCGGCTTGGCGAGCAGGCATCCCAAGGCGGCACCGAGCCTCACTAACAGCAGCGCGGCGGGCCCCCGCAAGCCCGCCGCAGGACTCCGCCGCGGCCCGAATCCGGGCCCTGAGCGTCCCCAGGCCGGCAGATCGCCGTCCGATCCCGGTCCCGGAAGCGTCGGGGGCGGGACCGACGAAACCGGCGGCCCCGCCCCCGACGTGCCCACCCTGATCCGCATGTACTACCACATGGCCCTCGCCCGGGCGCTCGACGAACGCGTGTGGAACCTCTCCCGCCAGGGCGCCGTCCCTTTCGCCGTCTCCGGTCGCGGCCAGGAAGCCGCCCAGGTGGCCTTGGCCGCCGCGCTCCGCCCCGGCCGCGACTACGTCTACCCCTATTACCGTGACGTGGCGCTGGTCCTCCACCTGGGCGTCACCGCGGAGGAAATCATGCTGGCCGCCTTCGGTCGCCTGGCCGACCCCAGCAGCAGCGGCCGCCAGATGCCGAACCACTTCAGCCACCGCCGCTGGCGCATCGTCTCGGGCAGCAGCCCAGTGGGCACGCAGATCCCTCAGGCAGCGGGCACGGCGCTCGCCTGTCGCATGCAGGGCGAGGACGCCGTCGTCCTGGTCACCTTCGGGGAGGGGGCCAGCAGCACTGGCGACTTCCACGAGGGCCTCAACTTCGCCGCGATCCACCGCCTGCCCGTGGTCTTCGTCTGTGAAAACAACGGCTACGCCATCTCCGTCCCGGAACGGCTGCAGGTCGCGCCCCCCGGCATGGTGGCCCGTGCCGCAGGTTACGGGATCGCCGGCGCCTCCGTGGACGGCACCGATCCCGTCCAGACGTACCGCGCCACCGCGGCCGCGGTGACGCGCGCTCGCGCCGGGGAGGGTCCCACGCTTCTTGAGGTCCGGGTCCTGAGGCTTGATCCGCACACCTCCTCCGACGACGACAGCACCTACCGTCCCCCTGAGGAAAGGGCCGCGATGCGGGCCGCCGACCCGCTACCCCGCTTTCGGAACCAGCTGCAGGAGGCAGGGGTGATCACCGCGGAGGAACTGGAGGCGCTGCACGCGCAGATTGCCGCCCTTGTAGACGCCGCTACCGCGGCGGCTGAAAAAAGCCCCGCCCCCTCCCCCGCCGACCTGCCGCGACACGTCTACGCCGAGTCCCCCACGGAGGTGCGGTCATGGCGGAGATGACCATCCTCGAAGCGGTCCGGCGCGCCATGCGCGAGGCGATGGAGGAGGACGACCGCGTCTTCGTGCTCGGTGAGGACGTCGGTCCGCGCGGCGGCGTCTTCCAGGCGACTGCGGGCCTGCACCGCCAGTTCGGCCCCGAGCGTGTGCTCGACACCCCGATCGCCGAGTCTTCGATCGTCGGCATCGCCGTCGGCGCAGCCATCGCCGGCATGCGCCCGATCGCCGAAATTCAGTTCGCCGACTTTATCCACCCCGCGATGAACCAGCTGATGAACGAGGCCGCCAAGCTCCGCTACCGCTCAGCCGGGGCCTGGTCGTGCCCGCTGGTCGTGCGTGCGCCCTACGGGGGCGTTCACGGAGGCGGTCTCTATCACGGGCAGTCAGTGGAGGCGCTCTTCTCGCACATCCCGGGACTGCGCGTCTACGCCCCCTCCACCCCGGCTGACGCGTATGGGATGCTGCGCCTGGCGATCCGCGGCGAGGACCCGGTGGTCTTCCTGGAACCCAAACGCATCTATGCCTCCGTGCGCGGACCGGTGCCGGACGGGCCGGATGGGATCGGTCTAGCCGCCGCGCTGCGGCGACAGGGGGAGGACGTCAGCGTCGTCGCCTGGGGGATGATGCTGCATCGCGCGCTGGCAGCGGCGGAAGCCCTCGCGACCGAGGACATCGCGGTCGAGGTGCTCGACCTGCGCTCTCTGCGGCCACTGGACGAAGAGGCCCTCCTGTCAACCGTGCGCAAGACGGGACGCCTGTGCATCGTACACGAGGACAACGCCATGTGCGGCTATGGAGCGGAGTTGGCAGCCCGCGTGGCCGAGAAGGCCCTCTTCCACCTCGACGCCCCGATCCGGCGCGTCGCGGGCCCGGAGATCCCGGGGCTCCCGTACTGCCCGGCGCTGGAGGATGACGTGGTACCGACGGTGGATCGGATCATCCGGACGCTGCGAGACTTGGCGACATACTGAGCGGAACAGCGCGGTCACTGCTCAGCCCACCCGACCCCTAAACCGGGACCGCCGGCGATGGTGGAGGTGGCCGTCGTGCCGACCGCGCCGCGCCCGTCCATAGTGGGTCGCGTGGCCACCCGAGGCATCGCCCTGGTTGCCCTTGCCCTTGACGCGCTGGTTCTGCTGCTCATCGCCGGGAGCCTGCCCGCGATCGCCCATGCCTTTCACGTGCCCCTGGATGCCGCGGGCCTGATCTTCACCGCCAACGGCACGGGCTTCACCGTCGCGGTGCCCCTCTCCGGGGCGCTGGCGGATCGGTTTGGCAAGCGAGCCATAGCCGCCGGTAATGCGCTGGCCTTCGGGACCGGTCTCCTTTTCCTCGCTGCCAGCCGCGACCTGGCCGCAGCCCTCGCCGCCGCCACCCTGGCCGGCGCTGGCGGCGGATCCATCGAGTCCAGCGTGACTGCCCTCCTGCCCGAGATGTACCCCGGACGGGAGGGCTTTGCCAATAATTTCGCGCAGGCATTTTTCGGCCTTGGGGCGACCCTGGGGCCCCTCCTCCTACTCGCCCCGACCCTCGGCTGGCGTATGCGGCTCGCCCTGTGCGGCGCGGCGTTGCTCGCCGTGGCGGCCGGTTTCTGGCGCGAACGTGCCCAGGATGAGCGGCCGCAGCACGCCGCAGCGCCCTCCCCCTGGTCGCCGGGGCTACGGATGCTCCGCAACCCCGGCATCGGGGCGTCGGTCGCCGCCATGATCCTGTACACAGGCGTCGAGGTCGCCGTTTGGGGATGGCTGTTCACCGTGGTCACGCGGCCCGGCGGGGCCGGACCGGTGTGGGCGGTGGCCGAACTGTCGGGATTCTGGTGCGCCATGGGTGCGGGCAGGCTCCTCGCCGGCATGCTGGCCGAGCGCGTCGACCTCACCCTGCTGATTGCGGTGGAGACGCTCGCGGGCGTGCCCGCACTGCTGTTGACCCTCCTGGCGCACAGCCGCGCCGGCGCTCTGGCCGCAGTCATCCTCTGCGGCCTGGCCTTCTCCGGGATCTGGCCTTCGATTGTCGGTCATGCCCAGAAACACCACGGCGAGTCCGCCCTCCTGGCATCTGTGCTTGTGGCGGCGGGCGGGGCGGGAGCACTCGCCGTGCCGGCCGCGTTCGGCTTCGCCATCGCCCGTCTGGGGCTGCGTGCCGCCGCCGTCGGGCTGGCGTTCCTCTTGGCCCCGGTCGCGTTCCTGCCGTTTCTGGCGTCCGCGCGCGGGCGGCGGCCCGGCCGCACGCTGCCAGCGGCCAGGTGACACCCTCGCGGCGTGCCGCCCCGCAGCCTGTCGGCCTTTCGTGCGCGCATGGCGGCTGCAACCCGGGGTGAGCACCGCATGGCATCCCTCCCCGCGGTTACAGCACCGGCCAGCGCACCTCGCGGCGCTCCCGCTCGCAAACGGCGGCTCTGGCCGCCGGCACGATCATCGGCGCGACAGCGACTCCTTCCACTCACCGGTAGGAAGCCCGCGAGATTGCGGGAATCCTTGCGCGATGGAAGGCCCACCGCTGCTGGCGTGCCCTTCCCACGACGGAGAGAGGTGCTGCGCGTGCCAACGCCCGTGCTCATGCCCCAGCTCGGCGAGGCCGTCGCCGAAGGGACGGTCGATCGCTGGCTGAAGAGGCCGGGTGAGGCCGTCAAGCGCTTTGAGCCCTTGCTCGAGGTCATGACCGATAAGGTCAACACCGAGATCCCCTCTCCCTTCACCGGCGTCCTGAAGGAGATCGTCGCCGCTGAAGGCGACACCGTGAAGGTCGGCTCTCCGATCGCAATCATCGAAGAGCACATGGAAGCGGAGGGACCGGGCAATGGGATTCCCGCCGCCACCCCTGCGCCGGCCTCCGCGGAGCCAGCGGACATTGTCCACACTGCGCCCGCCCCTGTGGCGGCACAGTCCGGGTCACCCCTGGAACAGGCGGGGCTTTTCCCCTCCTCCCCGGCGGTTCTGCCGCCTGCCGCCAGGCATGTCTCGGAGAATGCCGGTCCTGTGCCGGGCCCGGCATTCTCCCCCGCCGTCCGCCGCCTCGCCGCCGAGTATGGTATCGACCCCCGTCAGATCCCGGGCACCGGCACCGGGGGACGCGTGACGCGCGACGATGTGGTGGCTTACGCCAATCGGCTGCGGGCGACGGCCGTGGCCGCCCCGAACGCCGTGACGGGCGTCGCGGCGTTCGCCCCCCACGTGCCCCAGATTCCGGACAACGAGCAGCCGGTGCCGCCGACCGCGCTCCGCCGCGCCATCGCCGCGCGTATGGTCGAGAGCACACGCAGTATCCCTCACGCCTGGATGATGGTCGAGGCCGACGTCACGGGGCTGGTGCGCCTGCGGCAGGGGGCCAAGGCGGAGTTCGCGCGGCGCGAGGGCTTCGACCTCACCTACTTCCCCTTTTTCGTCAAGGCCGTTGTCGAGGGGCTGCGCGAACAGCCCACCATCAACGCATCCTGGAGAGACGAGGGCATCCTCTACCACCGCCGCATCAACCTCGGCGTGGCCGTCGCGGCGGAGGAGGGCCTGGTCGTCCCGGTGCTGCATGCGGTCGACGGCATGAGCGTCGCCGGCATCGCGCGCGCGGTCCGCTCACTCTCCACGCGGGCTCGGGCGGGCGATCTCGGACCGGCGGACATGCGGGACGGGACCTTCACCGTCAACAACACCGGCGCGCTGGGCTCCATCGTCTCCATGCCCATCATCAACCCGCCGCAGTCGGGCATCATCACGCTGGAGACGATCCTGCCGCGGCCTGCCGTGGTGGGCGAAGGCATCGCCATCCGCCAGATGGTCAACCTTTCCTTCTCCTTTGACCACCGCGTGGCCGACGGGCTCACCGCCGGGCGGTTCATGCAGACGGTCAAGCGCGTGATGGAGGGCTACGCGCCCGGCGCCCCCGTATACTGAAGGTCTGCCTGAACCGGCGGGGATATGGGCACCGGGCGCGCACCCACGGGCGATACACCCGACGCTGGCAGGGCCGGGTGTATCGAGGAAAGGGGCACGAGGATGGCCGCGGGAGAGAACGGCTCCACATGCGGGGCGGTCACGAGCGTCGCCCTCTCCGAGATCGGCGAGATGTCCACTGCACCCCATACGGCACGGGAGCGTGCCTTGGGGGCGCCATCCCTGCCGGGACGCCGCCCCCCCTGGCTCCGGGCGCCGCTGCCCGGCGGGCCGCAGTACGCGCGCGTCAAGGGCTTGATGCGCGGCCTCGAACTCCACACGGTGTGCGAGGAGGCCCACTGCCCCAACATCGGCGAGTGCTGGGCAAACGGCACCGCGACCTTCATGATCCTGGGCCGCGTCTGTACGCGGGCCTGCGGCTTCTGCGCGGTCGCGACGGGGCGTCCAGTCGGCGTCGACCTGGAGGAGCCGTCGCGCGTCGCCGACGCCGTCTCCTACCTCGGGCTGCGCCATGTGGTTGTCACCTCTGTGGCGCGCGACGACCTGCCCGACGGCGGCTCAGCGATTTTTGCCGCAACGATCAGCGCCATCCGCTTCCGTTGCCCCGAGACAACCGTGGAGGTGCTCATCCCGGATCTGCAGGGGCAGGCGGAGCACCTGCAACGGATCCTCAAGGCGGGCCCCGACATCTGCAACCACAACATCGAGACCTGCCGCCGCCTCACGCCGAGGGTGCGGGCGCGGGCGCGCTACGACCGGACCTTGGAATTGCTGCGGCGCGCGCGCAGCTGGGGTACGGCGGGTATGCGCACCAAATCCGGTTTCATGGTCGGACTCGGCGAGTCCTGGGTGGAGTGCCTGCAGATGATGGACGACCTGCGCGGCGCTGGCGTGGACATCCTCACTGTGGGACAGTACCTGCGCCCGAGCCCGCAGCACCTACCCGTTCTCCGGTACTACGCCCCAGAGGAGTTCGCTGCGCTGAGGGCTGAGGCGCTGGTCCGCGGGTTCCGGCACTGCGAGGCCGGGCCGCTGGTGCGCAGTTCCTACCACGCCCACGAGCAGGCGGGACGGGCAGGGATCGGGTAGGCAGGCACTTGAGGCACGGTGACCTCATGAGGCCCATGCGACTTGAGTGCGGGCGAGAGGCCGCCGGGGTGACGGAACGGCGCTGCAAGCAGCGCTCGGGGCGGCTGGCGACTCCTGGGCGCGGCGGGTGCGGATGAAGCGGAGGGACGGGGCGCACGCCTAAGGCGT
>JAJZMB010000096.1 GCA_021803205.1 Bacillota bacterium | reverse complement strand
TCGCGGGCGCGGGCCTGATCTCTGCGCCAGCCGACCGCAGGGGCAGCGCTGCCCACGCCGACCACGGCTCTTGATCTTCCGTGTCCGCGACCTGACCGCATCCGTCGCACTTGGGGCAACCCGCCTCACTCGCCACGCCGCACCACCTCCAGTCCCCACACCGCAGCCCCCATGAGCGTGACGACGCCAAGCGCCGCCCACTGAGCGCGGCCGTTGAGGACCACCACTCCGATGAGCGCCCAGGAGATCACGCCCCAGGCGGCCCACCCGGCCAGCTTTTTCCACAATGGTTCACGGTCGTCGGACTCCTCCAGCACGGGCACCAGCGGCACGCCCAGTGCGCGGGCGTCGTGGAGCACGGCCCGCAGACTCGCCTCGGCCGCCTGCAGTTGCGCGCAGGCCATATCGTGTCGAAGCACCTGGCGGGCGTCCTCCAGATCGGTGACGGACGTCTCCTCCCAAAAGTCCAGGGCGCCGTGGTACCTCCGGATTGCCGCCGCGTACTCGGCTTGCAGCAACTCGGTGTCTTCAGGCAGATGCGCTACGGCCACCAGGACCGACCCCCTCTCGCTGCGCGCGTCCCGCGATCGCGACGACCTCGTCGGGCCAGGGCCCGCGCGCCATGCGCTGCGGGATCTCGGCTCGGGTCGCGCAGAGCTCGTTCCAGGTCGTGATGCCGGCGTTGCGGAGTACGTTCCGGAGGTAGATCCAGCCCCGCATCGCCGCCCAGGCATCGGCGCCCGCGCCATGCGCGTTGACGTTGTCGATCCGACCGCGTTCGCACAGGCTGGACAGGTCGGCCTTGGCGTTTGGCCACAGGAACCGGCAGCAGGCTGCGGTGTCGATGGCCAGGGGCAGCGGCAGGCTCGGGCTGTTGGCCACCAGGAAGCCGAGATCGAAGCCCACGTTGTGTCCGACGATCACTCGGCCATCGAACTGCTCCTCCAACAACTGTTCGACCAGGCGCCAGGGAGAGCCGCCGGCGGCTCGGCCAGTGGTGATGCGATTGATGGGCAGGACCTTCTCGTCCGGGCGGTAGTCTTCGTGGCGGGCCACGAGCTCGGCTACCGGCCCGTCGATGCACGCCAGGCCAACAGTCAGCAGCGCATCCTTGAGCGGATCCAGGCCGCCCGTCTCGGTGTCGAAGGCGACGACGGGCAGATCGGCCAGGGGCGTGGCGCCGAAGTCGTCGTCGATGGGCGGGAAGGAGAGAGGTTCAGACGGCATCGGTGGGCGCCTCCCGTGCGGCCAATTCCCGCGCCAGGGCCGTGTAGATGGTCCGGCTCTGCATCCACTCGACCGGCGGCTGGTCCAGGGCCTGCCGCTGCTCCAGTGCCAGAGCATCCGCCGCGCCGTCTCCCAACTGCTCCGGGTCCACCCACATCGCGGGCAGGCAGAGGAGGTACACGTCCTGCACCGCGCTGGTCGCCCCGCGGGCCAACAGGGTCAGGACGTTGCGGATGTGGTCGGTTTCCATCTCCTCGGGCCGCATTTGCCGTCCGTCGCGGGTCGTCCAGACTTCGGCGTCCAAGAAAGCGAGGGGGTTGCGGGGCATGGGCGTCCACTCCTTTTCGCACGTAAACCGGGCCCGGCCGTGGCCCTTGGAGCAACGCGGGTCCAACAAGGTGCGCCGACATCGGATGCGCTTCGCTCGCCGGCGCCAAATCTGCGGGCCCCGTCACTGGGGCCACGCCGCCTTGCGGCGGCAGGGGCCATCGCGGTCGCCACCTCGTTCCGCTTTGGCCCCAGCTGCCGCTTCCCCGAGATCACCAAATCCAGTCACGCCGGCGCTTGCCGATCGACCGGCTCCGTGTCATCGACATGGAACAGGGGGTAGGCCATGGTCGCGTGCTCGTGCGAGAGATAGAACGCACGCGGCTGGGCTCCGAGCTTCAGCCGACGCCCTTCGCGCTCCAGCCGGTAGACGGTCAGGAGGCCTTGCGCGTGGGCCTGCTTGGAGCCGTTGGAGCCGACGAACCTGGGGAGCGGCAATTCCACGATGGCCCTCCTCAGAACGGGACCTCGTTGTCGTCGAGAGCGCCGATCTCGTCGATCGCGGCGTCGATATCCGATGGGTTCAGAGCGCGGTTGAGGTAGCAGTTCTGGTAGGTCTTGCCGTTTTTGGTGTTGGTCTTCAGGGCGAACTCAACACAGACGTCGATCAGGCTCGGCAGGTAGTCGGGCAGAGCGCTGAGCATGCCGATGTCGAGGCCGAGGTTATAGAGGTCCTGTTTGATGTACCTGACCTGGTCGCTGTTGCTCATGACGCGCCGGTGCGTGTACTCGCCCGATGCCGGCCCGGCAAGGATGTTGAGGCCGATCACGAACATCGGCGTTCCATCCGCCTTGGTGCGGTCGATCCGAGCGATCTTGATCTGCCCGATGTACCTGCCATCGGGCTTGTTGCCAAAGCCGTCTCTACGCTCCCGAACCTCGGCTTTCCGCCACGCGTCGTCCCATTGCGCCAGCTCGTCGTTCGAGACTGGTGCGTAGTCGCGCGCCTGGGCGCGGCCGGATCCACCGTGGCCACCACGCGCGGGAGGCGCGTCCTGCTGGTCCCAGCCGGTACCCACTATGCCGCACCCCCCCGTGCGGCGATGGCGGCATCGAAGGCCTCGCGGAAGGCCTGGTAGCTCATCTGGATTGACTCTGGAAAGCCGTTGATTCGTGTGCCAGCTTCCCAGGCCTCGCCGGCCTGGCATCGCAGCACGCGCACTGTCCCCTGCTCGGTTTCCAGGGCCTCTGCGTAGAGGATGAAGTCCGCGATGGCCGTGACGATCTCATGGGCCTGGCGGGACATCGTGGGGACCGCCCTGACGATCTGCTTCGTGGGCGTCTTGATGCTGGCGAACTCCGCATGGCTGATGAGGATCAGCCCGTACGGCAGCAGCGCCAGGCGGTTCAGGATCCGGAGGAACTCGTCTTTCACCAGCGACCAGCCTTTGCCCCACTCCAGATCGGACTCGTGCTGCACGCCGGCCTTCCGCAGGACGGCCTCCGAGCAGAACTTGAACAGGTTGTCGATCGTGTCCACGACGATGGTCTTGAAGGGGTGGTCGCCGACGGACAGCTCCTTGCATGCGTCTATGAAGGTCTGCCAGGATTCGATCGGTACCTGGTAGGCCTCCAGGGCATTGAGGCCGGGCTCGGTCGCCAGGAAGATACAGTCTTCAAACTGGCTCGCCAGCGTCGTCTTGCCGATCTTCGGCGCCCCGTAAACCAGGATCGTGAAGTCGGCGAGGCTGCTGCGGGGCGGTGTCTTGGCGGTCGGCAGCAGCCGCGGCCCCGCGTGAGCCGACGTTGCGGCCGGATCCGGGCCGGCAGCAGCCCGAGGCGCCCCTGCAGTCGCACGGGCAACGGGCCGGGGGGCGGCTCCGGTGGAAGGCGGCAGGGCGCGGGGCGCGGCGGGAGCCGGCGAGGACGGCGCGACTGCTGGCGTCTCCGTGGGGCTGCCTTGCTTCGCCGTCGCCTCGGTGACGGTCTTGGGTGTCTCGGTGGTCTGCGGGTCCGCCGGCGTGCCCGGCTTTGCCCAGCCGGTCGGGGCCCGGCGGGGCGCACGAGGCGGCGCGGCGGCAGGAGCGTTACTCATGGGGCTCGTCCTCCTCGAGGAGCTCGGAATGAGGGGGCCGGATCGTGTACAGTGTCTCGGCGTCGGGACGCGCGAGGCAGAGCGGCATGTAGGCGCAGCCGCCATACTCGCTGCAGCGAGACGTGTTCTTGGGGTGGAAGCCGAGGCGGCGATCCGCCAGGTGACGTTGGGTCTGGACCCAGAGGTCGCGCTCAAACTCGGCGAGCTGCTCGTCGGTCCGGCGGAGATCCCACTGGAAGAAGTAAAAGTCGGGGCGCTCCTCCAGGTAGTCCCGGAGCAGGCGCTCGCGGTACTGGGCCGCCGTCTCCTTCTGCGTCTGCTTGATGCTGGGCTTGCGACCCACCCGATAGATCACGCCGGCGATCTGGATGTCCCACATGCGCTGCGCGGCGTACTTGTACAGGGTGATCTGCGTGTCCAGCTCGAGGCGGTCGATGTACATCCGGTCGATCGCGCCGGCGGACTTGTACTCCTCCAAAAACCACTCGCCGCCAACGTCAACGATCGCGTCGATCTTGCCGGCGAGCTGGAACGTGCGGGACGGCCGGCCGGTGTCCGGATTGACGATCGGGACGCGAAACTGGACCTCCCGCTGGCCGCCCTGGTGCCGCCGCCAGTTGGCGAGGCCACCCCGCACCAGGCCCTCGACGACGGCGCGGTCATTGAGCAACCGGTCCGTCTCGGTCTGGTCGTTGGGCGTCGGCATCAGGCGGTCGAAGAGCGCCAGAGCATCCTCGACGCGGCCCGTCTCGATCCCGCGGTGAAAAGCTGATCCGATCGGTCGAGCCTTGTGCTCCACGCGGGGCGCCAACTGCAGGTCGTACCGGTAGTGGCCCTTCCGCGGGCAGTTCATGTGTGCGGACATCATCGAGTGGGTCCACATCTCGAGCTCCTGCTCGACGACGGCGCTCACTTGGCGCTCACCTCGGCCTCGGCCGGTGGCATCCAGGACGGAACAGGCAAATCCATCTCCCGGGCGGCCTCGCGGGCGGCCTCGATGAGGCGGCGGCCCAGCACGGCGACGTCGTCGGGGTGTCCGATGAGGTGGAGCCCATTGCCGCCCGCGACAGGCACCAGGGTGACTTGGGTCCTGGCGCTCTGCGCGTGGAGGCGGCGCGTGGTGACGTTGTACTCGGGGCTCTTGTCCAGCCAGAGAGTGACGTCGAGCATCAGGCGCCCCCCCCTTCGGGACGGCCGCTGAACACGCTGAGCATCAGGATTTCGGCGCGGAGGAGTATGCGGAGGAGCCGCCATGCTTCAATGGCCAGAGGGCTGTGGGCCCGTTCCCAGCAGCCGACGACCTCGTCCGCTGCATCCTCGACGCAGATCGCGTCGTTGCAGACATCGTCGGCGGCGGCCGCGATCAGACCTTCCTGACGACACTCAACCAGGGCCGCC
>JAJZMB010000060.1 GCA_021803205.1 Bacillota bacterium | reverse complement strand
TGCCCGGACGCCACGCGCCTGGCGTCCACGGTCAGCCAGGCGTCCAGTTCGGCGTCGCTGGACAGGCCGCGCTGCTGCCAGCCGCTCATGTGCCGGCCGGTGCGCGGCTCCCACGGCACCTTGCCCTTGTTGCGGGGCTCACAGGTCGGGCAGCTTGGCGGGCACTCCGGGAAGACCACCAATCCGAGGTCGCGGTACGCTGCCGCCGTCTGCAGCGGGGCGCGGGTCCAGCCGCCGTCTGATGCCATGCCGTCGCGCCGCCTCTCCGGCGGACACACGGCGAGCGCGGGAGCCCTCGCCCCCGCGCCCCGTCCCTGCGATGGTGGCGACCGCCTACTTGCGGCGCCCGCCCGTGATCGCCAGGGGCCGGGTCAGCTCCACCTCGATTCGCTCAATTGCGTTGCCCGGGTCTCCTCTGAGAAGCAGGCCGAACCGGGTAACCTGCAGCGGCGGAAGGATCGCCTGGTGGTGGCGGCGGATCGTGGCTACGACGTTGTGGTCATGGCGGCAGAGTGAGGCTCCGGCCTGAACGAGAGGCGTCATGGTCTGCGCCGCCTGTTGCGGATGGCTGCCGAGGGCGAAATCGATGTGGTGCTGGTCGAGTTCAAGGATCGCCTGGCCCGCTTCGGATTCGGGTATATCGTGGAGGCGTTCGCGACCCGCAGCGTTCGGGTCGAGGTGCTGGATGGGGCGGTGGCGGTAGATGCGGCCCAGGAGTTGGTGGCCGACATGCTGGCCATCGTGAGCTGTTTCGGCGCCCGCCTGTATGCAAGCCGGTCGCATCAGTTCCGGCGGAAGGTCAAGGAGGCGGCGAAGGAGGCGGAGGGGCTTGCCGGGTGAGCCAAAGTACGCCGCGGCCATCCGCACGGTCCGCCTGCGGATCGGCGCGCGAGCCAACGCAGGCAAGTTGGCCGCGCTCGCCGCCACGGTCGCGGAGTGGGGTCGGGCCGTCTCCTTCTACACCAACCTCTTCCTCGACCACCCCGGGGTGTTTGAGGCCCGCAGGACCATGCCGCTGCGCAGCGGGCCGGCAGCGGGCACGGCCAAAGAAGTCGCATGGACCGAGCAGGACCGGCTGATCTGGGCGGAGTCGGTGACGGTGGCAACCCCGGCGCATCCCCACATCCCCCCAGAGCGCGACTTTGAGGCGGCCTGCCCGGGCTGCCTATCGGGGCCATTCGCTGGTGCGCGAGATCGATCCGCCCACCGGGCAGACCATTTGGGAGCATCGTGATCCCGATGGCTTCTTCTCCCCCTACCGCTCAGGGGTGCAGCGCCTGCCCGGCGGCAACACCCTGATCTGCGAGTCGGGTGCCGGACGCATCTTCGAGGTGACGCCGCAGGGCCGCGTGGTGTGGGACTACTGCTCGCCCTTCAGGGGCACAAACCCGGGCAACGAAGGGCGCCACGTCTACCGGGCCACCCGCTACACGCAGCAGGGGGTCGCCGCGCTGTTCGCGCGCAAATCGAGCAGCGGGGGAGCGGTCGGCTTCGGCGACGACCGGCGGCGGCGTCCCCACACCTTTGTCGAGACCCTCGGCTACTGCCAACAGGGTTTCTTGGCCCGCTCTTGGTAGAGGCGGCGAATTCGCCCGGTCGGGGCGGGATCCGGGGGTCGGCACGGCTTGGGGCGCTGTCGCGGCCCACCGCCCCTTTGGAGAACGTACAAATCGCCAAAGGCTTTACCGAGCCGGGGCGAAGATGGATTCGGATGTTGTGAGCAGTCGAGTGCCCACCCTGGTGGCGAGCGCGTCTGCCAGCCTCCGGTCTGCGACCCGGCCGGTATGGCGCGGGTGTCTTTAGGGCGGCGGGGCCGGGTAGGCTGGCGGCCGGTCGGTCGCGAAGGGTTCCGCGGTGTCCGGGGGTTGGGCCGGAGGGTGGGGCGGTTGCAGTGAGGGGTATGTCCATTGGGTAAGTTCCGGATTGCTTGTCACCTGATCAGTTGGGGAAAGCAGCGCGACGAGGAACCGGAACGGGTCTTGGCGGAGGTCGCCGCGGCCGGTTATGACGGCGTCGAGGGCCTGCGCGCCGATAATCCCGGCGACCTGCTCGCCCTTTGTGCCCTGGCGCGGAGCTACGGGCTGCAACCCGTCAACGTGGGGGCACGCGACCCGCAGGAGCGGGTGCGATGGAACGCCGTGCTCGGCAATGGCGCCAGCGAGGTGCCGAGCCAGAAGCGCTCCGCGCGCGGCGCGCCGCTTGCCGAGGCCGACCTGGCGGCGGCCGCCCAGACGCTGGCGCCATCCCTGGCGGCATGTGCGCGGTACGGGGTGCGGGGCTTCCACCACGCGCACATGGGTACGTTCATCGAGACAGTGGACGACGCCTGCCGCCTGCTGGCCCGTTGCCCGGGTCTCTGGTTGCTCTGGGATACGGGGCACATGCTCGGTTCCGGTTCGGACCCCCTGCAGGTGTTCAGGACCGACATCGCCTATCGCATCGGCCACGTCCACCTGAAGGATTTTCACGCCGACGCTCCCGAGCGCTGGAGTCATCGCACGGGGCGCATGGGGACCGAGGCCCGATTCGCCGAACTTGGCGCGGGCAATGTCGGCTTCGATGTCGGTGCGGCGATGCGGGGCCTGGAGAGTGTTGGTTACCAGGGCTGGGTGTCGGTGGAACTGGATCGTCCCTATCCGCTGCGTCCGGCGGGTGAGGCTGCCGTTCGCAACCGCAGCTTCCTTCGCTCCCTCGGCTATTGAGAGAGCCCGCGGCCCGGGGTTGCCCGCCGGATGACCGCCCGGGGCCTCTACCGGGCCGGAGCCGGCAACGACGGTTCGGGGGTTTCGCGCGCACAGTCCGGGAGGCAGCCTGCGCGTGGGGGGGGGCACAGATGATGGCCAGGCGCCCGAACGTGCTGTTTTCGATGTGCGACGACCAGCGCCACGATTGGATGGGCTGCGCGGGGCACCCGTTCCTGTCCACGCCGGCGATGGACCGCCTCGCCCGTGAGGGCGTCCACTTCGTCAATGCGTTCACGGCCGTTCCGCTGTGCGCCCCGAGCCGGGCAAGCCACCATACGGGCCTGTATCCGCACGCCAACGGGGTCTTCCACAACCAGGCCGACCTGTTTCCAGCTGTGTCGACCTGGCCGGAGTTGCTGCAACGAGCCGGGTACCGCACGGGCTTCATCGGCAAGATGCACTATGGTGGGCGCAGCGCGCCGCGGCCGGGCTTCGACCGCTGGGTCAGCTTCCGTGGCCAGGGGAGCTACTCCGACCCGATGCTCAACGTGGACGGTGCGGAGATCCCGCACCTCGGCTACAACACCGACATCCTGGCCGACTACGCGGAGCGTTTCATCACCGAGCAGAGTGAGCGGCCCTGGGCGTTGTGCCTCTGGTACAAGGCCCCGCATGGTCCGTTCACCCCGCCCCCGCGTTACGGCGAGCGTTATGCGGCGGTCACCCTGACCCAGCCTCCGGCCTTCGGCGCCTCCACTGAGGGCAAGACGGAGAGTCTGCGCCGCCGTCGCCCGATGGGGCACGAGTCCGACTGGTCTCCCGACAAGCCCTTTGTGAGTGGCAAGACGTGGGATCTGTTCTGCCGGGACTACGGACGTACGCTGCAGGCGGTCGACGATGCCCTCGGCCGGGCGCTGGCGGCCATCGACCGCCTGGGGCTGGCCGATGATACGCTCGTCGTGCATACCAGTGACCATGGGTACTTCCATGGAGAATTCGGTCTTGCGGACAAACGCTGGATGTATGATCCCTCCATCCGGGTTCCACTCTTGCTGCGCTATCCCGCGCTGGTGGCGAATCCCGGCCGGCGGGAGGACGGGCTGGTCCTGAGCCTGGATGTGCCGGCGACGCTCGCCGACCTCACGGGCATCGGTGTACCGGCCACATACCAGGGCCGGAGCCTTCGGCCGGTGCTCGTCGGCCGGGAGGGCTGGACGCGGGACGAGGTGTTCTGCGAATATTTTGAGGATCCGCCGTTTCCGCAGCTGCCGACGATGGTCTGCCTGCGCACTCGGGACCGCAAGCTCATCCACTACCTGCGTCCCGGCGAGACGGACGAATTCTACGACCTGGCGGCCGACCCGGAGGAACGGCGCAATGTCATCGACGCGGCGCATTACGCCGCACATGTCGCCGCCCTGCGGGTGCGTCTGGATGCCGCGATGCGCCGGTTCGCCTACCGTCAGCCGTAGGAGGGAAGATGGGGAAACGGCCGAGGGCTCGGGTCGGCCAGGCGGCGACAACCGAGCCGCGCGCCTCTGGGCCGCCGCCCGGAACCGCAAGCCTGAGGGGTGAAGCGGGCCCGGCGCGGGGGGCACCCCCTGGGGCCGATGTGGCGCCTGGGGATGGCGGTCAGCGGCCGAGGGCCGGCGTGACATGTCGTTCTGGCGGGTCGGATTGGGCCACGGGCAAGGGTGGGTGTAGCCGCGCTGGCGTGCGGTGCGTCCGCCGGAAGGCAGCGGGCCGGCGGACGGCCCGGTTCGCTGCGTCCGCCGGTGCCCCGCCAGCGCTTCCGCTTCCGCGGTGCACTGGCTCCTGCGCGGGTCGTCCTCTCGGTTGCCGATCCTTGGGACCCAAGGCCTCCACTGATGGGGTGCCATCCCGCCGCATCCGGTGCCTGTGACCGGATGGCGGAGAGGGACCGCCCCCCTGCTTTGAGATCCGACGGTGGCGCATCCGGCGGCACCCGGCGGCTTCTCCCGTGAGTGGAAGGCGGGGAGGATCGCCACTGCGTGGGGACGGTGGTGTGATGCGCGCGGGTTCCGCCCGTTGTTCGCGACGTGCCCTGCTGAGGACGGCGGCCCTTGGGGCGGCCGCGCTGGGTGTCGCCGCGTGCGGTACGCCGGGCACGGCTCACCCGACGGTGCAGCATGCGGTCTTAAACGTGCCCTTTGAGCTCTATGTCGTCGGCATTCCGCTCAACTCTTCCGTGACGGCCCTGATCCAACAGTTTGTGGACAGCACCTTCAACGCCCGCCACCGGGGCGTGCGAGCCGTTTGGCAGCCCCAGGCCGGCGGGGCCAACCTGTCGGCTGTGGTTACCGCCATGGCGGCGGGCGGGCCTGTGCCGGCGCTGCTCACGGGACCCGGGGGGTCGTGGCCGACGCTGCTGCCGTTCCTGGCGCCCCTGGACTCGTACCTGCGCGCCCAGAACGTCAATTCCAGCCTCTGGTCGCCGGGACAGCTGAGTGCCTTCCGTGTGGCTGGCGCGCTTTACGCCCTCCCCAACAACGCCGCGAGCGAAGCCTACCTCTATCGGCAGGACATCCTGGACGCACTGGGGCTCCCTTACCCCGATCCGGCCTGGACCTATCTCGACGCGCAGCGCCTATGGCAGGCCTGCACCTCGAATCCGGGGGGCGTCCACCGGTTTGGGTGCACCGTTCCCTTTGGACCAGGCACGGCGGCCAATCCGGTGCCCGAGGGGCTGGCCGCGGTGGTCCACGGCTTCGGCGGCGCGTTCCGCAGTGCCGATCATACCCGCTGCCTGCTGAGCGAGCCCGGCAGCATCCGCTGCGGAGAGTACTTCCTGGACTTGGTCTGGAGCGGCGTGGCGACCAGCGGCGACGGCTATCCCAACCCGGGGATCTTCAGCGGTCAGGTGGTGTTCACGCAGGGCGCCGCCCCGACGATCATCGAAGCCGTGCAGAAGCTGGGCAGCGGAGCCAAGTGGGATTTCGTCCCGTATCCGAGCTTTCCCGTGCGTCCCGTGGGGATTCTCCACGACAACTTTTACGGCATCAACGCCCTGGCCCCGAACAAAGAATTGGCGTGGGAACTCCTGCGCTTCGCCGCCATCGATACCGAGTGGACACGGTTCTACATGCGGCTGGCCCTGGCGCCGCCCGGGCAGGCGCCCTTGCTGGAAGAGTGGGAGGTGGTGCTGCGCAGCGTGGCGCCCGTGCTCCAGACCAAGGCGCTGAGTGCATGGACTGAGCCCACGCGCCGCGGGGACGGTTTCTACGACTACGAGTTCTTCCGCTACCTCCCCTTGCAGGCGGTGGCGGCATTCGGCGGCATCTGGCCGCGGATGTGGAATCATCAATTGGATGTGGCCGCGGGGTTTGGCCAACTGGCCGCGCAGATCGATGCCATCGAGGCGACCGGGGCCTCCGAGCCAGCCCCCACGGCGGCGTCGCTGATCGCCGCGCAGAAGAAGCGTCTGCAGCGCCTGGCAGCCATGTTCGCGCCCCCCGCCGGCTCGTGACGTGGACACCCCGGGCGACTGTGCGCGCAGGATGCTCATCCCGGGGGGCCGGGCGTGCCGGCGGTCCCTGCTCCGACTCGGAGGACGCTGCGGCTTTTGTCGAGCGACCGAGCCGGCGTCCGGCCCGGTCGCCGGCTCGCTGCATGCGGCGTCGGTCCGGGTGCCGCATGCGCCGGTCCGAGACCTGGCCGAAACCGTCCCGCGCCCGCCGGCCGGGGATGGCCGACCACCTCCCATTCCGGCAAGCCGTCCACGGTCTTTGCTCCGCGTGCTCCTGATCAAAGACCTGGACTGGGTCAACTGCGTCTGTGCACAATCCCGCTAACAGATTAACCCCTCGGAGTTGATCGGCGTGGAATATGGACGTGTGCTGCGCATGGCTGCCGGCGTTCCGGCCAAACCCGCAGCGGGGATTCGTCGGCGCGCCCTGGTGGCCGGCGCCGCCGCCCTCAGCGGAGGGGGCCTGCTCGCGGCATGCAGCAGGGCCGGTGTCGCCGCCCGGCCCACCACGGCCCAGCCGGGGATCCACCTGGTCATCCAACTCAACTGGCAGGGGGTGGGCGGCACGTACGGCACCAACCCCGTCCACGCCCTGGCCGACGAATTCCTCCAGACCAACTGGGCGAGCAAGCACCCCGGTGTGACCTTCACCACGATTTTGGGCGGCGGGTCGCACATGGGCAACGAGGGCAACAGCGCGACGATCAGCAGCATCATCGCCGGACAGGGCCCGGATCTGATCGCGGTGTGCTGCGACGGCATCCCAGCGCTGGAGGACACCGAACTGCTGCTGCCGCTCGACGCCTTTGTGCAGAAAGACAACATCGACCTCGGCATCTTCCCGGCCGGGGTGCTGAGCGGACTCACCACCGCACGGGGACTGGTGGGCCTGCCCAACGCCGGCCAGACCGAGCCCCTGTACGTCAACCTGACCCTGCTCAACCGGTTGGGCCTCAGCTACCCGGAGCCGGGATGGGACTACCAGGCCGCGGCCCGGCTCTGGGCGGCCTGCGCGGGTGAGCGGGGCGGCAAGCACGTCTATGGAGCCTGCCTCAACTTCGCCGCCACAATGATGCAGTGGCTGGTCGCCGGCTTCGGCGGCAGTGTCTACGACCAGGCACGCACCACATGCCTGCTGGATTCGCCGGCCTGCGTTCAGGCCTTCGACTGGCTGGTGCCGCTGTTGTGGGAGGGGGTCGTCGTCCCGCGCCAGTCGCTGAACCCTGTGGCGGCCATCCAGTCCGGGCAGGCGGTGTTCGCCACCGCCTGCTGCGGCAGCCTCGGCGCCGCGGTCGCCGCTTGGCTGAACTCCTTCGAATGGGACCTCGTCCCGATGCCGGCCTTCGCCGTTCGTCCCGCCAACGGCATCTTCCACGCCCTTTACGGCATCAACAGCACCAGCAGGGCGCCCCAGAGTCTGCTCTGGGATCTCCTGAGGTTCATCTGCATCGACAAACAGTGGCAGATGTACTGGAACGCGCGGCTGGCCCTGGCCGCACCGAACCAGATCACCCCCGCCCTGTGGGAGGAGTGGATCACCGTGGTGCGCTCCACCGTGCCCTTCACCCAAAACAAGCACCTGGAGTACTACGCCCAGGCGGCCCAGTACGGACAGGGCTGGGCGTTCGCCAAGTACTCCGCCGCCCAGGCGGCCGCAGCGGAGCAGAGCGCCTACACCGCGCTGCGGAACAGGGCCCTCGGCGTGCCGAGCGCCCTGCGGGATGCGGCGCAGCAGATCACGGCCCTGGAGAAGGGCGCGTCGGGGTCCCAGGCGAAGGCGGCCATTGCCAAGCGCGCGTTCCCGTCGGTTGGCGCCCCGATCGCCGTGGTCCGGGCAGGGCTGTGATCACCCGGGCGTTCCGGGCCGGGTGAGGTGTCCGGCGGCAGCGTGTGTCCTGCCCCGGCCCCCGCGGGCCAGGGCGCCGCCGAGTCGGAAGGAGCGGACCGGCGATGTATGCGGACCTGGCGCGCGGCAAGCTGGGCAGCGGAGACCAGATGACGGTGGGCGTGGTGTACCCGCCAGCGCCCGAGTGGGCGCCGGTTCTGCGTCATCTGCTCGGGCACAAGGATCCGGCGCACCGCAGCGAGATCGCCGGCGAACTCGACGGCGCGCTCGACCAGCTGAGCGCCGCGTTCTACGTGGGCTTGGTGGACGGCGTACCGGTGACCGTGGCCCGGGTGGCCGGTGGTCACGGTGCGGGGATATGGGGCCACGTATACACCGTGCCGGCTTGGCGGCAACGGGGGGCCTCCGGGCTGTTGCACCAAGCCGCCGCGGCGGACATGCGCCGGCGGGGGTTCGATGTGCTGACGCTCGGCACCAACCCGCTCGGGCACGCCCGCAAGCTGTACGCGGCCATCGGCTTCCGGCCGGTCGCCCCGAACAGCGGCAGCATGATCTGGCGTCTGGGGCAGGATCCCCCGGCCGGCGTCCCGACCGTCGGACCCCTGCGTTGGGAGGACTGGGGCTGGATCAGTGCCGCGGCCTGCGCCCCGCAGGTCCCGGAGGAGGTCTGGCCGCGCAGCCGGTTGTTCCGGGTCCAGGGCCCGCGGTTTGTTGGCGGGCCGTTCATCGAGGCGATGCTGGCGCACGTTCCCCTGCTGGTGTTGCGGCGTGGGCACAGGGCCGTGGGCTGGGCCAGCCCGACCGGGGGGGAGTTCTACGTCCGCCCGGAGTGCCTGTCCGACCGAGGGGCGCTGGAACGCGCCGTCGCCGCGGCGACGGCGCGTTAGGCGGCCGCTGCAAAAGTACGCTCTTACGCGGCTACTCCTTCGATTTCCCTTGTCTCCCAAGGACCACGGTTTTCGGCCGCCGCAGGTGCCGATTGTGTTGCAGGAGAGTCCGCGGCGGCCACGAAGGCGGGATGCGCGGCCAGGTGGCTCTCTTCTGTCGAACGCGGGATTTCCGGGTGCGTTCTTTGGTGCCGCGTGATCCCGCACGAAGTGGACGAGTGGCTGCGGCTGGCGCGGAGGTCTTCCAGGCATGTGACTCGGCGGGAGGCGGAAGCGTGGCTCTGAAGGTTGGTGTGGTGGGCCTCGGGGGTATCGGCAACCGGCACTCCGAGTGCCACTCCAAGGATCCGCTCGTCCAACTGGTGGCCGTGTGCGACATTGTGCGCGCCAAGGCGGATGCCGCGGCGCACAAGTTCGGCGTCAAGGCCTATTACAGCCTGCGCGAACTGCTGGCCGGCGAACCGGACCTGGACATCGTCGACGTGACCACCGGAGGCAACGAGAATGGTAGCTGGCACTACGAACCGGTCATGGAGGCCCTGGATCGCGGCAGGAACGTCCTGGTGGAGAAGCCGCTGTCCAGCGACATCGGCGAGGCGCGGCGGATGGTGGCCCGGGCGGATGAGCGTGGCGTTTACTTCGGCTGCAACCTCAACCACTACTTCACCGGGCCCGCCGAGCGGGCGAGGAAGTACATCGACGACGGCGAGATGGGTGAGTTGCGGTATTGCCTGATGAAGATGAGCTTCTCGGGCGGAGAGCTGGGCTACGGCGGAGCGCCGAAGGATCCGCGCTCCAGGGGCTTTCCCTACTTCCACGCCAAGGCCTTCCTGACCCATCCCTTCAGCGTGATGCGCTATCTGTGCGGGGACATCACGCACCTGCAGGCATTCTTTGGCAGACCCGGATTCCGCCAGCGCGCGGGTGACGTGCTCCTCTCCCACGCCAGCATCCATGCTCGCTTCGCCAACGATTGCACCGGCTATCTCCTCAGCAACCGCGGCGATACGCCGGTGGGGTTGGGCGGCTGGTGGAGCATCGAGGTTGGTGGAACCCGCGGCACCCTGTGCATCGAGAACTGCGTGGAACGGCTCACCTTCTGGTCGGCGCAGAAGGTCGGGCCGCAGCAGGCCTCCGCGCCGGTGGTGATGGACACCGGGATCAGGAACTTCGATGCGACGTTTCCACAGCGGCTGCACGCGTTCGTCGAGGATGTGGCCGGCCGCGTGCCGAGGGAGCGCCTGCGGGCGTCCGGGCGCGATGCCCTGGCGGCCCTGGAGTATACCTTCGCGGCGATGGAGTCCCACGAATTGAGCGGGGCCCTGGTCCGGCCCCACCCGCTGCCGCCGCTTCATTGAACGACTCCACCCGGTCGGCCGAGGGGTCGGGTCCGGTGGGCCAAGGTGGAGCGCGCTCGACGGGAGATGTCAACCGACCTGGGCAGGTGGCGTGTTTGTGCTGGAGCCAGACGAAGCCACCATCTGGTGGGTGATCCGGCGCCTTCCCTCGTCGATTCGGGGTTGCACCCCGGCGCCGAACGGCTGCCGCGCTCGACGGGTGCCCATCGTCCGGCCAAACGCTGACGCGGACGGCGGCCGTCGGGAGAAGGGGCGGGCAGGAACGTTGTGGCCGCCGGGCCGCGGCGGGCTCGTTGCGAGGTGGCGCACACGCCGCCGCGGCCCGCGCTTGGTGCGGCGGGCCTGCCGGATGAGCGGTGGTATCCCGGCAGGCGGAAACGCGTCGACGCCGCGGGGATCGGGGAAGGATGGCGATCGCGATGGGTTCCAGGGTTGGCGTGGCGCTCCTCAGTTTCGCCCACGGTCATCAGGGCGCCTGGGCCCGGACGATTCAGCAGCGGCCTGACGCCGGGGTCGTCGCGGTCTGGGACGACGACGCCCAGCGCGGCTCTGCCGCGGCCGCGAGGCTGGGCGTCGAGTTCGTGCCTCGCCTGGACGCGGTGCTGGCCCGTTCGGACGTGGACGCGGTCACCATTTGTGCGGAGAATGCCAAGCATGCCGACCTCGCCGTTGCGGCGGCGCGGGCCGGCAAGCACATCATGATGCAGAAGCCGATGGCGACCACGGCCGCGGACTGCGACGCCATCGTCGCGGCGGTTGCGGCGGCCAAGGTCAAATACATGCAGAGTTTCAATCTGCGCTTCGATCCGCTGCACGAGGCCATCAAGGAGATCGTCGATTCAGGGCGGCTGGGGCGCATCAGTATCGTCCGGCGCCGGCACAGCCACCACTTCGCCATCGACCCGGCCGAACGCCAGCGGGTTCTGTGGTGGATGGCTGATCCCGAGCGTTCGGGGGGCGGTGCCCTGATGGACGAGGGGGCGCATGCCGCCCTCTGGTTCGTCTGGATGTTCGGGGCACCGGTCAGCGTGAGCGCCGAGGTGATCACCCGGATTCCGGACCTGCCGGTGGAGGACAACGCGGTTCTGCTCTACCGTTGGGCCGAAGGGCAGTTGGGCGTGCACCAGACCAGCTGGACAGAGGTCGCGGCGCTGAGCACGGTGGAGATCTACGGGGACCGCGGGAGCCTGGTCGCCACGGGAACCGACATCGCCTCCACTCGGGTGATGCCCGCCGGGACGCCGCCGCTGCAGGTGTGGACGGTGGAGCAGGGTGCCTGGACCCAACCGGCGATCGAACTGGTCCGAGCCCGCTCCGATGTGGTCGCCGGCCCGTTTATCGACTGCATCGTCCACGACACCCCGTCGCCGGTGCCGGCGGAGTGGGGCCGGGCGGCGGTGGAGATGGTGCTCGGCGGCTATCAATCAGCGCGCGATGGTCGGCGGGTGACCCTGCCCCTGCCGCGTTGAGCAAGGCGGCTGGGGAGCGCGGCGGCGCGAGCCCTGATCGAGGAGAGGGGGGAAGGGCCCGGGTGGGCGGAGACGGTGGGGCAGGCCGGTGATCGGCGGGCACACGTCCCGGCAACCGGGCGGCAGCGATGACGGACGAGCGGAAGGTGCGCGTCGCGATGATCGGGGCCGGCCGCCTCTCCACGCGCTTCCACTACCCCTCACTGCACAGCATGCCGGATGTGGACCTTGTGGCCGTGGCCGACCTTGTACCGGAGCGGGCGCAGGCGGCGGCCCAGCGGTTTGGGATTCCGCAGACGTACACAGACTTCCGAAAGATGTTGGCTGAGGCGGATCCCGAAGTCGTGTACCTGGTGATGCCTCCCCAGTACCTGTTCGAGCCGGCTGGCGTCGTTCTGGACCAGGGGCGGAACCTCTTTGTGGAAAAGCCGCTCGGTCTGACCACGTGGCAGGCACGCGCGCTGGCCCATCGGGCGGAGGCGCGCACCTGCCTCACCGCGGTTGGCTTCCAACGCCGCTTCGCACCGGCGCTCACCGAACTGCGTCGGCGGCTGGACCAGCGGGGGCCGGTCCACCACATCACGGTCAGCTTCCTCAAGTGCCTGCCGTTCGAGCGTCCGGCCGCAGAGTACGGCGGCGTCATCGACATGTTCACCGTCGACGGGATCCACGCCGCGGACCTGCTCCGGTTCCTAGGCGGCGAGGTGCGCGGCGTGACCGCCGCGGTGCGCAACCACTGCCACCCCGGGCCCTTCCCCGATTCGGTCACCGCTCTGGTGTCCTTCTCCAGCGGGGCCGTCGGGGTCTGGCGGTCGGACTACGGCACGGGCAGGCGCATCTTCCAGGCGGAACTTCATGGCAAAGGGGCCACCGCCCACTTTGATCCGGACGGAGACTGCCTCTTTGTCGCCGACAATGGCACGGCGGAGGTCCGCCCTTCCCGCTCCTTCGGGCCGGCGGATGCGCCCGACAACCGTCCGGAGCTGTGGCTCGGCTTCTGGCACGAAGCGCGCCATTTCATCGATTGCGTGAAGGGCCGTACCCTTCCCGACAACCACTTCGGCGACGCGGTGCGGTCCATGGAACTGGTGGAGAGGGTGCTCCGTGCCGCCGAGTAGTGGCCGGTTGCGGGCCGGGCGGGACCCGGGAGGGGGAGCGGTATGCCGGCGTTGATCCGGAGACTGGAGGACACCCCCGGGGTGGACTGCCCCTGCGGGGTGGCGCGCAGGATTCTCACCGCGGCGGACGGCGCGGTGCTCAGCGTGCATCGGGTGAGCATCCGGGAGGATAGCCGCACGCACTACCATCGGCGCTTGACCGAGACCTACTACGTGCTCGAGGGCGAGGGCGTGATGGAGTTGGACGGCATCGGCCATCCGCTCCGGCCCGGCACGGTGGTGCACATCCCGCCGGGTGTGCGCCACCGTGCGGTGGGCCGCCTGGAAGTACTGAACATGGTCGTGCCCCCCTTCGACCCGGACGACGAGTTCGAATCCGAGGTCTGATCCGGACGCGGCGCCGGTCGGGCAACAGCCCGGGGGGCTTGGCGCGGACCGGCGCCGGGGCATGCTGGGCGTGCGATCCGAGGAGCGTGAAGCAGGGGGTGGGCAGCATGGCGAGGACCGCGCTGTTGCTGGGCGGCATGACCGAGAAGTTCCACCAGTTCCTGATCAACGGACCGGCGGCGCGCGAGATTCTGAACCAGAACGGTTTCCAGACGTTTCTCAGCGAGGACATCGAGGTCCTCGCGTCCCCCGGGTTGGCGCACTATGACCTTGTGGTCAACCTGACGACGGGGCGCGTGTTGGACGCGGCGCAGGAACACGGGTTGCTGACGTTCCTTCGCTCGGGCCGAGGTCTGGTCGGCATCCACAACGCCGCCGACACCTTCAAGAACTCGGCGGCGTACATCGAGGCGCTGGGCGGCCGGTTCCTCCGTCACCCGCCGCAACTGGACATCGCCGTGGAATACACCGACCCCGCCCATCCCATCGTGGCCGGGTTGCCAGCGTTCACCGTCCACGACGAACTGTACCTGCTGGAGTGGCATCCGGAACGCGCGCATCTGCTGGCGGAGACGCGCAGTCACGAGGACCGGCCCGTGCCGATCGCATGGATTCGGCAGGAGGGTGCGGGGCGCGTCTTCTATCTGTCCCTTGGGCATAACCGGTCCACGTACGACGACCAGACGTTCCGGGAGTTGTTGGGTCGCGGCGCGCGCTGGGCGGTGGGCGACGCGGCGGGAGCCTGATTCCGCCGCGTCGCCGTGACGTCGCTATACTGCAACCGATGCGCCGCGGCCTGCGCCGGAGTGACGTCCGAGGCGTCCGGCAGTTCCGGCGCATCCCGGGCGGCTCTGCCCCGCTTACGTGAGCAACCGCGGTCCGGGTACAGGAGCCGGAGGGTTGCTCACGGTGCCGGTGAAGATGTGGATGATCGGGTAGGCCAGGATGCCGAGGGCGCCGGGCAACAGCAGCCCGGTGCGGTGCGCCGGAACGGCGCCGACGATGATCAGTACGAACATCGCCGCCACAGAGGCGGCCAGAACGGTGGCGCCGTGGAAGGCGCCGGTCAGCGCCGTTGCCCTCCTTTACGCCGGGGTTACGTTTGGGGACGGGCGCGCCCTTCAGTCGGCGCCGGCCGCCTCCAGGGACTCGGGCGGCGAGACGGCGTCCCGGAGCAAGCCGGTCCGTCCCAGCCAGTCGGTGAACTCAGTGAACAGACTGTACATGACGGGAACGACCACCAGGGTCAGCAGCGTCGAGGTGACGACGCCGCCGATGACCACAATGGCCATCGGCTGGCGGTCCTCGGAGCCGGCTCCGTTGCTGATGGCCAGTGGCAGCATCGAACAGACCATGGTGGCGGTGGTCATGAGGATCGGGCGCAGGCGCACCCTGCCCGCCTCCAGGAGAGCGGCGTACAACTCCAACCCCTGCCGGCGCAGGGTGTTGGTGTAGTCGATGAGCAGGATCGCGTTCTTGGCCACCAGTCCGACCATCATGATCAACCCGATGAACGAGAAGATGTTGAGCGTCTGGCCGGTGAGCGCCAGGCCGAGCATGGCGCCGAACGTCGCCAGCGGCAGCGTCAAAAGGAGGATGAGCGGGTACAGCAGCGATTCGTACAGCGCCGCCATCAGCATGTACATCAGGAGGATGGAGAGTCCGAAGGCCTGCAGCAGTGGTCCGAAGGCCGAGCTCTGCTGCGAGACCTGCCCGCCGAAGGTATAGGCGTAGCCCGCCGGCAGGTGGATGCCGCGCATCATGACCGCGGCCTCGATCGCGACCTTGCCGAGGTCGTTGGTGGCGACGCTGGCGACCACGCTGACGGTCAGTTGCCGATTGACAAACTGCAGTTGGGCGGGCGACACGGTGTGACGGATGTGCATCAACTGGCCGAAGGGCACGATGCCCTTCGGCGTCGGAATGGGCAGATTGCTCAACTGCTGGTCGCTGAGTGCCGAACCGTTCTGGATCTGTACCCAGATCGGGATCTGCGGCACGTTGCTCGACGGCTGGAGATAGGTGACCACCTTGCCACCGACTGCCGCGGCCACCGCGGCCCCCACCGCACCGGGCGAGACCCCCAGGTAGGAGGCCTCCGAGCGGGAGATGGTCAGGCTGAGCTGGGGGCTCGGTTTGAGGGCATTGCTGCTGGCGTTGAAGACACCGGGCAGCTTCGCCATTCCCTGTTCCACCTCGCCGGCGACGGTCTCGAGCGTGGATAGGCTGGGTCCCGTCAACTGGATCTGCAGGGACCGGCCGCCGGCGACCACCAGGGGGTTCTGTACCGCCACATGCGCCTGCATGCCGGCAAAGCCCCTGGCCAGGGCCAGCACGCGCGGTTCGTAGTAGGTGAAGAGATTGGGCCGCTGGCCCTTGGGCTCAAGGTCGACCGTGATCTGCCCGACAGAGGTGCCGCTGCCGAGCCCGCCTCCGAAACCCGCTGAGTCGTAAACCTCGGTGACCCCGGGCAACCGGCCGATCTCCGCGGCCAGGGCCTGGATGTCGGCCTGGCTTGTCGCCAGCGTCACCGAGGCCGGGAACCGCACCTGGACGGTGAAGGTCCCGATGTCCTCCTTGGGTGTGAAGGTGGTACCCACCAACCCGGTGGGGACGGCCGCCAGGCTGAAGGCCAGCGCCCCCGCGCCGACGAGCAGCACCCAGGGGCGCCGCCGGAGTGCGCCGCTCAGGAAGTGGGTATACAGGCCCACCAGGGTCTGGTAACCGCGCTCCCAGGCGTTGACGAAGCGTTGCCAGAGGGCGGAGCCGCTGCTTGGGCGCGGGCTGCGACGGTCCGGCGTCTCCGCCGCCACCGTTTTTGGCCGCAGCCAGCGCGAGGCCAGCATCGGTGTCAGGGTGAAGGAGATGAATAGAGAGATCAGCGTGGCGGCCGTGATGGTCAGACCGAATTCGCGGAACAGCTGCCCGACGTTGCCGGTGACAAAGGCTGTCGGTCCGTATACGACCACGTCCGTGAGCGTGATGGCCACCGCGGCGGCGCCGATCTCCATCCGCCCGCGGTAGGCGGCTTCGCGGACGGCCTCGCCGAGGGCGATGTGCCGGTTGATGTTCTCCAGCACGACGATCGCATCGTCCACCAGAATACCGATCAGCAGGGAGAGGGCCATCAGCGAGATCAGGTCGAGGCTGAAATGCAGCGTGTACATCACGGTGAAGGTGATGATCAGGGACGTGGGGATGGCCAGCAGCACGATCACGGTGTTCTGGAGGCGATGGAGGAAGAGCATCAGCACCGCGCCGGTGATCAGCACGGCGAGGACGAGGTCGAAGATGACGTCGTGCAGCGATGCCCGGGTGAACCGGGTGATGTTGCCCACCACGGCGAAATGGATGCCGGGGGGCAGGGACGGCTGCACGCGCGCCAGCGCGGCCTTGACGGCGTTGTTCACGGCCAGCGAGTTGGCCGTGCTCTGGGCGGTGAGGACCAGGCCGACCGCCGGCTGGCCGTTCAACTGGGCCGTGCTGCCCTTCTGCGCGAAGCCCAGGCTGACCTGCGCCACGTCGCGCAGGTAGACGTTCCCGCCCGGCCGCCTGGCCACCACAACGTCCCCGACCTGGGCCGCGGAGTGGAACATCCCGCTGGTGCGCGCGAGATAGCTGGTGCCGTTCTGGACCAGCGAACCGGCCGGGACGCTGCGGTTGCCGGCCGCCAGCGCGGCGGTGATCTGAGCCAGCGAGACGCGGTATTCCTGCATGGCGGTGGGCTGCACCTGGACGTTGACCTGGGACTGCCGCCCGCCGACCACGTTCACCGAGGCGACACCGGAGACCTGGTCGAGGGCGGGAGCCACATCATTGACGGCGAGGCTATACAGTTGGGCCTGCGTCAGGGCGCCGGACAAGGCGATGTTCATCAGGGGAAGGGCGGAAGGATTGGCCGCGGTGACCACCGGGGCCAGCGCCCCCACCGGGAACGCCCGCGCCGCGCGGGCCAGGGCCTGTGAGACGTCCACCGAGGCGATGCTGGTATCCGTGCCGGTCAGAAACTGCAGCGAGACGGTACCGCGTCCGGGCGCGGCCACCGCTGTCATGTCGGCCACGCCGGTCACGTTCGACAGCGCCTGCTCCATGGGCGCGACAACGAGGCGTTCGATGTCGGTGGGGCTGGCGCCCGGATAGGCGATGGTCGCCCGCACGAACGGGAAGTCGACGTTGGGCAGGCGGCGCACGGGCAGGCGCGAGAAGGAGATCACGCCTGCCACCACCAGGGCGCCGATGAGCATCAGGATGGTGACCGGCCGCTGGATGGCGATGCGTGTCAGGTTCACGCGGCTCCACCCCCGCCGGCCGTGCCGCCAGCCGCCTTAGCGCCGCCGCCAGCCGCGGCCTTGGCCGTGCCGGCCGCCTTGCCGCCCCCGCCGGCCGTCTTGGCCGTGGCGGTGCCGGCCGCCTTGGCGCCGCCGCCGGCCTTGGCCGTGCCACCGCCACTGGCCATGGCCCCAGCCTTCTTGCCCGCCTTCCGGGCTCGGCCCACCCTGCCGCGACCCTTGCCGGAGAGGGCCCCGGTCGCCTTGCCGACCACGGA
Organism: Bacillota bacterium; assembly: GCA_021803205.1. Lineage (GTDB taxonomy): Bacteria > Bacillota > Sulfobacillia > RBS10-35 > JAJYVN01 > JAJZMB01. Next base: position 10,465 of record JAJZMB010000060.1, on the reverse strand, counting down.
GGCGACGATGGTGCCTTGCGGCGTCCCACCGGTCACCTTGACCGGGAAGGGCTTGGGCGGGGGTACTCGGGTGAGTGTGACCGCCACCCGGTCGCCGGTGGCCAGATAGCTCCCCACGCCCGGCAGCAGGACGACCTCCCCCGCTTTCAGGCCGGAGAGGACCTGAGTCCAGGAACCGCTGGTCAGACCGGTGCGCACCGCCACCACGCGCACGGTGCCTCCGAGCGTCTGCGCCCGCGTGCCCCCCGGCGCGGGCGACGTCGGGGCCCCAGTCTTGGCGGACGAGCCTCGCGCGCGTGTCGCTGCAGCCTTCCCGCCCCGCTGGCCGTGGCGCGTCGCTGCTTTTGCGGAACCGCCGCCAGCACCGGCCGTCTTGCCGGCGCCGGTCGCGGACGAGGCCGGCGTCGCGGCGGGATGGGACGGCGCACCCGCCGCCGGCACCAGGACGTACAGGAACTTCCCTTTGCTCCCCGTCTGCAGCGCCGCGCTTGGCACCATGACCGCGCCGCGGACCTGCCGCGCGAGGAGTTGGACGGAGGCGGACTCCCCCGCGGCCAGCCCGGCGCCGGACCCGGCGGGCACCACGGTCACCAGGAAGGTGAGGTTGGCGAGGTTGCCGGTGGGCGAGATCCCGACCACCTGGCCGGCGACCGCCTTGCCCGGCGCCGCGGAGCTGAAGATGGCGGCCGGTTGGCCGGGGTGGACCTCGGCGATGTCGTATTGAGGAACAGGGCCCTCCACCTGGAGGACGTCGCTCTGGATGGTCGCCAGGAGCGAGCCGGCGCCGACGGCGGCGCCGGCTCGCGCCAGGCCCGGGTTGACCGAGACGATGATCCCCGAAGTGGGTGCGACCACCTGCAGTTTATCGGCCTGCAGCGCGGCCAGGGTGGCGTTGCCCGCGGTGGAGGCCGCGGCCGCCTGCAGCCCGTCCAGGGCCGCCTGCGTGTACGGCTGCTCCACCGCCTGGAGGTGTGCCTGGGCTTCGGCGACCGCCGCCGCCGCCATCTGGGCCGCGGCCGGGGTGATTGCATCGCTGGTCAGCCCCGCCAGGACCGCTTCCTGGGCCGCCAGGTTGGCCTGCGCCGTCTCCACTGCGTGCTGCGCGTTGGACAGGGCCAACTGGTAAGCGGCCTGGGCGGCAGCGAGCTGGCCGCCGGCCGAGGTGGCGGCGGCCTGAGCCTGCGCTTGGGCCACCGTCACCGCCTGCTGGGCCTTCTCCACCGCTGCGGTGTACGCCGCTTCCGCCGTGGAGAGCGCGGCGGCGGCGGCGGCCACCGCGGCCTTGGCGTAGGTGGACCCGCTCACGGTCTGCTCCTCGGCCACCGCGTTGGTGTAGGCCTGCTGGGCGTTGGCGATGGCGACGTTCTGCGGGCTGTTGGAGGCCTGCAGCTGCTGCAGGGCCTGTTCGGCGGCCGCCAGGTTCGCATTGGCCTGGCTCTGCCCGGCGGAGGCGGTGGCGGATTGCGCCTGCTGTGCGTTCTGCAGCGCGACGGCGGCGGGCGCCTGGCCCGATTGCAGGGCCTGCAGGTTCTGCTGGGCGATGCTCAGTTCGGTCTGGGCCTGGGAGACCGCGGACTGCTGGCGCTGCACCAGCGCCGGATTCGGTTCGAACAGCGATTTCTGCCGGGCCTGGGCCATCGCCAGCGCCGCCTGGGCCTGCGCGACGGCACTGGCCGTTCCGCCCTGTTCCGCCTGTTTCAGCCTGGCCTCCGCGGCCTGTGCGTCCGCCGCGGCAACCTGCGCGTGGAGTGTGACCGCGGGGTTGCTGAGGGTGAAGAGGTGCTCGCCCGCCGTGACCGCCTGGCCGACGCGGACCCCGGCCTCGGTGACGGTGCCGGCGACGCCGGGCGTGACCGCAACCGTGTAGGTGCTGGCGACGCTGCCCACAAACGACAGCGTCCCCGTCAGCGTCCCCCGTCGGGCCCGCGTGCCCTGGACCGCGACGACCGGGCCGCCCTTGCCCCGGTGTCCCGCGCCGCCGCCGTGGCGGGCCAGCACCGTGACGCCGCTGCCCACGACAAGCAGGACGGCCATCGCCACCGCGACGGGACGTCGGCGGATCCAGCCGAGTACAGGCACATCCGTCACCTCCGGGACTTGTTGGGGTCCCCGCGGACCTGGATCCGTCGTTTAGCCGATGTGAACGCGAATCAGTTGGGCTACCGGTCCTCGGGTGGCGCGGGTCACCCGCATGGTCACGTGTGATCCGATCTTTACCGCGGCGACCGTTGATGCCGTCACCACTCCGCCTTTGGGCGCGACCTCGACACGTACGCCCGCCGGCAGGCCCACCGAAACCGGCTGTCCGGACACTGTGCGCAGCGTCAGCGAGGAGGGCCCGACGGCGGTGACGGTCCCGCGCAGCGTACCGCCGCCGTGGGGTGCGCCGAGTACCGTGATCTGTACCGCAGTGAGCCCGGCCTTGCCGGCCACGGCCCGGACCCGGATGCGCTGGCCCGCGGCCAGGGAGCCCGCCTGCGCCGTGGTGGGCGCATGTCCGCTCGTTTGGCTCAGCACTTTCGTGGAGGGTGCCAGCGCCAGCGAGATCGTCCGGTGCGCGGCCGTCCGCAGCGACAGCTGCTGCCCGGTCACCGCGGCGATGGTGCCGGCGTACGCGACGGTCTGGCGGGTGTGGCCGGGCGAGGTCTTCTGGCCGCTGGCGGCGTTGCTGGTCACCACGGTCTTGGCGGCGCTGCTGGGCCCGGCCTGCCCGCCGCTGGCGGCGCTTCTGATCACCACGGTCTTGGCGGCGTGGCTGGGCCCGAGCCGCCCGCCGCCGGCGGCCTTGCCACTGGCCTGCGGGACGAGGATCGTGATCTGTACCGCGGTGAGCCCGGCCTTGCCGGCCACGGCCCGGACCTGGACGCGCTGGCCCGCGGCCAGGGAGCCTGCCTGCGCCGTGGTGGGCGCATGTCCGCCCGTTTGGCTCAGCACCTTTGTGGAAGGTGCCAGCGCCAGCGAGACCGTCCGGTGCGCGGCCGTCCGCAGCGAGAGCTGCTGCCCGGTCACCGCGGCGATGGTGCCGGCGTACGCGACGGTTTGGCGGGTGTGGCCGGGCGAGGCCTTTTGGCCGCTGGTGGCGTTGCTGCTGACCGGGGGGACGGAACTCCCGCGTGGAGGCCCCGCCGCCTGGCCACAGGCAGCGGCGCACACGAACGTACCGACGCAAACAACGGCGGTGAACAGGCGCCTCCACCGAGCTGAGGGTTGGATGGGCATGATGGCGGTTCCTTTCCCTCGGATGTATCCACGGGGCGTCGTCCCCAACGCTCGGCCGCGTGCCGCCGCTGTCATCGCGCGGCGCCGCCCTCCGGCCTGGGCCGCCGCACGGACGCGGCGGGGGGGAGGGCGGGCGGTGTATGACGTGGACTGCAGAACACCATGCCCAGGCGACCGCTGCAAAAGTCCGCCCTTGCGCGGTCGCTTCTGCTATATCCCTTGTCCCCCAATGATTCTCTGTTCTCGGCCGACGTGGAAGCCGACTCTTGCTGCGACCATCTGCGTAAGGATCGTACGCCGTGGGCCGCGCCGCACGGTTGGCGAAAGTTTTACCAGGCTGTGACGATTGTGTGAATGCGCGGCGGCGGCACGGGGGCGGAACACCGCGGGGCGCCGACCAACTCCCCGGTCGGCGCGCGTGTTTGGTTGAAGCGGATTGCCAGCGCTCCTGGAGGTCAGTCGCTGCGCGACGCCGCTGCCCGCGCGCCAGCCAACTAATCCTGGCCAACAGGTCGGTGAACGCCTGCACGAATTCCGGCGCCAACATCCGGCCGGTAGTCCGTCATCGGCTCGGCCCGCCTCCGGCTCCAAAGGATCTGTGCGCGGGTCTGGCGCTGCCGCGCCCCGACCGCTTCGTGCATCATCCGCGCTGCCGACGCGGGGACGCCCCAATGTGACCGCGCCTGCCCGCCGGGCACGAAGAGTAACCCGTAACAAGAAATTGTACAAGGAAAGTGGAGTCGTCTATCGGCCGAATGTATGCGTATTGTTGCTCGGCAGAGGAACATCGGGATGTTCTCGCCAATGCACCCCACTCGAACGGATGACCCCGGATGCACTGCGCAGGGATGGTGCCGCATGGGGCGAGGGGAGCGTGGCGACTGTGCGCGGGTTGCGTCAGGGCTTTGCGACGGCGGACCCCCGGTACGGTCCGGTGCCTCTTTGGTGGTGGAGCGGTGAGCCGGTCACCGAGGAGCGCCTGCGCTGGCAGATGCAGAAGCTGCGTGCCGCGGGGCTCCGCAACCTGTGTGTGATCAACCTGGCGCCCGCCGGAGCGGCGCACGGTTGCGCGGCGGACGATCCGCCCTTTTACGGCCAGTCATGGTGGGAGCTCTTCGACTGCGCCCTGGACGAAGCGGAGCGGCTCGGTATGTTCCTTTGGTTCTACGATCAGATCGGCTTCTCGGGGGCCAACTTCCCCGCCCGTCTGGTGGCCGAGAGGCCTGACTTCGCCGGCTACCAACTGCGCCGTTTCCCGGCCGGTGAAGCCCCACCCCCGGAGGCCGACGTCGTCGCCACTGTCGACGGCGACCGCTACGCGACGGTGCGACAGGGCTTCGACTGGCTGCACGTGCAGGCCTGCGGGGCCCTGCTCGACCGGATCCATGGCGAGATGGAGCGGCGTTGCGGCGATCGCTTGGGGCGTGTGATCGCCGGCAGCTTTCAGGACGAGCTGCAGCCGATGCCGACCTGGACCGCGGCCGTACCGTCGGCCTACCGGGAGCGCTTCGGCGAGGATCTGCTGCCGTCGCTGCCGCTTCTGTTCGCGGACGGTCCCGGCGCGGGGGAGGTGCGCCGCCGCTTTTACGGCCTGCTGGCCGAACTGGCCGAGACCGCCTTCTTCCGCCCGCTGGGCGAGTGGCATGTCCGGCACGGGATGCTGCTGGGCTGCGACCAGGCCGGGCCCGGACGCAAGGTGGACCCGCACGGCGCCCAGCGTCTCTACCTCGACTACTTCCGCACGCATCGCCACTTCTCCGCACCGGGGAGCGATATGGACGGGGAGGCCAAGCCGCACTCCTCGTTGGTGCATGCGCACGGGGGCAGGAGGGTGTGGTTGGAGGGCTTTCACTCCAGCGGCTGGGGCGGGACGGTGGAGGAGACGCTGCATTGGCTGGTGCCATGGTTGCAGGCCGGGGTGACACTCTTTGATCCGCACGCCATCTATTACAGCACCCGCGGCGGCTGGTGGGAGTGGGCGCCGCCGGACACCGGTTGGCGCCAGCCCTACGCCGAACACTACCCCGTGTTCGCCGACACCGTGGCCCGGGCCTGCTGGCTGCTTGCCCAGGGACGGCACGTCTGCGACGTCGCCGTGTATTATCCCGGGCAGGCCGTCTGGGAGCATATGTCCCAGGCGGATCTCCGGCCGGGCGAACATCCGCAGGCGGCCGCGCGGCGGGATCCCGACGCTGCGGTCGGGCACATCCGGCAAGTCTACTGGGCCCTGGTGGGGCGCCAGGCCCGACACGAGGCGGCGCCAGGCGTTCTGCGCGCGGATCGGCGGGACTTCGATCTGCTGGAGGACACCGCTCTGGCCTCGGCACGCCTGGAGGACGGCGCCCTCGGTGTGGCTGAGGAGACCTACCGGGTGGTGATCCTGCCGGGGGTGGGCGTGGCGGAAGCGGCGGCGCGGGAGCGGCTGGAGGCCTTCGTCGCGCGCGGTGGCCTGCTTGTGGCGGTCGGCGTGCCGCACGAACCGCCTCTCCCCGCGGGCACGGTCAGCGTGGCGGCGCCGGAGGATGTGCCCGCGGTGCTGGAGCACGCCATCCCGCGGCGCGCGGACGGGCCCGGTCTGGCCCTTGCCCGGAGCGTGGACGGCGTGGACGTGTTCCTGCTCCTGCCACCATCGGAAGCGCTGTTGCCCATGCACAGCGCCAGCACCGCACCCCCGGCCGTTCCGGAGGAGGCGACGTACACGCTGTGGACGGCGGGGAGCCCGGAGCTGTGGGATCCGGTGAGCGGCACGCAGTGTGCCATCCCGTTTCGGCGCGACGGGGAGCGCATCGTCGTGAACGTTCCATTCAGGGATTGGCCCGCCGCGCTGGTCGTCTGCCGGCCGCCGGGCGCACCGGAGCCCGGTTTGGATGCGCGGACACCCCGGTTGGCGGGTGACCGGCTCATCCCCGCCGGCACGGCAGCGCCCGAGCCTTGTGCGGCCGGAGTGCGGCAACTGCCGGTCGCGCCTTGGTTGGTACGCGTGCAGCTCACGCTGGACAACCGTTTCGGCGACTTCGACCTCCACGGTGGCGGCCAGTTTCTCCCCATCGAGCGTCGGAGCTTTCGGGTGAAGACCGAACTCGGGCAGGACGACGGAGAGGCTGCGGGTTGGCACCGGGCCGCCTTTGATGACCGGTCCTGGTCCCCGCGCCTCTGGAGCGAGGCGGCGCGCTGGCTGATCAACAGGGGCGAGCGGTTCGACCCGGGGCGCGCGCGGCCCGTCGTCTACAGCACGCTGTTCGGAGACATGGCGTTCCGGGACTGGGCCGGGCGCATGGGACGCGTGCCGCGCACCTTCCTGGATCTGGGGCGAGCGCGGCGGGGGGATATCCTGTGGGCGTTCACCCGTGTGGTGGCGCCCGCCGCAGGCCGGTACTGGATCCAGGTGGAGGGCGTCGGCGACAGGGCGGTTTTTCTGGATGGTCGGGAGGTCCTCGGGGGGGATGCCGCCGGGGCGCACGCGGTCGCGGCCCCGGCGGCGCTGCGTCCGGGAGCCAACGACCTGCTGGTGCGGTGTGCCGCCGTGCGGGATGGCGATGTGCGCCTGGGGGTGCAGGTGTCCGCACAGGAGCCGGACGTGCAACCGGAATGGGTCGGTGTGCGTCAACCGGCCGCGGGTGGAGATTGGGCGTTGCGGCGCGTGGTGGCTGCCCAGGCGCGTGCGCGCCGGGTCAGGATCTGTTTTGCCGCCCACGGGCATGTGGAACTCTGGGTGAACGGCACCCGCGCGGCGGTCGAGGGGGATTTCAATCCTTACGCCCGCTCGGGCCAGCAGGAACTGGACGTCGCGGCGCTGTGGCGCGCCGGCGAAAATGAGATTCGGATACGCTTTCCGGAACGCGGCGGCTACGAACGGGCGCTGGTCGACGGCGAAGTGGTCTTCCCTGACGGCACGTGCGCCAGGTTTGCCTCAGGGCCGGACTGGACCGACGGCGCCGGGCGGCCCGCCGCCCGCATCCCCCACGCGGGCAGCACGGAGGCCCTCTGGATCCGTCCCCGTCCGCATCCCCTGGGCGATGTCGGCTGGTTGATGCCCGACAGCGTGCCCGTGCCAGCCCCCCTGCCCCTGCTCCTGGAACCGTCTGAGGCCGGCCGGCCGGTGTGGTTGCGCTTCGAGTTGCCCGTGGGCGCGGCGGCATTGCGCCTGGAGGCCCTGGGGCCGGCCCGGGCATGGGTGGGCGACCGGGAGGTGGAGTTGCGAGGGGGGGCCGCCGAGTTCGAGCCGCAGGCGGCCGGAACGGTGTGCGCCGTGCGCGTGGTGCCGGTGGTTCCCGCGCCGGAAGCGGCCGTCCTCACCGCGCCCATACGCTTCCGGATCTCTCCGGGCAGGGGGAGTCTTGGTGACTGGCGCACCGCGCTGCACCTTCCCCACCACAGCGGCGTGGTGGAGTACGTGACGGAGGCCGAGGGGACGGGCACGCGGGCGTGGCTCGACCTCGGATACGTGCGCGGCACCGCGCAGGTCTGGGTCGACGGGCACGACGTCGGCGTGCGCCTCTGGCACCCGTTCCGCTTCGATCTGCGAGAGGCGTGGGGACCGGGGCGGCACCGGTTGCGCGTGCGCGTCACCAACACCCTCGGCGCGCACTATGAGATCGGGCGACCGACGAGCCTGGTCGGCAAGGGGCAGGCGGCCGGGGGACTGTTCGGGCCGGTGCGGCTGCGGGAAGCGGCGACGTCCGGGTGAGGTGTGCTCGCCGCTGCCGGAGGGGAGCACGCGGAGCCGCGGTCGCGCATGCGAATACAGGGGGGTGGCCGGTTTGGTTGTGCGCACGCGCCGGGCGATGCTGCGCACCCTGGGCTCCACGGTGGCGCTGGTGACCGCCGGGACAGCCCTGGGTGCCTGCGCCGCGGGGCAGGGCGCCCAAGCGCGCCCGACGGCGCGGGCTAACGTCGCCAAGGTGACGTTCCAACTCTACGTGGTGGGGATTCCGATCAATGCTACAACAACCAAGCTCATCCAGGACTTTGTAGATCAGGAGTTCAACAGCAGGCACAAAGGCGTACAGGCCACATGGCAGATCGATGGAGGGATGCCTGGCGTGACTGCGGCCATTCTGGCCGGATCGCCGGCCCCGGTGTCCCTCTCAAGTTGCTGCGGGGACTGGCCGGTCGTCCTTCCCTTCCTGGAGCCGCTCAATGCGTACCTGCAGCAGGATAACGTGGACACGACGATCTGGCCCCCGAACCTGGTGGCCCAACTGAAGGTTGGTGGAAGGCTGTATGGGGTGCCGGTGGACGCGGCCGCCCAGGCCTACATCTACCGGCAGGACATCCTGGACGAACTCGGCCTGTCCTACCCCGCCCCGGATTGGACGTACCTGGACGCCCAGAGGCTCTGGAACGCCTGTACCTCCAACAAGGGGGGCAAGCAGAGATCCGGCGGGACCATCCCGTGGAGCGCCGGTGGGCCGTTTCCGGGTATCGCGCTATTGGCGGGATTCGGCGGCGCTTACCAGGACAGCACGTATACCCACTGCCTGCTGGACCGGCCGGGGAGCATCGCCGCCGGGGAGTTCGCGTTCGATCTGTTGTGGCGCAAGGTCTGTGTGCAGGGGGATGGCACCCCGGTTCCGGCGCTCGCGACCGGGCAGGTCGTCTTCAGCCAGGGTGCGGACCCGTCCCTGCTCTGGGCGGTGCAGAACCTGGGAACCGCCACGAAGTGGGACTTCATCCCCTATCCGCGGTGGCCGGTGCGTCCGGCGACCGTTGGCCAGAGCAGTTGGTACGCCCTCAACGCCTTCGCCCCTGACAAGGAGCTCGCCTGGGAACTCTTCAGGTTCTCCGCAGTGGACACCGCCTGGTCACGGTTTTATATGCGCCTGACACTGTCGCCGCCGGCGCAACTATCTCTGCTGGAGGAATGGGAAGCACTGGTGCGGAATGTTGCGCCCATCCTGGCCCATAAGTCTCTCAAGTACTGGCGGGAACCGGCCCAGGCGGGTGAGGCATACCCCGGCTTCGAATTCTTCAAGTACCAGCCTGTGGAGGCCGGCGCCCTTGTCAGCCAGACCTGGGGGCAGATCTGGAATCAGCAGCTCGGTGTGGCGGAGGGCTTCACGTCGCTTGCCCGGCAGATCGACGCCCTGCAGGGCGCGGGAGCGGCGGAATCTCCCCCGCCGACGGCGGCGCAACGCGTGGCGGCGGCTGCGGCGGCCCGCCGGAAGTTTCCTGCGGTCGGCCCCGGGCTTGCCCCGGTCACGGCGGGCCTGTGAGCGGTGGGCGCAGGCCCCCGACGGTGCCGCAGGGGCCTGCGCCCGCAGTGGCCGCAAACCGTGGACCCTTGGGGGACAAGGAGCAGCGGAGCCATGCCCGAGGGAAGGTTTGGCAGCGGCCACACGGTACTGCCTCCGTGGGGCCCTGATCATGGACGAATTCGGGGCGGCGGCCGTGGCGCGGTTAATGGTGAGCGGACATGAGTGGATTGTGCACTTGGGGCGCGTGCTGTGCTTGACGGACGTTTCGCGCCGAGTTCCTGTCGGAGGAGAGGCCGCAACAGGGGGAATGCGGGCGCAGCCGGCCCCCGACCGGCACCCGCGACGGCCAAAGCCCGCGGCAACCGATCCTGGGTTCGGTATCTGCGCGGCGGCAGCGGCGAGGCCCGTTCCATGCTCGGTCATACGGAGGGGTGCGCATGCGTTCCTATGCGGGGATTCCCAACTCCGACCGGCCCGGCCTGTTCGTGGAGGAGAACGCATTGCTCCTGCGCCGCTACGCCTACGTGGAGGAGCGGCTCTGTTACCTGCAATGCGCCCATTTCCCCGGAACGGCCATACTCGAAGCCAAGCACGCCCTGGGACGGCACGCCTGGGAAGACGGGCAGCACGCCGACGCCCTCCGGCGCCGGATTGTGACCATGCGCACCTCCACCCGCGCGCTGGAGCAGTGCCCGGACCCCGCGCTGGCCGCGTTGCTGGACGAGGCCGAGCGGGCCTCGGACACGGTCGAACTCCTCTCCGGCGTGCACGGCGTGCTCAAGCCGGCCCTCCTCGGGGCCTATCGCTGGCACGTGGAGACCAGTAACCCGCTGGCGGACTTCCCCACCGTGCGCGAGCTTGAGATCATACTGCGGGAGGAGGGGCACCAGTTGGCCTGGGCCGCCGAGGCCATTGCCGAACTCGCCGGTCCCGCGGCCGCGGCCGGCGCTCTGGAAGGGGCGGCCAAGGTGGCGGCGTTTCTTGGGGCATCGGCGACCAATGGCGCCCGCGATCCGGTGAGGGTCACCGCGGATCCCGGGCCGGATGCC
>JAJZMB010000158.1 GCA_021803205.1 Bacillota bacterium | reverse complement strand
TTACCGGCACGCCGCCGCGCATCACCTTGACGCCCAGTGTGGACCTGACCTGCGGCGGCAAGTACCCCGGCCGGTGGCATGGCTGGATCCGCGATGGCGTTCTCACCGCCGGTTAACCACCCGCCCCAAACCGAGGAGGTGCCCCCATGCCGCGTCTGTTTTTGGACTCTACAGGCGATCCCCGCGCCATCATCCCGGCCGCCGAGGCCGCCCTTGGTCGCCATGTGGACGGCTGGATCGCGGCCGTGGGTGGTGAGTACGCCACATCTGCGGCATCTATCCTGTGGGTGCATGCCTCCGGCCGCGCCGTCGCCGCCTACTGGGAGGACCTGACGCCGGAGGAGGCGGCCGGGTCGTACCAGCGCGGCCACCTCTGCGCCCAGGCGGCCATAGCGGCGGCGCAGGCTATGTCCTTGCCATCGTCCGTGCGGCTGTATCTCGGAATCGAGGCTGGCTGGAGTCCGTCTGCCGAGTTCCTGACCGGGTGGGCCGACGGCCAGACGGCAGGCCCATACCGCGGTAGCGGCGGCGTCTACGGGTCGCCCTACAGCGTGGCGCTCCAAAATGCCCTCGCGGCGGCCCGCGCGGCGAACGGCAATGCGGCGCAGATGCCCCTGTGGTCGGCCGAGCCCGAGCCCGGCGGCGCGCCCGCAGTCCCCGAGTGGAGACCCGCCACCTGTGCCGGAGCGACCGTCGCCATGTGGCAATGGCAAGAGGACTGGCAAACGGGCCAGGGGGCGACCGACCTTGACCTCGTGGCCGACGGCGCAGGCGGAATCTGGGAGGGTCTGCAGGTGGGCGATTTCACCGACGTATCGGCAGACGCATGGTATGCGCCAGCGGTAGCAGAAGCCGTGCAGGCCGGGCTCATGGACGGCATCGCCCCCGGCAGATTCGACCCACAGGGCACCGTCACGCGGGCGCAGTTGGCCGCGGTATGTGCACGGGTAGCACCACGGCTGAACGCGGCGCCGGCCTCCGTCGTCCGCGCCATCCATCCCACAGCCGTCATGCCGTCGCGGCCCCGACACGGCCTGCCCAACCCCGCCGCGTGGCTGGCCTCGTCTACCACGACCTCCGCGCAGCGGCAGGCTATCCTCGCCGAAATGCCGGTCCGGAATCAGCAGCAGACCGGCATGTGCGTGGCGGAGGTGGCAGCGGATATCCGGCAATGGTGGGATCTCTATCTCGGGGTCAACAACGCCCCTGGTGAGTACAGCGTCCCCTACACCTACGGTCGTGGCCACCAATTGGCCGGCGCGACTACCGAAGGCATGCAGCCGGTGTGGGCATGGGAGAGCCTGCGCACCTACGGGGTCTGCCCGCGCACCATGGACACCATCACGACCACCACAGAGGACGTGGCGCAGTCCATTGCGGCCCTGACGCCTCAGCAGGACGATGCTGCGGCCGTGCACCGCATCACCGCCTACGGCCCGGTGGCGCTCGGCGGTGATGGCACCGTGGGCGAGAATGCCGCGGTGCTCGCCGCGGCCATCGACCACGCGCCCGTTGCCGTCAGCATTCCGTGCTCCCCTGGCGGCATGATCTTCAGCCCGGCGGCAGATGGCCAGGGCGGGTACATCGCGCAGTGGCAGCCGGGGACCATCGTCACTGCAGGGCATGAACTGTTTGCCTTCGACTACCGCACCCGCACGCCGTATCCCGGTGCGCAGCCGCAGTTCGAAGTGCTGTGCCGCAATTCATGGGGCTCGTCCTATGGCCAGGGGGGCAATGTCTGGCTCGGCGCGACGTACCCGCTGGAAGAAGTGTGGAGCATCACCTGTACGCCACTGAGCCCCGCGTGCCTCGTGCTGACCCAGAAGGTGGCGGACCTCCAGGAATTCCTGGCGCAGTATCCGAATATTCCAGACACTCACAAGCAGGCCATTCAGGCGGCCATCGCTGCGACGCAGGAGCAACAGAAAGCCCTGGGATGCGGCGCATAAGGAGGTGCGGGCGTGCTGACGGTGACGCCAAGCCTCGCGGCCGGAGAGTTCAACCGCACGGCCCTTCAGTCTGGCGCCATTGTGCTCGCCCCAGCGCCTATCGCCGGCACCTTCCCTGGTGATGCTGGGTGGTGGCAGGTCAACGGGGCCACCTGGACCGTGGTGGGTTACGACAGTCTTCAGATGGTCAACACTACTTCGGCCGACAACTTCTTAAATTTGATCTACGGGATCCAGCAGTCTTCTGCCCAGCCCATCACATTTCGTGTCATCGCATCCGGTTCCGGGATCGTCGGGCCACCTAGTGCCAGTGCTTTTGGCATCAACCTGATCCTGACCGACAGTGGCGGGCTCGCAGGCACTATTCTGGCGAACGTATCGTTGGCATTCCCCGCTGATACGTGGCCAGAAACCCAGTTCGAGCTGACGGCAACGCCGAGTGCTCCGGCGTACTACCTATATGCCTATATCTTCGCCCGGTACACCAACGGCACATTAACGGTGCGCGATGCGGAGGTGTTCCAGGCTGGCGCAACGGCATCTCCGGCTGGATATTGGCGCAGCGCAGTGGTCGATGCCTGGCAGGTCGCCGATGGCGGAATGAGCGCCGGCCCCCTGGCCCCGCAGCAGTTCGGCCTGTACTACGGAGACCTGTCCAACGTGGACGACATGGGGAGCGTCGAGCATTCGATCTCCGTCTTGAGCGCCTTTCCACTACTCATCACCAACGAGCCGGGCGTCAACACGAGCACGGACCCCGCCACCCAGGCCAGGATGCAGGCGGTCCAGTCCACGCTCGTGGCCAATACGGCGGTCGCGGTCTACGGCTATGTCAACGTGGGGGTGCCGCAGTCAGACCTGAATGGCTGCATCCCCACGGTGGCATCCATAGAGGCTGCCATTGATAGGTGCGCGGCGGCTGGCTATGCCGGAGTGTTCTTCGACGGAGCCGGATACGACTATGGAGTGCCGCGTGAGGAGATGGTGAAACTCGCCGACTACGCGCACGGCAAGATGCCGGCTTTATCCGTCTACGCCAACGCCTACTTCCCAGCAGACGTGCTGGAGGCGACGGTCAACGCCGCAACCCTGACCGAACCGGCGGCGGCGCCCGTCTTGACCGCCGTCGCCGGTTCGACGGGGCTGGCCGCGGGAACCTACGAAATGGCATACACGTACACGACCGACGCTGGCGAGACGACCCTCTCTCCCGTCGCACAGGTGACAATCTCCGCTGGACAGGCGATCCAGGTAGCCTCCGTCCCAATCCCGGCCAACGGCTGCACCAGCGTCAATTACTACCTGTCAACGGCGGCCGGATCATCGACCCTGGGCCTCGATGCTTCCGGACTGGGCGCGCAGATCGACCTCACCGCTCTACCGACCGGAGGCATACCTCCGTCCTCCAACACGGCATACACCGCCAATCCTTCCGGTACGGCGTCCCCGCTGGGCGCCGGCGACTGGGTGCTTCTGGAATCCTTCTACAGCCGTTCCGACAACGAATATGCGGGAGTGCCCGAGGGCGGGTTCCAGATCGTCCTCGACAAATACATCTCGGGGGTATCCCAGGCGCATGCCCTGGGCGTCAAGGTCGGGGCCCTGGCCTATGCATTCAGCGCTACGCCCCTGACATCGACCACAGACCAGAGCAACTCCTGGTTGCTGGCCACGATGCTGGGCGTGGACGGCTGGAGCTACGGCGGAACATCGGCTGCCAACATCGTGCAGTGGGCGCCTCTGGCGTCTGTCCCCGCTGTAGGGAATAAGTTGGTAGGCGCTGTGGCCATGACATCGGCGTCTCCCGCTCTGCCCCTGATGTGGCAGGCCGAGACGGACCAGGGGATCATCTGGTTTGCCGCGACCGACAGCCCCGTCAGCCGCTCCGCAGGGGCCTTCGCCGTCGGCAACACACCGCCAGCGCTCTCCGTGACGGCCCCGAGCGCACAAGTGGTCAGCGGACGCGTCACGCCCCTCGTGGAGGGCAGCGCGGACAAATCGACCTGGACTACCTACAACCCCGCGAGCCCGACGCGCTACGTCCGATACACGGTGACGCTGCAAGACTGAGCAAGACTGAGGAGGAATCTCGGCGATGCCCACGCTCCCGTTCGCGCCAACGACCCTGACCGGCATCCTGGCCGATCTGGCCAGCCTCGTCGTGATCATCGTCGCCCCGCTCGCGCTGAAGTGGTGGAGCAACCACCAGAAGGGCATCTCCAAGTGGTACAAATCGCAAACGACGGTGCAGGAGCGCGCCGTTCTGTCCAGCCTCGCGCACGATGCGGTGGCGTGGGCCGAGAGGTATGCGTCATCGCCCGCTGGCACCGAAAAGATGAAACAGGCGGTGGCGCTCGTGCAGTCCGGGTTGAAGGCGCGCGGCATCACTGTGGGCGTGACGGAGATCGTCGCCGCGATCCAGGCGGCTGTTGCGGCGGCGAAGACCAGCGGCGCGCTGGCGGCCGCAGGCCCGACGCTAGTCGCGGCGCAGCCGACGCCGGCCGCGAAGTAGGGTTTTCGCCCGAAAAGAAAGCCCCCGCTCTGGCTTACGCCGGGGCGGGGGCTTTTCGCATTGGTTACGGCCGTGCACTCGGTAGGCACGGTTCTCGCTCGGCGCCGCGCCGCTCCTCGTTATGCCGTAACTCCTGCGCCAGCGGAAAGGTCACTCTGGCAGTGGGCGCATCTTGTCGCCTCGCGCGGGACCATTTGGCCACAGCGCTGACACTTCTTGAGCCCCTTGGAGCCCATAGGCCACAGGACAAGGGCCGTCAACCACCCAAAGATCAGCGTAAAGATGAACCAGCCAACTGCCGACCGCCGTCGCCGCCGAGCCATGTTGACGATAATGATAAGCGACAGGACTTCCCAGAACAGAGCCCAGACGACGACGAGGGGCACGACTGCCCCCACACCACCCACCCCCCCCAGTTTCTGATTTGCCGGCCGGCGATTCATCGCATATGCAGAGATTTCCTGCCGCTTTATGGCGCCTCACACGGGCATCTAGGCAACGCTGCCCCTCGGATCGCCCACATCCGACCACACCGGCACCGCTGCGCGTCAACTCGTCTGCTCCACGCTGACCCCGTTGCCCT
>JAJZMB010000007.1 GCA_021803205.1 Bacillota bacterium | reverse complement strand
GGGTCCATGAGACATCGCTTAGGACAGTACTAGGTGGCCGCTGCAAAAGTCCGCTTTTGCGAGGCCACTGCTCCGATATCCCTTGTCCCCCAATGGTCCACGATTCTCGGCCGGTGCGGAAACCGACTTTCGCAGAGCCGTGCTAGTACTGTCCTCGCGCCTGGGTGATCATGGTGTGCTGGCGCCCAGTGCGAGGGGCGGTAAGCCCGGACACCGCCCCAGGAGGAGTAACTCGTGAATCACCGCGATCCGGCACGAGTCCAGGACGCGGCGCCGCACGGCCTGGAGGCTTTCCCACACCTGACGGGGCAGGGTGGGGAGGTCGACCCGGGCACTGTGCGCGCCGCGGACTTTCAGCTCAGTGTCGGCGAAGCGCAGTTGGATGCGGGGCGGGACGGGGGCCGGCTCCGCCGGCGTCTGTCCGGTCGAATGGCTGCCGTCCGCGGAAGGCGTGCCGGGTCCGTCGTCGTTGGGCAGGCGACGCCGCTGTCGGCTCATCCAAGTCATGGCCAGCCAGACCATGGCCAGATGACGGTGGAAGCCGGGCCAGGAGCGGCCCTGGTAGTCCCCGAGCCCCGCCTCTTGCTTGGCGTTCTCGTAGCTCCGTTCGATCCGCGGACGGATGTGCGCCAGTTGCGCCAACTCCGGCAACGGCGTCGCCTTCGGCGCCAGGATCAGATACTGCTTCAGGTCGTCGCTTTCCGGTTGCAGCGGACGTTCCAGCAGCAGCCAGGCCTCGCTCCCGCAGCGGTCCTTGGTCGCGGCGTGCACGCGCAGGGCCACGAACTCTCGCTCCAGCACCCCGTCCGTCCCCTGCCGGTACGGCACCCGTTGCCAGGCCGCGGGGTCGGTTCCCTGCCGAATCTCGTCCACTGTGTGCAGCGGTCGCGTCGGCTCCGGCGGCTTGCGTGGACGGCCCCGACCGACATACGGGATCGCGGCTGGTGCGGGAGTCAACCCCTCCTCCGGCAGGTACACGGTACAGTTGCCGCGCAGGCCCAGGCAGTACGCCAAACCCTGCCCCTCCAGGGCGGCCATCAACTGACCGTCTCCGTACCCGGCGTCGCCGTGCACCATCTCCATCTCCAGTCCCCAGCCCCCGATGCGGCTCAGCAGGTCCTGCGCGATTTCCAGCTTCGTTCGGAATTGCGCCGCTTCCGGCACCTTCGCCGCCCGGCAGCGGCCCGCATCCTCCGTCCAGCCCTGGGGGAGATACAGTTCGCCCGTCAGCGGCAGATCATCGTCGCCCCAGACCCCCTGCAGTGTCACGAACACTTGCCCGTTCGCCACCTTGCCGGCGCAGCCCAGGTACTGCCGGGCCACGCCCACGCTGAGCTTGCCTTGCTTGAGGACGCTGCTCTCGTCGACGATGACGTGCAGCCGGCTCCCGTGGCCTCGTTCGCTCCTCCAGTGCCTGAGCCGGGCTTGGTCCAACGCCTCCGGCACCCAACCCGACCGCACCAGAAAATTGTAGACGTCCTCCTGGTTCGCCCCGGGGATCGCCGCCTCCATCGTCTCCCCGTTCTTGCGCGGCAGGTCGCTGCACAGCCCGAGCAGATAGATCTCCGCGTTGCGCAACGCATCCCTCCGCCCAAACACCGCCCGGAATGCCCCCACGTACTGGTGCATCTCCGCCTGCGGCAGAATGGGTGCCGAAGGGATCGCCTGGGGCGGAAGCTTGCGCTTCGAGTCGAACGGCTTCTCCGGCTTCGGCCCGAACCGCCGCGCCCGCGCCTGCTGCTCTCGAACCCATTCGTTCACTGCCATCTGCTTTGCATTGTCCATGGAAACCCGGCTTTCGCCAAGCCCACTGGAACAGCATGGGTTACTACCAGACATCCTTTCGCATTGACCGGTTCGAGTGTCTCGACTCACATCGCCACCCAGGCGCGAGGACAGCACTAGAAGCCGGGCAATCCCGCAACGCCCCCACTTTGGCCGGTAGCCTTTGCCAGTGCCTGCGCCATCATTTCATGGGCTTGGCGCCGGGCCTCGTTGCACGCTGTCAGCACCAGATCGGCGAGCATTTCTGGATCGGAAGGGTCGAGCGCCTCCACCTGGATGCGCAGGGCTGTCAAGTCTCCCTTGCCGTTTGCGGTGGCTACCACCGCGCCCCCGCCGACACTAGCCGTGACCGTGCGCTGGCCGATTTCTTCCTGAATGCGCAGCACATCGGCCTGCATCCTTTGCACCTGGCGCATCATCCGCTGCATGTCTGCAAAGCCCACGGTTCGAACCGCCTTCCTGCCGTCCAGTTCCGTCACGCCCGCGCGGTCGACTATCCGGCCGTCAGTGCTGTGCCCTGAAATATAACGAGTGCGCGATTGTATAGCGCCTCGACATCCTGCGCTCCAGTCCTGCTGCGGACTGTTAGGGCGTCCCTTGAGCGTGAAGCGCCAAACCCCGCCGGTGGTGGTGTTGTGCCGTCGAGATTGCTCGCTTCCATTTCGGTCGGAATCACCTTCCGTGGAACAGGGAGAGGGGGTGGGGCCACGGGCCTAGCCTGTGTTCGATAGTTGGAAGGGTCGATGGAGTTACTGCCGGCGATGAAATCGAAGCGTGTTGGGGTTCCCGTGATCTGTTCCCAAACCCGTTCGATGATCGTGCGTTTCCCTTCAGCAAGTGTGACGTGTCCCGGGTAACGGAATACCACTTGTATCCTGCCATCCCGCTGTCCCCGAAATTCGCCTCCCTGGAGTGTGGAGGATGCCGGAACGCTGTGGCGGCGCAAAGCTTCTAGAAACGCCTCCCATCCTGAATCTGCCTCTGGGCCTTGGACATCTGTCGGGCCGACTTCGTCCGTCGACTGCACGTCAAGACGATTCCGTGCGCCAGATCCGAAGCGCTGATTGGAGGGTCCCGGCGTCAGCCGGACCGGCTGCTGCGGCAACGTATCTTCTGAGGTGCTGATGCGTGTCTCCGGAGATCGCGAGAGCGCGTCTGTGCCCAATCTCCGTTCGTCCGTTCGCCAGGGTTCAGCGTTGGTGGTCGTCGAGCCCTGGTTATGTGTAGCACTGGGTATCCCCGCGAGCATGCGCACCATGGCCACTTCAAGCAATAAGCGGGGTTGTTCCGCCCGTCGTATTTGGCCGTCCAAATCAGCGAGCGTTCCAATGGCTGACATGAGCCAATACACCTCTCGGTTGCGGCGGACGACGTCGCCATTCGAACCACCGCAGTGCGGGCGTTCTCCCCGGTCGCCAATAATGGTTACCAACCGGTCCCTCAACCCCGATAGCACATCGCGTAGCACCTGGCCCATGTCCTTGCCGTCGCCGTACAGACGGTCGATCTCCATGAACACCGTCGCCGCGGCGCCGTCCCACGCGGCATCGATCATGCGCTGCACGACCGAATCGTCCGCCGTGCCAAGCATGTTGGCAATTGCCTCAGGGGTGATCTCTCTGTCTCGGACGAACGCCGTTGCCTGGTCAAGGATGGACAGAGCATCGCGCAGGCCACCGTCGGCACGACGGGCGATTCCCTGCAGGGCAGCTGGATTTGCGCTGATGTTCTCAGCCAAGCAGACGCGGCTCAGGTGTGCAGAGATTTCGGAAACTGTCAGACGGCGGAAGTCAAAGCGCTGGCAGCGGGAGATCACTGTCGGAAGCACTTTCCGAGGATCCGTTGTGCAGAGAACGAATGTCGTAGCAGGAGGAGGCTCCTCAAGGGTTTTGAGCAGGGTATTCCAGGACGCGTCCGTCAACATGTGTACTTCGTCCAGAATGTAGACCTTGTGTCGTCCGGCCACAGGCGCATAGGCTATCGTTTCCCGCAAGGCGCGCATATCATCCACCTGGCGGTTGCTGGCGGCGTCAATCTCTCGCACATCGATCAGGCGATCCGATGCAACCTCGCGACAGGGCTGGCACTCGCCACAGGCATCCCCGGAAGAAGGATACGCACAGTTGAGGGCTGCTGCGAGGATGCGTGCTGTAGACGTCTTTCCCGTACCGCGGGGGCCGCAGAACAGGTACGCGTGTGCGGCGTGCCCAGCTGCGAGGGCGTTGCGTAGGGTGCGTTCGACGTGTTCTTGGCCTACGAGGTCTGCCAATCGCCTCGGGCGCCAGGTCCGATAGAGCGCCGAATAAACGGCCATGCCTGCCCTCCCCTGCTGCGACCATCGACGCGGAATCCCCTACCTTTCGCCTAGCGCAGAAGCTTACCTGCCATAGCTTTGCCGCAGCGCACCGCATCACTCGACGCATCCCGCGATGGTGATCGCAGACACTGGATGGCGGAAAGTTCGGGGCGGACGCGGAGATCCTGGCCAGGCGGGGCCCGCGGACTCCAAGGGAGGTACATGCGGTGCGAAGAGACGTCATGGTCATGATGCGGTTGGGCCGCGCACCGGAGGAGGGCTTGGGCCCAGAAGCACAGGAACTGGTGGCTGCGATAGCCGACGCTCGCGGCGAATACCGGCGGGCTATCAATTATTTCCACTGCGTATCGCAACCGGAACTCGTAGAACATGCCGTGCTCCTATTAGCTGCCGCTGAATGCCGTTACGCCTATCTCCTCGGTCAGGCGCGGCAGACCGGTATCCGGCTGCCGTGGACTGCCCCGCTTGAAGGATAGGTGGTTGCCGCAGAAGCTTTTCACCTGAAATTCGCAATGTAGCCCCAGGGACGGGGACACCGTATGTCAACCCCATCGGGGCGAACGGGTGTAGTTGTCAAGGTGCGGAGGAGGCGGTAGCGCTTGGGGCCGGTGCTCAGGTCATCCCGCCTGGCGGACCGGAATGGACCGTGCAGTGCTGAACGCATCCTCGTCGCAGGGGCGCCGGTGCGTCCACATGGCGTGGATGATGCGCAACCCGGATGCGGTCCCAGACCTTGTGTCGCAGCCAGTAACCGTCGTGTGCCAGCCGATGAGAGATCGGCCGCGCGGACTGCCCGTCCGAGCGCGTAGTCAATCGGACGTCGGGATGCGGGCGACCGACCCGGCGAAAGCTCCGAGGGCAAAGCCCTCTGCCGCCCGCGAGGGTGGGACTCACCAAGGGGGGCGAACGAGTCATCGGGCGGCAGCATCAAGAGAATGCTGCCGCGTCGTAACTGGGACCCCGAC
>JAJZMB010000005.1 GCA_021803205.1 Bacillota bacterium | reverse complement strand
GGTTGGCCCAGCGCCACCAGCGGTGCCTGCACCTGCCCCTGGGCATTGGTGGTCAGCGAGATCTCCGCGCTGGAGCAGTCGTAGGTGACGCCATACGAGGAGCAGGTCTGCTGGAACTCCCCGAGGGTGGTGCCCAGGTTGACCGTCGCGTTCGGGGCGGGGGCCCCGCTCGTGCCGTAGACGGTGGCGGTGACCGTCGACGCCGTGATGCCGTCGGCCGGCACGGCCTGGGGGGATGCCTGCAGCACGACCCGCGCCGCCGCGCTCCCACCGGTGAAGTCGATCGTGGCCGCGCCAGCGGCCTGGCCCGCCGTCGCCGTCACGGCGGCCGTTCCCGAACTGGTGGAGGTGATTTGCACGGCGGCCTGCCCTGCGGCATCGGTGGTCGCCGTGCTGCCCGGGCTGAAGGTGCCCAGCGTCGTGGCGAAGCTGACCGCGACCCCCGTCAGGGGGCCCGAGGCACCGTAGACCGTGGCCGTCACGGTCGAGGCGGCGGTGCCGTCCGCCGCGACACTGGCCGGCGCCGCCGTCAGGACCACCGACTGCACGGCGGCGGTGGGGCTGAAGACCGCCATCGCCGAGCCGGACACGTCCCCCGCGGTCGCGGTGACAACGGCCGTACCGGGCGTGGTGGAGGTCAGGCACGCCTGTACCTGCCCGGCGGAGTCGGTCTGGAAAAAGGGGGGGGTGGGATTGGCAAGGTAGCAGGCGCCGATGCCCGGATCCCCGAACTCGTCATGCCCCAGCGTGGTCGCCCAGTTGACGTCGGCGTTCGCGATCGGTTGCCCCGCCGCGTTCTCGACGGTGGCGGTGAACGTGACGGCGCTGGTGCCGTCCGGAGGTGCCACGGCCGGTGCCGCCGTGACCGTGATCGCGGCCGGGGTGCTTGCGGCCGCGGTGAACCGCACGCTGGCCACCGCCGAGGCCGCGCCCGCCGTCGCCGTCACCGCCGCCGTGCCCGGCGACGCGGAGGTCAGGGTCACGCTCGCCTGCCCCTGCCCGTCCGTCGTGCCATACGTGGTATTCAGCGTGCCGAGGGTCGTGGCGAAGACGACGCCGACACCCGCCCCCACGGGCCCGGAAGCATCGTAGACCGTCGCCGTCACGGTCGAGGCGCGCTGACCGTCCGCCGGCACGGACAGGGGCGATGCGCTGAGCTGCACCTGCGTCGCGGCCGTCGCCGGCGCAACGAAGGTCACGCCGGCACTGCCGGAGACGCCGCTGGCCGCGGCGGTGACCTGCGCCGTGCCCGCGCTGCCGGAGGACAGGGTCGCGATCGCCTGGCCGTCGGTGCCGGTGGTGACATTCACCGTGGAGCAGTAGCCACCGCTCCCGTGCAAGCACCCCAGCGTGGTGGTCAGGGTCAGGCTGACGTTGGGCAGCACGGTGCCTGCCTGGTTGTATACCGTCGCCGTGACGGTGGATGCGCTGGTGCCGTCGGCAGGGACGCTCGCAGGCGACGCCGCGACGACGACGCGCGCTGGGGTGCCGGTTCCCGGCGGGGGTGTGGTGAAGGTCACGGCGGCGCTGCCGCTGGGCGACCCCGTCGGGGCCGTGGCGGTGACCACTGCCTGGCCCGCCTCCGTCGAGGTGAGCCCGACCTCGGCCTGGCCTTGGGCATCGGTGACGGCAGACGGGGTGGCGAGCGTGCCGAGCGTCGTGGCGAAGGACAGCGTCACCCCGGCCACCGGATCCCCCTGCGCGTCGTATACGCTTGCCACCACCGTGGCGCTGGTCGTGCCGTCGGCGGGTACGCTCGCCAGCGCGGCCGAGACCGTGACGGCGGCGATCTGGGAGCCGGCGGCGGCGACCAGAGGCCCCTGCAACAGGGAGACGGCCATGAGGAACACCAAAGGGAGCCGCCACCAAGCGCCTCGCCGCCGCATCACCGACCGCCCCCGCACTCCACCGTTTCGCTCGCCCGCCGTCCAGATCTCCTTGGCACTGAGGAGCCCGTCTCCCACGGTTGAACGGGGTTATCCGGTTATCGTCTTCGCCGCGCGGCGGCACCCGCCATCACTGCGACGCATCCCGCGCGAGACTGTCCCGCCACGGCACCCGTCAGCGCCGCCCGCCCGTCAGGGCTCCCGACAAAAGGCAGGCCGCCACACCTGCCGCGCGGCGCCGCGCTGACGGAGCGCAAATGGAGTTGAATATGTGAGTGGAAAATCCTGTATCAGCGTTGTCTCGGGATGGTCTCAGAATTCCGGCGGGTGTCTCAGCACGTGCCGCAGGCATTCGGCGAGCAGCGCCACGCCACGCGGCAGCAGCCGGTAGAACGTGGCCCGGGAGACCCCGAGCTCGGCCGCCGCCACCTTGTGGCTGTGCGCACCGTGCAAGTAGGCAAGTTCCACGGCGCGCAACGCCCGCTTCTCGTCGTCGCCTGCCGCCGCGAGGGCCTCTCTCAGAGCCTCGCCCACAAGGCTGCGCAGCGCCCCGACGCGCCGGCTCCCGGATTCCACGGCCGCCAAGGCCGGCCAACGGGTTGCCGGCGAACGCGCGAGCCAAGCGTCGTCGCTCCAGCGAGCAAGCATGTTCTGCAGGTCGCGTTCAAGCTCTCCGACGCGCGGGACGCCGCCGGAGAGCCGACCCCCGTAGAGGTCTTCCAACCAGGCGAGGCATCCCGATGCGGATAGGTCGAGCTCGTACCCCAAAACAGGATGTGCCGGATCATGGCTCGGGTTGACGGCCGCATCCACCCGCCGGAACCCCAGAGCCACAAGCAGACGCTGCAGGCCCGGATGCGCCGCGGAAGCCAGGTAGATCCCACCCAGCGCTAACAGCCCCAGAGCGTCCTGCAGGAGGGCCGCGATGGTCTCGTTCGCTCGCCACTCCGCCCACGCCATGTGGTGGATGAAGAAGACGACGCTGGCCTCGGCGCTCTGCGCCAACGCGGCCAACTCGGCTCGGTTCCAGCATGCCTGGATGAGCGTTGCGGCCACATGACTGCCCTGCAGGACGGCCACCGACTCCGAGGAGACGGCGAGAATGGCGCTGAAACCCAGGACCGCCCCCTCGCGGTCGCGGATGACGCGTAGGCGCGTCCCGGGGGCATCGAGAATACGCTGCAACTCTATGACCTCGTCTGGCAGGGGCTCGATGCCGAACGTGTGGGAAACCCACGTGGACCAGAGATGCCGCAAAGTCGGATGGTCCGCAGCTCCGCCCGGATCGCCCCGGACATCCGGCGTCTCCCCGGCGAAGCACAGGGCGTGCACCGCGGGCTCGTCGCAGAGGTAGAGGCAATCGGCCACGAGCGCCTCGCGCTGCTCGGGTGGGGCGTGGCGCCAGCGCCGGCGATAATGCTCCAGTGCTCGCTGGCGCAGTGCCGCATGGTGGAGCGGACGCCGCCAGCGCAAGTCGGCGTCCAGGATGCGCCGCAGGTCGCGGTGAACCGTCAGGGCACGACCCGCAGGATGGATGAAGCTCAATTGCAGCAGCCGGTCGAAGCCAGCGTCAGCTCCGGACGGTCCAACAAGCGCCAACAGGAGGTCCTGGTCGAAACGGTGCACCTGCGCCGCAGCCTCGATCAGACGGATCAGCGCCGGATCGTCGATGCCACGGAGCCAGTGGCGCACGAGCCACCGGCGCAACCGGGGCCAACCGGAGCACTCCACCAGTGGCGCCGCATGCGCCGCCGCCAGGTTGCCAGCCAGCGCCAGCCCCAGCGGGTGGCCGCCGACCGCGCCCACGACATCGTCGATGAGCGCGGCGGACACAAGGCCCCGGAGCCGGAGGAAGGATGCCGCTTCGGCCGTCGAGAGGGCGTCGAGGTGGATCGCTTCCACCGGATATGGCATTTCCGCGCGCCACCGCTCTTCGGGCAACGCGCTCCCAGCCCACACCAACCGGTGGCTCGGCCCGACGTGCGCGGCCAGCTTGGGCCACATCTCCGGTGCCCACGGCTCCACAGTTCCAGCAGGATCCCAGAAGGTCACACACGGCCGCAAGGAGGCGACCGGCATGGGGTCCGCAGAGACCTCCCGGCTGTCCGTCCCTGGTGCGCCGCGCCGCAGGGCGGACCAGCCCAACTCCTCGGCACGCTGGGCAAACGCCTGCAGGAGTGCGCTCTTGCCCATGCCCGGTGGGCCGACCACGGCGAGTAGCGGCGACACCGGAGAAGACAACCAGTCCTCGAACCGTGACAGCTCCGCCTCACGGCCGAGGAATGAGGGTTCCGCTGTGGGCTCCGGCGGTCGACCGCTCAATGCCACTCCCGCCCCGCTGGTCGCGTGCGTCGGCGCAATCCGCCGCGACATCGCAGCCTAAGGCACCCGCTGCCCCACGGGCGGCCGACCGCCAGGTGCCCTGCCTCCGGGGACGACTTGGAAGCCCGGGAGGGGCTTGTCCATCGGGTACCCGGCCCGATAGCGGTCCCTGCCTGGACCGACGCTGCGATCCCGCCTGATCCTTCGCTTGGTCGCTGGAGGTTCTCCATGCCCAGTGTCAGTTCCCGCTGTTATGGCGGATGCGTACGATCTGCTGCAGCACGTGGCGTCGCGCGGCCTGGCGCGCTGTGCTGGCCAACGCCGGCTGCAACAAGAGGCCGTCGCCGGCCGCCAGGGTATCCATTGCCGCAGCCACCGCACGTAACCACCCCCGCCGCGGATGTGGCTCCGGACAGATCGCGGCCAAGCATGCGGCTTCCGCGAGGACTGCCGCCTGCCCGGATTCGAGAAAGATCTTGCACGCCGCTCGCCACACGCCGACAACGGTACCTCCCGCTGCCTCGCAACACCATCGAGCCACGCGGCAACTGTACCTGGTGAGTAAGTTGCAGAACAGCGGTCACCCGATCCGGGTCAGCCAGTCCTCCACCATGCTGGCACCCGTACCGCAGCGCCAGCCCAGCACAAAACTGGAATGGGGGCGCGCCGCGTGAGGCGGTCACGCTCCGGGCATGCCAAGGGCTCAAGCCGTCGCGCTGACCCGGGGCCCGCCCCGGCACCCCCACTGGCCGGAGGCGCCGGGCTCCGCCCGGCTCGGGAGTTCACTCCTCGTGCGCCCCTTGCCGCCTCAGTCTACTCCTCCCCGGCTTTTGCGCCCCAAGGGTGCGGCTGCGCCTGATGCTCCCTGCGGTCCGCTGATGCTCGCCCGCTTCGCGCCCCTGGGGCG
>JAJZMB010000163.1 GCA_021803205.1 Bacillota bacterium | reverse complement strand
GCGGCTCCTAAGTGCAAGAGCGGGTTCACTGAGCGGGTGCAAGCGGGAAACTCCCGCCGGCAGGGGGCCGCGAAAGTCCTCTCGCCGCGGCGGGCAGCAGTCGGTATTCCCTCCCCGCAGGGTGTCGCGGCCCTCGCGGCACCCCCAGGCTCCAGAGGGATGTCGTTCCACGCTGCTTCCGCGGACGGGGGCACCTGTTGTCGCGGTGCCCGCGTCCGCGGCGCAGCTGCGGATCAGGGTGGGGGCGCGCCCAACAAAGGGACGTGACCTGTCCCCCCATGGGCGGCAGCGGATGGACGCCCCATGCCCGGATAGTGGCGGCGAGCTGGCCGGCCGCCGCGGTGCCGCCGTGGCCCCCTGTGTCCGGGTGGGGGTTGCGGGGCCGCGGGCCTGCCCGACGATCGCGGCCTGCCGTAGTATGACGCAGCCTTCGGTGGCGCGCCGGTCTCCGATTGACGGTCTGCCGTGCGGGGCTTTATATTACGCGCAGATATCGTCCGGCGATATCTGCAGCGGACCCGCGGGAGGAGCGGGCAGGCGATGGCCGCGACTGACGAGCGGGATGTTGTCCTGCGCGAATTCTTTCTTGGTTTCGTCCGCCTGCACGTACTCTACCACGCCGGGCACGCGCCCGTCTGCGGGGTCGGGCTCATGGCGGAGATGGCCCATCACGGGTACCGGCTCACGCCTGGCACCCTCTATCCCCTGCTGCACCGTCTGGAGCGGGCTGGCTTTCTGACGCACCAGGACCGCAACGTCGGCGGTCGGCGCCGGCGGTACTACAGCCGCACCGAGCGGGGTGCGGCCGTGCTCGCCGAAGCCGCGCGCCGCCTGCCGGAACTGGTCGGAGAGGTGCTCGGCGGCGCTCGCGCGGGCAGCGTGGGCGAGCACCCGGCAACGGGGGCGGGCGCCCGTATCCCGTAGTCGGAGCCGGGCGGGTGGCTGAGTGCCGGCCATTGTCCCGCGGTGCGGGATTGCCCGCCGGATCCACTCCCGCGGGCGGCCATTGTCCGTCGACCGCCCAGGCGCGCGCCGGGCCTCGTTCCCGCCGCGCCTCATGTGAGGAGGGGTGTCCCGTTGGACAGCGCCGTCCGGTCCCGACCGGAGCCGTTCCACCGCGATGTGTGGTGGATTGCCTTCTCCGCCTTCTTCGCCGACCTCGGCTATCAGATGGTCATCGCCGGGCTGCCGCTGTTTCTGGTGCTCGCCCTGCGGGCGCCAGCCTGGGCCTTCGGTCTCACGACGGCGCTCAGCTACGGACCGGGCGCGTTCATCGGCTACTTGGGCGGGCGCCTCGGGGACAGGATCGGCCGCCGCAAGGTGGCCATCCTGGGCAACGGCCTCATTCCCCTTCTGTCGTTGACGGGTCTGGCCGGCGGGGTTTCCGGCGCGGCCGCCCTCTTTTCGGGCGGTTGGTGGGCTCGTAACTTCCGCACGCCGGCCCGCCGCGCCATGCTGACAGAGATCGTTCCCGAGCGGGAGCGGGGGCGCGCCTTTGGTCTCCTGCACGCCCTGGACGTGGGTGGTGGCCTGCTTGCCGCCCTCGCCGTGCTGCTGCTGGTCGCCGCGCACGTGTCCTTTCGCTACATCTTCCTGCTGACGGTCCTGCCGCTGGCGGCATCCACTGCCTGCCTGGTGGCCACGCGGACCGGCATGGCACCGGCGGGCCAAACCGCGCGTGCCGCCGGTGCCGAGGCGGCAGGCGCGGGTGGGAAGCAGCGCAATCTCGCCCTCTACCGGGGCGTGATCATCGCCGCCGCGCTCTACGGCTTCAGTTCGTACAGCCTCGGCTTCCCCATCCTGACGGTGGCCCAGGGGGCGCACAGCGGGGCCGCGGGCATCGGCGCGTACGCCCTGTTCCTGGGCGTTTCGGCGCTCACGGGCCTGGCGATGGGGCGCCGGCGCGCGGCGGGCGGCGGGACGCTGGCCCTGCTCGGTTACGGTACCGCGGCCGCCGGTTCGCTGGGGCTGGCCCTGGCCTACGGACTGCACGGGGGATGGCTGGGCTTCTACGGGGCTGTGGCGGTGCTCGGCGTGGCCCTCGGGGTGGTGGAGACGTTGGAGCCGACCCTGATCGCCAGGGTCACGCCCGAGGCCCGGACCAGCGGAGGCATGGGCTCGCTCACCGCCGCGCGCAGCGTCGGGCTGTTGATCGGCAACCTGGCGATGGGCTTTTTGTATGTGGCGAGCCCTGTGTATTCGTACGGCTACGCCTGTGCGGTCGCGATCCTGGCGGCGGTGGTGCTGCTGTGGGTCCTGGGGGCCTCCCGGTCGCGGATGGCCGGCGGGGAGATGCCCGCGGCGTCGGTCTGAGGGTGGATCCGGCGCGGCCTGCACAATGTCCCGTACGCCATCGAGCTGTTCGGCAGAGGCCGCGGTGCCGACCCTCGCCCCGTGGGCGCACCTGTCGGCGTTCCGAGGCGCCCGCATGGCCTCGGGGCAAGTCGGGCGTGGGCCGCGGAGCGGCCAGCGCTGGAGCATGCGTGAGCAAGGGCTTGGGAGGGAACAGAGGGCGCACGGGGGCCGGACAAGTTCGCCCCAAAAGGCTCTGCACATCCCGCGCTGCCGCGCGGCATCCCTTCTCCCCGCCGCGCCGGCGGCATGATACAATCCGCCTGGGCCTATATTTCGCCTCTCGAAAGGTGTTTGTGCGTGGCCACCGCGCCAACCCAGCCCGGTCCCCCGGCTCCCGGAGCGCGCGCGGCCGGACCGCTGCCGCCGCACTACAAGTGGATCGCCCTGTCGAACACCACGCTCGGCATCCTCATGGCGGCGCTCAACGGCAGCATCATCCTCATCTCGCTACCGGCGATCTTCCGCGGCATCGGCGTCAATCCGCTGGCGCCGGCGGAGACCGGCTACCTCCTCTGGATGTTGCTCGGGTATCTGGTTGTGACCGCGGTGTTCCTGGTCACCTTCGGCCGCATCTCGGACATCTTCGGCCGCGTGCGGCTGTACAACGCCGGCTTCGCCGTCTTCACGCTGGGCTCGATACTGCTGTACCTGACACGGGGGCACGGCAACACCGCCGCGCTGGAACTGATCCTCTTCCGGCTGGTGCAGGGGATCGGCGGGGCGTTCCTGTTCGCCAACAGCGCCGCGATTCTCACCGACGCCTTCCCGGCGGAGGAGCGCGGCGCCGCGATGGGCCTGAACCAGATCGCCGGCATCGGCGGGTCGCTGGTGGGGCTCCTGCTGGGCGGCCTGCTGGCGGCCGTCGACTGGCACCTGGTGTTCCTGGTGAGCGTGCCCTTCGGCGTTGTCGGCACCGTCTGGGCCTACCTGATGCTGCGCGAGACGGCACCGATCCGGCAGCATCAGCGCATCGACTATTGGGGGAACATCGCCTTTGCTGCGGGCCTGACCAGCCTGCTGATCGGTATCACCTACGGCATCATGCCCTACGGCCACTCAAACATGGGCTGGGCGAGCCCGCTGGTGCGCATGTCCCTCACGGCCGGTGTGCTCCTGCTCCTGTTGTTCGCGTGGATCGAGACGCGCGTGCCAGACCCCATGTTCCGGCTGCAACTCTTCCGCATCCGCATGTTCACCACGGGCAACGTCGCCTCGTTCCTGGGGAGTCTCGCCCGCGGCGGGCTGCAGTTCATGCTCATCATCTGGCTGCAGGGGATCTGGCTGCCGCTGCACGGCTACGCCTTCAAGGTCACCCCGCTCTGGGCCGGGGTGTACATGATCCCGTTGATGGCAGGCTTCATGTTTCTTGGACCGATCAGCGGCAAGCTCTCCGACCGGCTCGGCGCGCGCGGCCTGTCCACGAGCGGGCTGCTGCTCACCGCCGCCTGTTTTCTTGGCCTGACCGCCCTGCCCGCCGATTTCCGCTATCTGCCCTTTGCCCTGCTTCTTCTGCTGATGGGGTGCGGCATGGGGCTCTTCACAGCCCCCAACACTACCTCGATCATGAACGCTCTGCCGCCGGAGAACCGCGGCGTGGGCTCCGGCATGATCGCCACCTTCCAGAATGCCGCGCAGATGTGCTCCATGGGTGTATTCTTCACGATCGTGATCGTGGGCCTGGGGCGGGATCTGCCAGGTGCGCTCAGCGCCGGGTTGACCGCGGCCGGCCTGCCGGCGGCGGTGGCCCACGGGGTGGCTTCCCTGCCACCCACTGCGGCGCTGTTCGCCGCCTTCCTGGGTTATAACCCGATGGCCACGCTGCTGCCTGCGACGGTACTGCACGCCCTGCCCGCGGCCGCTCAGGCGCGGCTCCTTGCGCACGCCTTCTTCCCGGGCCTGATCGCAGCGCCGTTCATGTCCGGCCTGCGCGACGCCTTCCTGATCGCCTTCGGTCTCTCGCTGCTGGCCGCGCTGTCCTCGTACCTGCGTGGGGGGCGCTACGTGCATGGAGCACCGCCTGCGGGCGTGGAGGCGATCCCGGCCGATCCGGGCCGCGCCGCCGCCGATTGACCCGGCCCGCGCGGATCCGTGCGGCAGGCGCGCGGAAATGGGCCGCGACAGCGTCGCGGCTCGGGGGATCCCCGCCGGCAACTGATGCCGCGGCCCGCGTCGGCCCGCGGGAGGGTGTTCGCCCCCGACGAAGGGCGCGGTGCCGCAGCGCTGACGGGGCCACGCCCGCCTTGACCAGCATGGGTACCGTGCGGGCCTGGCCAGCATATCCTGCGGCCGGGAGGTGGAAACTCCGGTCCCCTGGCCCCGGGAGGACCTCCGCAGGGAGCTCTGGGAGCATAGGGGCCATCGCGTCACTGTGATCTGGCCCTGTAACGGTGCGATTGCCTGCTCCACAGGCAAACTTGTGGAGGTAGGCGGTGACTTTGTGGAAGTGCGCGGCCCCGTGCCCACGTTCGCAGAGCGCCTGTCCTTGTCCGATTGCGACGATCTGGCGGGGGTCGAACTGGATATCGTCATCGGGCTCGCCCACGTGTGCGCCGTGGTGCAAGACGTACCCGAATGCCGCAAGGCCGGGCTGCCGTTCTGCTGCGGGGCCCTAGTGGCGAGTCCATCAAGTCCCGACTGGTCTTGAGCAAACGGTTGTGGTAGGCGCATGAGGGAACGGCTGGTTGGGGCCGGGAGGGTGGGAGAGCGGCCGCGGAGGTCCGGGGGCGGATGATCGCGGTGGGTGGATGGGGCGGCGGGGCGGGCGGGGCCGTGGCGGTTA
>JAJZMB010000185.1 GCA_021803205.1 Bacillota bacterium | reverse complement strand
AGTCCGCATCCGCACTGTTCCAAAGGTCCAAACCGTATCCGGAAGTCGGCACAGTAATCTGCGCCCATCCAGCTAGGGATCCACCAGCCGTGGTGAGAGTTCCACCAGACCAAGACAGGCCTGCGGCGGTTGTGAGCTGCCCACCCACAGTCCACGTACCCGATACCGTGCCGCTGCTAAAAGTGGCAGCGCCTTCTGCCGTAAGATTTGCGTAGGTCGGACTCGGCCAAATCGCCGCCGTCTGCGTTCCGGCTGGTAGAGCGGCCACGAGTGCACTCGCTGCCCACGATGTCGTGGCGCCCCCGTTTTCCTGCCAAAGGATGGGCGTGTAGTCCCAGGATTCATACCCTTGCGTAAGCTGAACCCATAATTCACATACTGTCTCTGCCGCTGAGTTTGTAGTCGTAATAGATACAACGTTAGACAGAGCTACGCCAAATTGGTCCAGTACGCACAGCTCTACGTAGGGAGCCGAACCCATCGCTGCTTGCTGATAGGCTCGCCACCAGATGTTGGCACGTTGGACAAGTGTGGCACCTACGCCATACCCGAAGCACTGGATGTATCCAGATGCTCCAGTGTGCTGCTGGGTGATTGTAACGGTGGCAAAATTGCACCAGTAGTTGTTGTCTGCCGAGCCGGTGCCTGGCGACGCATATCCACTGATACCATCAGTGGTAATCGTAGTAAACGTCTGTGGGGCATTCCAGACGTTGTTTGTGCCAAGGATGCCTGTACCGGCTGTGAGGGTGCCGGTGTTGCCGGTGCCGGTAATGCCGCCGCCGGCGGTGATGAGGCCCTTGGCATATAGCGTACCACCAAACGAGCCCAGGCCACCTATACCAAGGCTTCCTCCACCGCCATAGGACTGCCCAGCGGGCACCAACACACCCGCGTTGGCAGATAAGAGACCGCCGAACGTTCCCGTGCCGCCGAGGGCGAGCGAGCCAGCGCCGCCGATGGATGCCCCGGATGGGATGGCGAGCCCTTCTGCATACGTCTGCAGGGCCGCCCATGTCGCCGCGCCATTGATAGTCCCCGCGACAGATGAGCCAGAGAGCAGGGAGAAGATGCCTGCCAGCGTCGTGCCAGTGGTGTTCGCGCTCGGCGCCGTCGTCGTGCTGAGGTTGGCGTCCGTGGTGGAGTCGGTCCATGTCGTGGTCGTGTTGTCGGAAATTTGGAAGTCGAGGTAGTAGGTGCCCCCGCCCGCCTTCGTGCGGTAAATGCGCCGCCCGATGGTTCCCGTCGGACCGATGGGGATGGCGGAGAGGTCCACGTTCTGCGCCGAGGGATCGACGGTGTTGGAGACGGCCCCCGCTGCCGTCTCGCCCGCGACATGCAAGGCCCCCGTGCCGTCCACAATGCCGGTGATGAACGTCACGACATAGGAGTAGGCGCCGGTCAGGTTGCCCGAGCCGGACGCAACGGCCGCGGTCAGAGCGCCAGGAGCGGAGAGCGCGGCGAACAGCGAGAGCGGACCACCATCCGCCGCACCGGAGAGCACGGACGTGAACTGCGACACGTCCTCTGCGTAGCCGGTGTTCGTGTTGGAGGTCGTGTAGAGGGAGACCGAAGCCGCCATCCGTCACGCCTCCTCAGACGGTCGCCGTCTTCTGCCAGGTGCAGGTTGTCGAGAGTCCTTCGGTTATGGTGATGGACTCCATCAGGTGCCCCCACATGTTGCCGTTGGAGTCGAAGAGGCCGATTTCCGTGTAGGTCCCGGCGTTGTTCGCCGTGCCGTAGTACTGGCACACCCACTGCGCCACCGAGGGGGAGCCTGAGACGGGCCCGGCCGTGGACACCTGCTGCAGCGTGGCCGCAACGGGGGCGAAGAGCCCGGTGTCGGTAGGGGAAGGGGTTCCTGCCCCGGTGCCGAGCTGCATCTTCGTCGGCGGAAGGACCGGGTTGTACCCGGTGTTGTTCGTTCCTGTAAGCCATTGGGCGATGGCCCCGGCCGCATAGTTGGTCGTGACATTGTGATGCCAGCCCGAATCGAAGACGACGGTCCCCGTCCGGTCGGTCTGGACCCACCGCACCCGCCCGCTGCTGATGCGCATGCTGTCGCCCACGCGTTTGCCGTGCGTGTGTGGCTTTGCCATGCCAGCGCCTCCCGTCAGGCCCAGTTAGTTTCCGCGTACTTGGAGGAGCCGTAGACGAACGGGCCACCCGGCGTCGTGCCGGAGGCCGTATCGGAGAGCGAGAACAAGTCGGAGGAGGCGCTGAGGAAGCTGATATTGGCCGTCACTCCCGCCGCCTTGACCTGCCCCAAGATGGCGGCAATCTGCGCATGCGAGTACGTAAAGCCTCCGGAGGGATTGGCCGGGAACGCCACGTCTGCCATGAACGATCCGGCCGCATCGGTGATGGTGAGGCCGTAGCCGAGCGCCGAGAACAGCGCCTCGATGGCCGTGCCGTTGACGCGGGGCTCCAGCGTGGTCCCGATCAGCCGTGCCGAGAACAGCACGTCCGGTTCCCCCGCATGCCGCGCGATGCCGAGGGACGCGGCCCACCAGTCGAGCCACATGCCATTCGCGGCGCGGACGTTGATCTGTGCGACCCCGGACTGCAGCGCCCGCCGTCTGGACTGCAGCGCTCGCGCGAAGACGGCGAGGATTTGCCAGAGGGGCGATGCGGCGAGGGTCAGTGTCACGGGGAGCGCCCCGGACTGCACGCCAGAGGTTGCGCCGTTCCAGAGGAGCAGTTCCGCAGGACCGTCCCGCAGCACGCTCCCCGTGACCCCCGAAGGCAGGAGCCCCGTCACCTGCGACACTGACCGACTGTGCAGGTCGATGGCCGTCGCGGCGCCGGAGACCGAGACATAGAGCGTGATGTCCGTCAGGGAGGCCGACGCCCCAGAGCCGGAGAGCGCGAGCCCTGGAACGTCCTCCGGCTGCTTGCCGATCGACGGGATATAGGTCAGCATGCGGGAGATGGTGGCGTTCACTCAGCCATCGCCGTCACAGAGATGGTCCCCGCCGTGTAGAGGTTGCCGTGAATCGCACAGGTGTTGGCGGCTGGCGGGGACGCCGCGCCAGATGCCGGCAACGCGACGAGGTCAATCTGCGCACCCGAACCGCTGGCGTCATAGGCGAGCGTCGATGACCCGGCCGCGATGCTGAGGTAGTAGTTGACGCCCGTGGCCCCGATGGGCAAAGGCGTCAGGGCGGCGACCTGTATCTGCTGCCCCGCCGTCAGCGTGACCGGGCCTCTGAGAGGAGACATCTCCGTCTCTCCCCACTCGCTGGTGTAGGTGTAGCCTACGTCATACGAACCGGCCGCGAGCGAGGTGGTCCCGGCCATGGCAGTCACGGAGGGAGCCGTCGTCGGGGACGAGACGTAGGGCACACCAGGTAGCGAAGAGGAGGGCTGCGTCACGGTCACGTCGGATGTGCCTGGGACGCGCAGAATGGCGCGGATGAAGTTGGAGAGCGAAAACCCCTGCTCGATGTCCAGAGCGGTGAAGAAGGCCGTGATTGCGCTCTCCACCTGACTGGTGATGCCCGAGAGCATATATCCGGACTGCGGCAGCACCTGCACCGCCACGCTTTGCGTGTTCTGCACGGCCGATTGCACCGTGGCGATCACGCCGGCCGCCTTGTAGCCGGGATGCACGCCGGTCTGGTCGGTGTAGCCGTTGACCACATTCTGCGTCTGTGTGATGAGCGCGGAGGAGGGGGAGCCGAGCGAGCCCCAGACGAAGACGATGGCTTCCCCGGCGGAGAGGTCGTCCGCCAGGGCCTTGACGACCTGCTCCGTTACGTTGCCAGCGGAATCGGTGAGTTCCGCGGTCAGCGCGCCCAGGGCGAGAGCATTCGCGTCCCCCCGGTGGATCGAGTTGACCGCGTTCGCCAGCCGGGCCTGCGTCTGCGTCTGCGTCTCCGCATCGGCTCCTGGCGTCACCGCCTGCCCGCTGGCGTTGGTGACACTGATTCCGCTGATCGGTGACACCAGCGCCGTGATGGTGTTCCCCGGCACATTGGTTCCAGACCCGGCCGTCTGGCAGTTGGCCGTCACAGTCGCGGCCCCTGGCGTCTGCCCGGACTGCGCCGGGACAGAGATGGTCGCCCCGGTGGCCCATTGCAGGAGCGAGTTCGGCACGGTCGCCAGCGTCCCGGCAGGAATGGTGACGGCTGAGGACGTGGAGTTAGTGAACGTCAGTTGGTAGACGGATGGTTGCGCCGGCAACGGGGCGATGTCCCAGGTGGCGTAGGCAGAGTTCAGGACCGCCGAACGCACCGCATCCACCGTCTCCTGATCGAGGCGTGCCGCCTCCGCGCCGAGGGCGTCGAGGAGAGATCGGACAACGCTGCCAGGGTGGAGGTTGGTGATGGCGCTTGTTGCGGAGAGCAGGGTCGCGATGGCGTCCGCCGTGATTTCGGCCGCCGTCTTCGGCATCGCGGTCCCTCCCCGCTATCCGGTCACCGGCAATGTCAGGGATTCGTTTTGGAGGAGGAGCGGGGCGGCGGACGTATGGACGTAGACCTTGGCGGATACGGTCAGCGTGTCGCCCGCCTGCACGGCAGATACGTCCGTCACCTGCGCCACCTCGGGGAGTCCCATCAGGGCCTGCCGCACCCACGTCGCCCAGCGCACGGATGCCGGCGGGCTTCCGAGTACCTGATGAATGCGCGAGCCGAACCCGACCGACTGCGGTAGGGATCCCTGTGGCGTGAGGATGGCCGTGCGCAATCGCTGCGCGAGTACGGCCGGCCCCGCCGCCGTGGCGATGTCGCCTTCGGAGAAGGAAATGGGGGATTGCGCGTCCGATCCGAACACGTCCGTCTGCTGGCCGCCTGCACTGAAAACAAATGAGGCCATCCCCGTCTGCAGGGGGAGGTACAGTACCCCGCCCGGCATCAGCACCTGCGGCTGCCCGATAGGGGCCGGGGCATAGACCAGGGCTGTCGCGCCGTCCGGATATGCGTTCTGCACGGGATCGACTGGCGTGAGCGTCGTGCCGTCGTAGGCCTTGATGCTGCCAGACTCGGAGATGAGCCCCGCCGCAGTCGATGCGGCTAGGACCCACGTGTACCCCGGCTGCCACTGCTGCACAGAGGCCGAGAGGGGGAATGAGGATGCCCCCGCCGATATGGCTGTCGTCACCAGCGCCGTGGCAACCGGGATGCCGTAGGCCTGGATGGGGTCGAAGGTGAGATATGGCGGGATGAGGTTGTTCAACGTCACGAGTTCGGGCCAGAGACTGGCGTCGCCGAGGAGGCGGAGGGCGAGGGCTTCGAGACCGCGCGACACGTCGGAGTCTGTGACGATATGCGGCGCGCCGATCAAGCCACCGTCACCCCCTCCACGAGTTGCAGGGCGGTCGCGGCGGGGTTTGCTGGCTCGTAGAACCCCTGCGCGTCGTCCCATGCCTGCAGGCCTTCTAGCGCGGACACCGCGGCGATACTTAGCTGCACCGCTCCTGTGCCTCCGGGGGCGAGGGATGCGAGTTGCGCCATCGCCCCGAGGCGCCTTGCCTGCACGGCCAGGGTGGCGACGTAGGAGACGGCAGGTGCCTCCTGTGGTATCTGCGTCTGCACCCAGCCGATGGCCTTGGCGACTGCCATCGCGACCGAACCGGCCCGGCGGAGTCCCTGTGCGCCAAGTGAGGGGATGGCCGCCTGCAGCGTCCCGGCAAGCGCGATCCACGCTTCGCAAACGGGGAAGGCACCAACGGCCTGGTCGAGTGCAGCCAGGGAGACCCCCTGCGCGGGCACGGTGGCCGGGTGGAGGAGCATGTACTATCACCCTGTCTGTGGTTGCGGGATGACGAGGATTTGGCCGGGGAATATCCAGTGCGGCGACTTGATTATTGTCCCGATCTGCCGCGATGCGGCGATGATCTCCGGGTAGAGGGCGCCGTTGCCGAGGCGCGACTGCGCGATGCCCCACAGCGTGTCTCCGGGCTGCACGACGTAGGTCGCCAGAGGGGTCTGCTTCTGTGCGACCGTCTTCTTCGCCGCCGCAATCGCCGCCTTGGCCGGAGGGGTCTGCGGCGGGGGCGGGCTTGATGGCGCCGGAGTCTGCGGGACGAGGTAGAGGAACGATGCCACCGGGTCAGGGGCCTGCTGCGTCGGCGGCTGCGGGCCATCGGTGAGGTCCGCTTCCACGATGAGGTTCAGCGTGTAGAGCTTGACCATCGGATTGCTCCTGCTCTGCTGCACCCGCATGTTCTGGATGGGCTTCACGCGCCACGACCGCTTCTGCGCCTCGTCGTGAATCAGCATCTCCGCGCCCGCCGGGGACGTGTGCCCCGTCTCCAGCGCGAAGTACCGTTGGAGGATGTCGCGATAGAGATGGCGCGCCGCCTGCGGGCCGTTGACCGGTATGCCGTTGAAGCGGCCCTTGGGCGACATCCATGCCGTGGTACCCGAGAGGACCAGCCGGGGGACACCCAAGCCGTAGTCGTCGGTGTAGGCCCCGGTGATAGTCTGGATGAGCGTCACGCGCAGGTCATATGTCACGTCCTCGTCGGGATTGGCGGGAAGCTGCAGCGTGGCCTGCGCAGGCGCGCCCGAGGGGCCGACTTCGATGAGGACATGGCCTTCGAGGTCGATCTGCTGCTGCGTGGGGTCGGGGACCGCCATGCCCACCCCTCCCCTGCATTTGCTGCTGGACGAACCCGGCGGCTTGTGGTGGGCAGAC
Source organism: Bacillota bacterium (assembly GCA_021803205.1). Lineage (GTDB taxonomy): Bacteria > Bacillota > Sulfobacillia > RBS10-35 > JAJYVN01 > JAJZMB01. The sequence goes on along the minus strand of JAJZMB010000185.1, from coordinate 22,332 downwards.
GCGCCCTACGGACGACCGGACAGGGCTTCCGGTTGCCGTATGGTTCGCGCTAACCCGTATGGCCCCGCGTTTCAGACCTGCGGGAGGCCCGCGGTATAGCCCAGCGCGTTACCACGCCGGACGACGGCTTGCGTGCGGCGGTCTGCCTGTACCGCAACCTTGGGGGTCCGTCGTGCGCTCATCGTCCTGCTGTTGCAGGATTCCAGGCGGTCGGGTCGCTCGAAGCGGGGATGGCCGAAGCCTCTGCCGTATCGCCGCTGCCCGGTGGCGGAGTCGCTAACTCACCACGCATCGTTTGTGTTTGGGGATGGCGGCACGTTCGGCTCTAACCCTTCGTCGCGGATTGCCTGGCTCCCCAGCATTCGGCCAACCCGGTTCGCTGTTCCCCCGGCATCCGACCGGGCGCACGGCCACGAAAAAACCGCGCGGTCTGCGCGGCTTGCGAGGTGCAGGGCTTCCAAGTACAATAGCCTTACGGCCGTGCCGTGGAACCCTGTTTCGTCTGCGCACACAGACGGGATGGGGTTCTTCGGTTTTCTTGTCCTTGGCTTTGATGAGAAGCTGCGGGAGTGGCCTTGGCGGGAGCGGGTCCGATGTGTCCTTCGCATTATACTGCCCGGATCACTAGGGCGCAACGCCCAGCGTCGCCCAGTCCCATGCCTTGGCGGAGAACGATTGCGCGGATCGGATCGGCCGGCACGTCGGCTGCATCACGACGCGCTCACTTCCGCCGAGCCGCCACTGATCGTGCCGTCGTACACCGTCCCGCCCACGGAAACCTGAATGGCATCGCCCTTCCGCGCCACCGGCTGCGCCGTACCAGACACGCCCAGGACCAACGGCTGCCCGCTGGCCGGCGTGACGGTGATGGCACCCACCGCGCTGATCTCCACCGTGGCCCCGCTGGAGTGCCGCAGGAGCATCGCCTCGGCCGGTTGGCCCGTCGGCGGACCCCACAGCGCGTTCTCGGCCGCCATATCGTGCAGGGTTGTGGATACGCCGACGCGCAGCGAGGTCCCGTCTGGCCAATGCTGCTCTGTGCTGCCATCGGGCGCGATGAGCGACCACACTCCCGATTCGTGCCTCCGCACGGCGAGGCCCAAGGTGGCGAAGATCATCTGCGCCAATGTGGGCGGCTGGATGAAGCCTAGTATGCACACTGAACGGGCGTTGCCCTCCCATGCCGCGACGACGCAGAAAAGGTCTTCGCCGGATGCCCCCGGCACATCCCATACACCGGCCGGATCGGGGGTGGGATGCGTCGGGGTGAAGGTCGGAAGGTACACATCCCCTACGGCGGAGCCGAGCGACCACGATGCGACGGGTGTGTGCTTGTAAGTCGCACCGGCCGTCGTTGTCACGTCTACCGTGCCATCGGCATGCCGCGCTGTCACCTTGGCGAGCCACACGCCGGGGAGTCCTCCTGCGAATGCGGCCCTGCCCGCCCCGGAGAGCGCCGCCTGCGGTTGATGGCCGCCCTGTGGTGGAGAGCCGGGGATGTGTGTCACGACGACTGCCCCCTGACGAGTCCGAGGGTCGCCCGCCAGTGAGGGCTGCTCTGGCCGAGGAAGTCGAAGGTCTCATCCACCGTCTGCAGGTAGAAGGTCATGTCCTCTTCCGGGATGCGGATGTACCGACCAGGGATGAGATCATGGCTGCCATGCACCTGCAGGCTGCCGGAGGCCAGCAGTTCGTTGTGCCCCTGCGTGGCGAGCAAATAGGCAGACAATTCGATGGCCTGCTCTTGTGGGACACCGGCCGTCTTACTCCCTGGAGAATCCAGGAAGGGCGTCAGCCAGGGAGTGGACACCTCCATACTGCGGAATCCGTAGATGCCCATGGAGGTCTGGTTGACCGCCGGGTTGCCCTTAGAGACGTAGGCATATTGCGGATATGAGAACATCGAGGCCGTGTCGGCATACGTGAAGAACCAGTTCTTCACTTCGTTATCGCTGCGCCCGAGGTCCTGTCCCGGCGCCGTGGCGAACGAGGCCGTCACTTCAGGGAGGATGGGCGCGACCGCCGGGGCGGCGATGTTCCCCGACGCATCCTTGAAGGGCGCCACGCGGAAGACGAGGACGGGGGACTCGGGAGAATCATAGACGAAGGCTTCGCCGAGGGGCGCCGATGCGAAGTAGGTGAACAGGCCCCAGAAGGCTCCGGCATATGGCTCTACGATGGCGACCGGCGTGGCAAAGCGGTCGGGGATGGTGACGGAGAGCGCGATGCCTGGGATCGGCAGGTCGGTCGCCTCGCGCAACCCAGCAAGAAATGGGTCCATGATGCGGGTCATAATGGCAGAGGCGAACGCCTGCGGAGTTGTCGTGGACACGGGGATGCCATAGACCATCGTGAGACCCCAGTTCCGCGCCACCGCGGCCATCGGATCGTTCTGCCACAGGTATCGGATCTGGTTGATCTGCAGGACCTTAGTGAAGTCGCGACCGTTGATAGTCACCGAGCGCGTTGGCCCGCCTGAAGGGCCGATGGAGAACGACTGCATGGCGTTGTCCACGAAGCCGCGCATCCGTATCTGCGGCTGCAGGGGGGCGTTGGCGGCCCTGATCTCGACGTAATCCATCGCCGAGATCCGACCGCTCCACGACCCATCCGCGAACGTGCGGGCGGTCAGCGTCAGCGCGAATGTGCCGGGGGAGCCATCCGTAGAGCGGTGCGTCTGCAGGGAGATGGCGTCGCCCATCAGGTCCTCGTGGTAGTGTCGGCCGTCCTTCGTCCACACTTGCACGTCGGCGCGGGGGACGAACCTCTGCATGACGATGGCTTGCACGCAAGGTCGCCTCCCGGTTGCGCCGCGTTCAAGCGCGGTACGCTATGATGGCCCGCAAGGGGGCGATGGCGGCTGGAGCCGAAGCCGGACGAGTACGTCGCCCTCGCCGTCGTGGTGACGACGAGCGATGGCCGCACGATGGTTCTGCGCTCCGAGCCGCCGCCGGGGCTGCAGTTCACGCCACGGCAGGTCGGGGTCGCGACGTTCCGGTTCCGCGTCGATAAGGATGGCGTGCATTTTTTGGGGTCCGAGGCGGAGACGATCGAGCGGCGGGGGGAATGGGGATGGACGCGCGAGTGACGGCGGCTGCGGTTGCGGCGGTGCTGTTGGCGGGATGTGGGGCGGTTGCTGTGCCGCTCGTGTCGCAGGCGTCGGCGGCGTCAAGCATCGCTACGCATGCGTCGGGAGTCGCACATTCCGCCAGCAACATCAGTCATGCCTCGTCCAGCGCCCCGTCCTCCGTCTCCGCTCCTCCTATATCCGGCTCCCGTTCCAGCACTGCAACCAACCTGGCCACACTCAGCAAACCGCCGTTGCCCGCATACTGGGTTTTAAGCGCCGCGCCCCCGGTGGCTCCGGGCGGTTCCGGAAGGACAGAATCCTTGGACTCTGCCATGAACGCCCTTACTTGCACAACCCTCAACCAGGCAAACGACAGCGCCAAGTCGGCGCGGATTCTCCTCAATTCATATGGAAGCGGCAGCCTCGCCGTCGCTGTCCCTGGAGATGCAACATACGTTTACCAACTCGGTGGTATGTCGTTCGCCTTTGTAGTGAGCCCGCATCATCGCTTTCAGGGCGACTTGCAGTGGGGCAATGCTCAATATGACGCCGGGCAGAACGGAGGGATTGCGGTCGAGGTTGCATCGGGAAAGTATACGGCTGCTGTTGGCAGCGGATTGCTGCTCCCGATGACCCAGACCGAGCGTCTGTGCCACGCCCGCTACGAGGCCGGCGCCCCCTCATCCTCACCATCGATTGCTCAGGTCGGCTCCTCGTCATCCTCGGTCGCGAGCCCTCCTAGCGTTTCCTGCCCTGTTCACGCTTCTGCGGTTATTGCTCCTGCCGGATTCGCGGCGGTTCCGTGGGCCGAGGCCGCGTCGGTTGACGCAGTATTGCATAATCCAGCGTTCAATCAGCCCGCCGTCGCCGTGGGGACGGTGGGGTATTTTTTGGGACCCAAACGCGAAGAGAGTACGTTCGGCTGCTCTTCCGATGCCAACCTCGTTCTTGTCGCTAGTTTGCTAGGATCGTCTCCGCCCCTGCCGGTCATGATTCCTGGGCCTACATCGCGCGCCCTTTCTCTCCTGCTTTTGAACATCGACGGGCATCGCGCGGAAATCATCGGGGGACTGCTGAAAGGGGCCAACGGCACCCCTTACATTGCGGCCAAGGGGATATATTCCACATCTCCATACATAAAGGCCATAACCGTCGCCTAGAGGTCACCCTTGTCCCCTGTTCGGGCTCGGCGCTGCACTGACAACCTGGACTTTCAGGACACCATTGGCGAGGGCCTGGGCCATCATGTTGGCAAATGCCTGCATTTGGCTCGACCCCTCAGAGGCTGAGATTTCGGAGACGTATGTCTGTGTCTGGTTCGGCAGGTACGGGGCGATTTGTCCGTAGGTCGCGGCGTGGTGCTTCGCGAGTTTTTTCGCCACCTCACTGGGGCCGGCATTGTATGCCGCGAGCGCCAGACGAATGCTGTGGAAGCTGGCGTACTGCTGCGCGAGATAGGCCGCGCCGCCCGCCAGGTTCTGCTGTGGGTTGTTTGGGTTCACCCCAAGCCCGGCCGCCGTGCCTGGCATCAATTGCGTTAGCCCGATGGCGCCTGCCGTGGATACGGCATTCTGGTGACCGCGACTTTCCTGCATCACCAACCCGGCGAGCAGTTGCGGCGGAATCCCCTGGGCTAGAGCCTGCGCGGCAATCATCTTCGCCACGCTATAATTGGGCGACGGCAAGGTGTACGTGGACGGCGTGGTGTAAGTGGACGGTGTGGCCGCCCACTGCGCCCAACCCTGTGTGCCTCCGGCGGCGGAGGTTGCATTGTGGGCCGGCTTCAGCGACATGGGCATTTTCTTCCCTGTCAACAACGCGAGGGCATCGTCGGCGAAGCCGACCAGGTTTGCGGTCACCTGCACTATCACACGCGCGAGTGGAGTGAGATCGGCTGTGAGCAGTTCAAAATTCTTGGTCAAGTCCTCGCTAGCCGATCTCATCTTTTCCACGCTGGTCATGCCAGCGGTCCCAGTCATTGCCGAGATCAGTTGCGACTGTGCCTGCTGCAGCGACTCGTTCTTCGTGGGCATGATGGGCTTCTGACCAGGGAGCAGATGCGCATTGTGCCACTCCGCCACTTTGGAAATTTGGGCGCGCGTGGTGGCCTGCTGGGCCTTCACCAGTTCCTGCCCGCTCTTGCCAGTGTAGACCTGCAGGAGCGCCTCCGCCTGTGTCGGAGAGACGCCCCACATCTGCTGTAGCGCCATCATCTGCAGCGTGGCCGCCTGCCCGCCGGGGCCTTTGCCGGGCTCTACGACAGACGCATGGCCAGGTTGTTTCACTGTTACCCACGACGCGGGGCCCGTGAACTTGGACAGCCCTGAGAGGACCGCCTGCATGCTGGTCTGTCCGCTTGGCAGGACGAACCCAGGCCCCTGCGACTGCGCCACCATGTACTGCCCGAGCGACATCCCGTCGCCCATGGCCATCAACTGCAGGAGAGAGCCGGCCGAGCCGCCGCCGGGGTTGGCGAGGCCCTGCGCGACCTGCCCAAGGAGGTTCGCCCCGGCCGTGCCCCGGAGCCCCGGCAGTCCCGTGGCGTTCATCTGCGCGTAGATGCTGTTCAGCGACGACACGGACGGCGCGGTGACGTTGCGGGAGGAAATCTGCTGCAGGACGGTGAGGAGCCCCGCCATGTACTCACCGGCGCGGCCGGTCATGTTCCCCTGGGCGACACCCGAGGCGATGACCGCCGCGAATTGCTGCGCACTCATCTGGTAGACCTGGCCCGATCCCGCCGCGCCCATGACGCCCATCTGTGCGGCTACGCCGAACGCCTGAGCCGTGGAGGTCGGGGATAGGCCGAAGTTCCGCGCGAGGCCCAAGGCAGTCCCAGTCGCGCTTGCCAGGTTCTTGGTGCCGACAAAGCCGAGCCCTGCGGAGACGGCAGAGGCAGCGTTTGCCGCGTCGGTGAGTGAATACCCAAGGCGGACGGCGGGGGTCTGGATAGCCGAGACGAAACTGCTCAAAGCCTGTCCGGCCGTGCCCGCCTGATGCGCGAGCTGAGAGAGTGCGTATCCCTGGGTCTGATAGGTCTTGAAGCCCGATCCGATCACTTCGCTGCCTATGCCTACTGCGGCGGCAATCGGCAATGCTATTGGTAGCGCACCTGCTGCCGCACCCATGGCGCCGATCACATCGCCCGTGGCGAGGCCGCCTACCGCAGCGCCGAGGCGACCAAAGGGAGATGAGGAACCCGCACCTACAGTCGGCAACGTCGGCTGCGTCAGACTGGCGATCTCCGCATCGATCTTCGCCATCTCCGCCTTATTCTGCGCGTTGATGGCGGGGAGATCGAGGCCGACGCTCAGCTCTTCCTGCAACTTCTGCTTCTGCGTCTGTAGCGCGGCGAGGCGGCGCCTTGCCGACGCACGGGTCATGTTGGGTGCCGACGCAGACATCGCCGGAGTGGTCGCCCGCGCCTGGGCCCGCTGCATCGGCGTGGGGGCCTGCATGTGCCGCGCCTGCATCGGCGTGGGGCCGAGTCCGGGCGCGGACTGCAAGGCCGCTTGGATCAGGGGTTCGGCCTGCGGCCAGTTGTCAACGAACCACTGGCCTACCTGCTGGCCGGAAGGCATGCCACCGGCCGTGCCCTGCTGATGCCACTGCTGCCCCGTCGCGCGGGCGCCGACGGTCTGCTGCGCCGCCGCCGCGCGTGCCTGCTGGAAGGCGGTGTTGTGCTGCGCCGCGGAGGTCTGTGCCGCCGCCTGCATCGCGGCGGGGCCCCCAGGGGACGCTTTGGAAATATCCTTCACTAGGAGGTGGATGGCGTCCAGTTCAGCGTGCAGGGCCTTCAGGCCCGAGAGGTCGGCGGAAGTTTTGATCCTGATTTCACGTTCGTCAGCCATCCGCCGCCCCCCCCAAAGCTTTCTCTGGGTCCACGTCCTCCATGTCGGCGGGAGGAGGCTGTGCCTGCCGCGCGCTCTGCTCGGCCGCTATCTCCTTGGCGCGTTTCAGCCATGCCTCGGAGGGCTTCCCCCGGCGCGGCTTGCCCTTCTGCGCACGGTCGATCATGTCGGCGTACGCCTCGGCGGTCAGGAACTCGAACTCGAACTCCTCTGGCGTCATGCCTTCCAGCCGGGGGTCATGGCGGGGGATGTTCCACCGCTGGCGATACCAGTATTCGTAGGACTGGGCGGCGTCGTTCGCCCAGTCCTCCTTACGGCTTTTCCACTCCGACACGAAAGGATTCGAGCCATCTGGATACCTCGTTGTAGACAGCGATGAGCGCAACATCGTCCAAGTCGCCGAAGTCGAAGGCGCCGTCGTTGGCGACGGTGCGTGGATCAACACAGTATGCGTTGCAAGAGGCCCGCGCCTCGGAGAGCGCGAGGGAGTAGGTCAGCGACGTGATTGGCATGCCGCCCCGGTAGCCCGCCGCCAGCACGTCGGCGGCGATCATCTGTTTTGCGGCGGGACGGCGGAAGCGGTAGCTGTGGCCCCCGTGCTCCACGGTGTGTTCGAGGGCCGCAGAAAGCGCATCGGGCATGGCGTTGTCCCCTTACTACCGCAGTTGGGCGTCCTGGGCGGACCACTGGCCGTTGTACGTGAGCGGGTCGTTGGCAACGAGCTCCGCGCTGTCTTGCTGAAAGGCAGCGTTGATGACGTGCGCCACTGTGTTGCCGTCCTGGTCCACGACGGAGAAGGTTTGAAACGGCAGCGTCAGCGCTTCGGTGAGCGAGGAGCCGGGGGCGAGCCCCAAGGTGGGATAACCGCCAGAGATGGCGACCATGGCCGTCACGGAGACGGTCACGCCCACCTGCGTCACGGGATTGTCCACCCAGTAGGGGGTGTTCACCTGGTATACCGGGCGGCGATTGACCATGCGGGAGATGGTCAGGGTTTGGCACAGCGCGATGTTGACGGGGTTGCCGCTGGAGTCCGAGACCTGGATGAACACGTCGTTGCCCGTATACACGGGCACAAGCGTCGGGTCTGCTGGCACCTGAACCACCTCCCCTTATGCCACGCCATAGAACGTCGAAGCGTAGAGCGTGATGGCGAAGTAATTGCCAGGCACCTCCAGGGCCGCCTGGACGGAGCCGGTGATGGCGTTGCCGGATGCAGAGAGCGAGATGTCCACCGGCTTGGGACGCACGGTGATAAGCCCCTGCTGGAACCAGTAGTTGAGGCGGGAAAAGAGGGCGTTGCTCGCATGCCCCAGGAGCCGGGCGGTGATCGGGAAACCGATGAAGGTGCGCAGGACCGCCGTGAGGTCGGCCTGCAGGGTGTCAGTGGCGAGGCCGGTGAGGTTCTCCACGCGATCGTAGTTGCCATTCTGCAGCCATGTCGTGCGGTCCCAGGAGAGAACGACGATGCCGTTCTCATCCGTCATGAGGCAGGCGATGCCCGCCGCGTTGGCTGCTGCCACCTGCGCGGGGGAGAGGACCAACTCCAGCCCGCTACTGCCGATGGCCTGCTGTGTGAGGGGGGCGGTCAGCGCCGCGCCCGCCCGTGCCCCCGCCACCTGTGCGGCGACGAGGTAGGGCGCGAAGGTCTTGGCGTTGCCGTTGTAGTCGGTCCCCTTGGAGCCGGGCCACACGAGCGATGTGCGGTTGCTGTTGAGCGCCAGGGCCGCCGAGACTTCATCCGCCAGCGTCTGGCCGAGGATGTCCCCGACATAGCCCCGCCGCGCCTGCCCGATGCTGCTCATGTACCTACAGTGGGCATCGTTCATTGCCCAGATGGAGGCCGAGCCGATGGCCGGGGTGACGAGGCTGATCCCCGGAACCCCCTGCGCTGTGGTGTAAGCGTTCTGCCAGTTACTGTTGCTGGCAATGGGCGTCGTGCCTCCGGTGGCGTAGGTGAGGGTCGAAGACGTGGCGAGAGAAGTCGCGTTTGCCGCGCGGGTGGCCGCGAAGTAGGCACCTGTACCGTTGATCCAGTTCACGACTGCCGCGATGTTCGCCGTGACGGCGGTTGGCGCGGCCGAGGCCGTGGAGACGGCGACGGCGGACACGTTGTCGAGGAGGGCAGGGAGGGTCGTCGTGCCGGGCGCCACGAGGTCGCTCGGGTTGGGATCGGTGACAACGGCCACCCAGCCGGGAAACTGGTTGATGGCGTTGACCAACTGCTGCACCGTCATAGTGGGCGTGAAGGCCACGGTTCCGCCCGTGTCGGAGGTCGTGGCCGCTACGGTCAGTTCTGCGTCCGTCACGGTGAGCGTCGGAGATGTCCCGGTGCCGGAGTAGTAGATGGTCAGCGGCGTAAGGGCGATGTTGTCCAGGGAGGCTTCGGAGTACGTCTGCCCGCCTGGGCCGACGAAGTCACTGCCGAGGGTGACGAGATAGCCGGATGTGGACCCGGCCTGTACCGACCAATACGAGCGGTTCGCGAGCGTGCCATAGGAGGTCGTGGTCAGGCTGATCTCCGTCGCGGTAGCGCCGCTGTTCTTGATTTCCGAGGTCGCCTGCGTGGCGATCTCTGGCCGGATGAGCGTCACGGAACCGGGGCCCTTCTGGGAGCCGCCCGGCGTGAACGCCAAGAGGGCCGCCTGCAGACCGTCGCCGCCTTTCAAGGCTTGCACCGCCTGCGCCGGAGACGACAGGACGAGCGGCGTGTTCGGCTCCCCGTCCGTGCAGGGGCCAATCACCAGAAGCCCCAATCCTGGCGTTGCCGAGGGGGCGGACAAGGCGTTGTCGTTCACGGTGACGATGGGGGAAGGCGTGACGACATACTGCCCGTTGAAGTAGGGCACTGTTGCACCTCGCTTTCAGAGGGACTCAGGGGGTGGCGGTGGCGAAGTCGGCGAGGCGCTGCTCCCACTGCGCTGGCGTGGCGCGGTGCCATCCCTTGCGCATGGCATACGCCCCGAAGGCGGAGATCAGTTCCACGGGCTTGCCTTTGCGGTCAAGGAAGCGGTCGAGCGGTTCGGACGGCTCGGCGGCCGGAGTGGGCTGCAGGGTGGCTTTACGGGGTGGCATTGGACACCTCCAGCACGGCGGAGGTTGTGGACACGACGGAGGAAGCCACGCCCGCCCAAGTATCCAGACGGTCGGCGGAGAGAGACACGATGCGCTGAAAGGGGTAAACGGAATCGCGCAGGCTGTCGGGGACGGGAATGAACCCAGAGGAAGACAGCACCTGCCGCATCAGCCCGGCCCCAGTCGGCGGCATCTGCTGCAGGTTGCGGCGCTGGTAGAGGAGCGCCCACCGGACCAAGGCCTGCAGCCACAGCACCCAATTCTGATTGATGCCCATGGCGTGGACGTTGTACTGCCCCCGGAAGTAGGTCGCGTTTCCTTCCTCCCCGGTGGCCCCGATGACCACGCCGGACTGGCTGCCGATGGACTGCTTCGGCGCGATCTCCTGTTCCGGCTCCATCGTCACCGCGACGATGGGGGCCGTCACCTGCTGCAGCGGGTAGCCGACGATGACGGGAACGACGTTGCTCAAGGTCGCCCACCATTGCGTGATCTCGGACTGATTGGCGCTGTTCTCCTGGGCGAAAATCTGCGGCACAAGGGAGGTCGTGTTAGCCCGGAAGGCGTCGAAGGCTGAGGACACGGCCGCGACGATGGCCTTGTCCGGGATGGCGAGCATGATGAGTCCTCCTCAGTCGAGCCCGAAGGCGCGAAGCCAGGCGCGGAAGATGGGTTCCGCGATCTCGTCCTTCACCTGCTCCCAGACGGAGGAGACGAGGGGATTCGCAGGGAGCGCGGGATACCACCACGAGGCTGGATCGCTGCCGCTACTGACTGTGCGCCATGTCATGGGTCCGCCATCGGTCATGCGGATGCCCGACTCGGGCCCGGTCGTCCACGTGTAATGTCCCGGCGCGACCGGAATGTTGAGTTTGCTGCGCTGCCCGAGGTTGGTGCGGAAATTGCGCGCGTTGGCGATAAGGGCCATCATCGCGGCATCGGACACGCTCTCGGCGTTGTGGCGGAAGGGAATGCGGTTGTACCGGCTGCCGTCCCGCGTGGGGCGGGAATGCGGGCCGTTGAGGATGGTAGGCTTCCTCTCCCTGGCCGGCCGCTCGGACGTGGCCTTCTCCGTCATGCCCTGATTTCCCGCGACGACGACTTCCAGTTCCCCGCGCAGGTGATGCTCCACAGTGCGGGCATACCCCGGCCAGTTAACAGTGCGCGTCATGCCCGGCAGGCGCACTCCGGACGCGGCGGACTCCCAGGTGTTCGCGGCGATGGCCCCGGACTCGTCCATGCCCTTGCCTACCTCGCGGTAGGAGGGGGCGAAAAGGGGCGAGAACGCCCTGTCCAAATCTCTCAGGTCGAACTCCACGCCGAACATCAGCCAGACGCCGCCAGTGCGCTGAGATTGCGCAGTACGAGGTGGCGCTTGCGGAGGATGGTTCTCTGCCCGAGATTGGTGCCGTTCTCGTACCGTACCTGTCCGGGGAGATATGGGCTCCACTCAAACTGCGCGTCGTAGCGGATGGCATAGAGCATGCCGAAAGGCGGGGCGTTGCCCCCAGACAGCCACGTGATGACCTTTCCTGAGACGGAGAAGTCCGTTCCTTCGCGGTAGGCGGTGATGGCGCCAGTGATGCGGTTGACCGTGCCGCAGAAGGCGACGGATTGCGCCCGGTAGGTCAGGGCGTCGGTGGAGGTGGCGCCGCGCGAAATCTCGTCTCCTTCGTAAGGCTCGCCCCGGACCCACGTCGGCAGGATGATGTCCAGCGGGGCGAATTGCACAGCCCCCGGCGGCTGGTCCGCCACGAGGTCGCCGGGGAACACCTCACCGATGGCCTCTAGCACCTGCTGCTGCCGCACTTGCGTCAATGCCGCGCGGGTCGTGCCGGGCGGGTTGGGGTAGAACCGCCCCAATCCCCCGCAGAGGACGCAGTTGACGTTGCTTGGGCCGCCCGGCTGGTTGCCACAGGGGCAAGGGACCGCCTGATACCAGAGGACACGCTCGGCGTGCCGGCGGAAGAATTCGGCGAAGTCACCCGGCGGGAAGCGCGTGTTCCACACCGGGCACATCCCTCCTCAGAGTTTCTTCAGTTCGTCATCGATGAAGGCGATGGCCTTGATGGCTTTCCCGGCCACGTCGCGCGCCGCCTTCTTGGTCGCATCATCGGCCAGGAGTTCCGCCACGCGGAATTCCGCGCGGACCTGCGTGAGCGTATTGGCCCACCGCTGGCGCAGATTCTGCCACGCCATCTTCGCGGCGGCAGGATCATCCGTGTGCGTGCCGCCCGAGTCGAGCGCGGCATCCACCTCGGCTGCGTCGGAGGCCTTGGCGTCTTCGGACATGTCCTTTACCCCTTTGCCGATTCGATGTCTGAGGAGAGCGCCCCCGACGTGTAGGCCGTAATGTTGAGCCGAAGGCTGCGGTAGGAGCCCTGGTAGGCATAGACGCCAGCCGCCGTCAGCGATGCGCCCGAGGCGGTCCCCGCAAGGATGAACGTCGGGGTGAGGGCGGAGAAGGTCTGGTTGTCCTGTGACCCCTCCACCTGCGCCGTAGCAGAGAATGTGCCGGCGAGATTCACCGTGTGCAGGGTCCGTGCGCCTGGGTAGTGCAGTCCGCCAGGGCGCGGCTCACCCCCCTCCCCAGTCGCGGACTGCACGCCAGTCCCCGTGGCGTCGGTCGCCAGGATGGAGCGTTGAGGGAGCATAGCACCGAAGGCGCGTGCCGTGATATCGGTGATGGAGCGAGTGGACGATTGCAGGGACATGCCGCCACCTCCGGTGTGCTAGCGCGTTACAAAGATTGCCGGCGACGACGGCGCCTGCCAGCGCCCTCTGGGGGCGCGCCGTCCGCCTCTTCCCCGCCGTCCGCCTCTTCCGGAGATTCCCCTTCTGACGCGGAGGATTCGGCGGGAAGGATGGGCTGCTGCGTGGGGACTTCGGGCGCGGCGGCCCAGATCAGGCCGCCGCCGTGGGCGATGAGGTGATGGCCGGCCTTCTCATCCACCTCGACATGCCCGGACGCATCGAAGACGACACGGCCGGGGTCCGCGCCGGGGACGCAGTAGGCCAGGGCCCGGCCCGCATGCCGCGGGGCGTGCAGCCGCATGGTGCGCTCTCCTTTGCGGGCCTGCGGGTTAGACGCTCGGGTCGAACGACCCGATGTTCTTTATCAGGTAGCACCGCTGGCGGGCCTTGATCACCAGGACGTGGTAGAGGAGCAGGAGCCACTCCACCTTCGTCTGGGTGATGGCGAGCGGATACTTGGTGAGCGGCGCCATCTGCGCGATGGCCGTGTTGTTCGGCGTGCGCTCCATGAGGATGGCGATCTTGGTCCCGGAGCGGCGGCTGTTGTTGTCCGTGAAGGCGACAGACGCGGGCGTGTTGACCGGGGACACCGCGATATGACCGATAAGCGTGGTCGATGGGTCGGCCACGTTGTCGCTTGTGCCCCGGTAGATGCGGAACTGCGTCACCGGCTGGCCGTTGGACGCGCCGGGGGTGATGGTCACGGTGACCACCTGACCAACGGCAACTGCGACAGACTCCGGGGTCGCCACGCCCGTGGCCTCGCCGGAGCTGTTGACTGTCATGCCCGAGACGAAGCTCTCGCCGGAGTCGTTGACCGCCGACACCCAGAAGGAGTAGGTCCCCGCGTCCGACTCTCCGATGCCGTTCTCCGCCAGGAAGTACGACGTGACACCGCCGGTCGGGGCTCCGGCCGCCACCGTGCAGGACGGGATGGCCGGGGACTCTGCTTCGGGGTCGCCGTAGAGGATCGGCTGCCCGTTGGGCACCTCGTCAAGGAAGATGGACGCAGTAAACGGGATGACGCCGAAGTTCGTGCTGTGCCCAGGGAGCGGGGTGCCAGTCGTGAAACCGATGCCCGTCCGGCCCGCCGGGATCTCCGGCTGCAGGACGCGGCGTTCGACGTAGTTCCGCAGATTGCTCAGGTCCTCCAGGACGGAGGGCGGGGCGAACATGCGGAGGTTGGCGAAAGACCCCAACTTACCCTGCTGGTACAGCGTGGCGCTGATGGAGTTCAAGTCGGTGAAGTTGAGATAGCGGCCCTGCAGGTCAAGGACGTTGGAGCCGAGCGCCGCGCGCCCGTAGGCATAGGCCCCGGTCATGTCCGTCATCTGCATGTAGGTGCCGGGGTAGTTGACCGTGTTGCCAAAATTGTCCGTGACCAGCGGGTCCCCCCAAGTGAAGTTGAGTTCCGCGCGGCCGAGGACCTGGAACGCCCCGTCGCGGTCCTCTTCCTGCACGGGATCGACCATGACGCCACCGAGCAGGCCCGACTGGGCCTCAACGTCGGTGATGCCGCGCCGGACACCGAAGAAGCACACCTGCGCCTGATTGCGGGTCCACGCGGCAACGCCCGTCTTCGGCACGCCGCCCTGCGCAAAACCGAAACCGCCGCGGATCGAGCCGTACTGGTCGCGCTCGGTCCACTGGTACAGGGGATTGATGCTCGGCACGCGGTTGAGCCAGTTCCACATGACCAAGTGCTGGTTGTCGTACAGCACGGAAGTCATGGTCGTATCCAGGTTCAACGTTGCGAGGGCGGTGCCGTCCGCGTATCCGGCGCCGAGGTTCGTAGAGGCCAGGGCGCGCTCGAAGTCCAGGGCGCGGCCGTTGAGGAACGACTGCCGGACCAGCGAGTACGACTTGCCGAACATCTGGACGTAGGTGCCCGCATGCGGATTCGTCATATTGCGCTGAAACGCGGCCTCATCCCCGGACAGGAGCCGGGCGCCGGGGGTGATGGTCTGGTTGTCGATGCTCGGGCGATAGGACTTAATCATCGATTCGTATGAGAGTCCGGTGCGCTGCTCATGCGGGATTTCGAGCCATTCTGGGCTCAACAACGCGGACGGCTGCGGGGCACCGGCCATGCGCTCGGCGAGACGCGGGGTTCGAGTGCCCGCGGTCTGCATGATGACTCCTGCGGCCAATTACGCCACCCCCCCGAAGCCCAGTGCGCGGCGCTGGTCAGGCGTGAGAAGCTCGGACATGTCCTCGACGGTGATGGCGCCGCCGAGGGCCTGGTAGGTGCGCGAATCCATCTGCCCGGAACGCATCAGGCCCTCGGCGTTGGACAGGATCTCCCCCCGGCTCTTGGCGAGGGGGGCCCCCTTCTTGCCCTTGGCGCTCTGCGAACGCATCAGCGGGATGCCCCATGGCGTGCCTGAGGTGACGGGCTGGGACTTGACGAGCTCCATGTCCCTGGAAAGTTTGGCGACGGCCTTGGAAAGCGTGGCGACGGCGGGGATCAGCGCGCGCACGAGGTCGCGAGTCTCGCCCTGCGACCGGGCCGACTTCTCCAGGCGCTCGGCCAGGGTGGCGGTGGTGTCCACGAGGTTGGCGAGGAACGGCTCGGCCTCCACCACCTCTTCGGCGCCGGGAACGCGGGAGAAGGAACGGTAGACGGCCTCACGCGCCTTGGCCTTGGCGGAGCGGCGCATGGCGCGCTCGCTGTGGACCTTGTGGGCGCCGATGGTGTAGACATCCTCGTCGTCACCGTCGGCAACGTCGGGGCCATCTGGCGGGACTTCCTCGTCCTCTTCGTGGTTGGCGTCCTCGTTGCGGTAATAGCCCTTCTTGCCCTTACCCGCATAGGCGCCGTTGCCGCCGGCCTGCACGTCCTCGAAATCGTCCTCGCGCTCGTCGTCCTCTTCGTCCTCGTCCTCATCGCTGCCAGCCCACTTCGGGCGCGACTTGCGGACGGGACGGCGGGACTTTTCGGCGTGCCCCTTCTTCTTGCGCCCGACAGTGCCGCGCAGGTCATCCCGGCCCGTGCCCTCGTCGGGGTCGTCGGGGTCCTGGTCCTCGTCCTCCTCCTCGTCTTCCTCGTCCTCGTCGTCCTCCTGCTGCTCGGAAACCTCATCCTCTTCCTCGTCCTCGGCCTCGTCGGCCGCGCGACGCAGGCGCTTGGACTTGTTCAGGGCCTCGGCCAGCAGGCGCTGGGACCGGGCCAGTTCCTCCACGGCGGGCTGGCTGTCGCTGCCGCGCAGTTCCGCCTCCAACTCGCGCTGGGCGCGGTCAAGCGCCGACATGCGCTTGGGCATGCTCTCAGGCTCCTCTCGGATTGTGCTGCGGGTGTGGCGAAAGAGGGAGTTAGACGCTCAGGCTCTTGTGGAGTCCGAGCAGGAGGCGCTTGGCGACATCTGGAGCCATGCCCCGGCACTCCACCAGATGGCGCAATGCGCCCTTGGCGCCGCCGCGGAAGGTGAAGTCGCGGCGGTAACATGTCCTGCTTCCCTTGCAGGGGCCGTACAGGATGCCGCCAGTGTCGAGGTTGAGCGTATTCAGGGGGCTGTCCGGGGACGCCGCCATGCTGCGTGCCATCGCCGCCCGCATGGACTTCTCGATTGCGACGAAGGAGAGCGGCATCAGGGGCTGGTGGGAGACGGCCAGGTGGCGGATGAGGGACTTGGTAATCTCGTGCCCCTGGCGCTCGCGAATTTCCCCCTGTACGCTCGTCCCGAGGCGCCTACGCGCATCGGGATGCTGTTGGGCCTGGCAGAGGGACCACGCGGCATCCGATTGCGGATGGCCGGCGTAGAGCCAGAACCGTGCCTCGGTGGCCGGGACGCGGCCGTGTTCGGGGGAGTCGAACTCCGTGCGGTCCACCGACAGCGGCTCGCCGATGAGGTTTGAGGGGCCATCCAGGTGATCCCAGTTGCGGGTTTGTTACTCGCGCCTTTCGGTGCGGGCGCGGTCATTTCTGCCGCGCTCTCCGTGTTCCCACGGAGTTCGGACTGTAGCTTCACCCGGCAACGGCCGGGGCCCCTCGCTCAGTCTCTACGGGCGGCCCTTTCGGGCCTTCCCTCGGAATTGCCCACTGCTGCAGGAGGTCCGTAACGTGTGGCATGTTGTCCCGAATGTCGTGCTCAGGGATGCTCACAGGGATGCTCACGTTATTGATCCTCCTGGGCGTTGGGGTGTTTCCCGATATCAGAGGGGATTCACTTGGGCGTTACCGCCTAAGTGCACCAACATGTAACCCGACTTGAGCAGCTCCCCACAGTCCATCCCGTCCTGCCGCACAACGTCGTGTACGGCGTCTGGGACTTCGGCGGAGATGAGCGAGTACAGGACGCGCTTGCGCTCGCCTTTGTGCGATTCTTCGGCTGCGCGCAGCAAGGGATACCACACGGGTTGATCCGCCTCCCCATCCCTCTCACGTCTTCTCAGTAGAGGAAGGCGACCGTGACGGTGCCCGTAGCCGCCGCGTTGACGGAGAACGTGCCGTCCGCGCCGCCGGAGTAGGAGGCGATGGCCGCGCCCTCGGGGCCACTAGCGACCCAGTAGGCGTTGGCAATGGGGGTGATGCCGGAGCCGACGGCGCCCGTGTTGACGGGCGTGCCTGCGGTCGCCACGGCGCCTGTGACGGTGCCGATGCGCAGCGCCAGATTGACGGCACCGGGGGCGAAGCCCTGGTAGGCCGGGACGTCGTTCTGCCCACCGACCTCGCCGTTCTGTATGGACTGGACGACCTCAGCGATATTGAATTTCTCGGCGATGCCGAGGGCGTACTTGTTAGCGCTGACCTGCGCCTTGCTGAGCGGCAAGGAATCACCTCCTCTCGCGGGTGTACATAGGATCATACGACCGCCATCTGGACTCCGCCGTATCTGGTCTTGAGGCGTGGCACCATGCGTTGCAGCCACTCTTCGTACTGACCGCGCAAGGCGTCACCGGCCTGCTTGCCCGCATACGCCCGGCTGTCGCTGATGCCATCACGGGAGATGGAGCGGGATGCCGCGCCCGCCGTGTACGAGAACCCGGCGGCGGAGAGGATGTCCGACGCGGCCCGTTTGGCGATGGCCTCGCGCAGGACGGCGTAATCACCATGAAGGTCGGGGATGCCGGATGCGGTTCCGAAGTGCCAGAAGGAAGGGATGGTGTCGTAGTTGATGAAGACTGGTTGTTACTCCCATATACATGGGGGCGCGGTCATTTCTGCCGCGCTCTCCGTGTTCCCACGGAGTTCGGACTGTCGCTTCACCTGCTTGCACAGGGCCTCCCGCTCAGTCTCTACACCCGCCCCGCTATGCGGCGGCTTGGCTCGGGGTTTCCGGTTCTCGGTGTTCCCCGATTTCAGGGAGGATTTTGCGCGCCCGTCGCCGGGCGTGGCAGCCCTTTCCATACTGCAAGATCGCGGCCCCGTAGAATTGCCATGAGATGATGGCGCCGTTGTCTGGCACCAACTCCAGCGTACCCGTCACCTCATCGAACACGATCCAGTCGCGCCCGATGCTCACGGCCTGCGACTGGTTAAACCACCCGTCCAGGTGGTACACCTTCAGGATGCGCCGCCGCTGCAACTGGAAGCTCATCCAGTGCGAGAAGTCGCGCGGGCGCTTGTAGGTGACGGGCTGCTCCGCGCGGTCCACGAAGTAGCCGAAGCGTGTGGCGTTCAGGGCCGGGTCCGTGTCGGAGTTCCGAGGCTCCAAGAAGAAGTAGAACGCGCTCTCCAGTTCCCCGGTTGCGTAGTGGACGTACCGCCGCAGTGCCGCATCGTCGAAGGAGTCGCCATCGATAACGATGCTCTCGCTCACAGACGATGCGGGCAGCAGGAACGGCGCCACCTCACACATGACATAGGATTGGCCATCGGCCGAGATAAGGGCGATCTCCCCGCGCACCGACGGCACCGCAACGGTCGTTCCGCCGTCCCAGACCAGCGTGCCAGGGCTCCCCGCAGTGTACGCCAGGCTGTGGACGCCCCTGGTCGTGCCTTCGGAGACGCGACGGATCGTGACGCCCGTGACCGCCTGCGGCTGAAACAGCGGCGCGATCACGTCAAGAGCCTGCAGCGGCACGCCCTTGATCCACTGCGCTAGCAACTCGTCCACGGGGATGATGGACACCGCGAAAGTGGCGGACGCGGCTGTGCCAGTCATGCCGGTGGCCGTGGCCTGCACCTGATAGTCTCCGGCGACGGCCCGGTAGATCGGGATTTCCGCGAACGCCGGGCTCGGGTACGACGGCTGCTCCACAGCCTGCGACAGGTCGAATGTGACGGTGGCAGAGGGCTGCCCGGCTGTGCAGGTGACGGTCTGCGTGAGCATCGCCAGCACGCCGTAGCCATCCATCCGCACGAGGTTGATGGTGACGACATCGCCAGCCTCGGCGCCAGTGAAGGCGAGATAGGCGGCGATGATGCGCAGGGAGTCGTGGTATCGGGAGTATTCGCCCCGATCAGTCTGGAGCACAACGCTTTGCGTTGGCCCCACCTCCCCTCAGCGACCGCCGTTTAGCCCTCCAACTCCACTCCGGAAAAGTAACGCTTGGCGAACGCCCGAATGCGGCGCTCGGCGCCGTCGGCTGCCTTCTCGCCGATCTTGGCGCGGTTAGAGCCGACATGGAGATACGCCCAAGCGGCCTTTACGCGCTCGCGGCTGGGCTTGCCGTTCTTGGTCAGCGGGTAACTGCGCAGCGAAGGCACGGCGAAGACTTCGCCCTGGCCGTATTCCTCCGTCTTCTTACGGCGCACGTCCTTGCGCTCCTCGGCGTCGTAGGACTTGCGGACACGCTCTCCGCGCACCTTGCGCAACGCCTGCAGGGCCTCGGACGCCTCTGCCTCCTGCTGGCGATCACTCGACTTCTCCAAGGAGAAGCGATGCCCGCAACGTGGACACTTTTGCAGGCTTCCTCGCCGCAGTTCCCGTGACTTCGGATAGCCCCTGGCCGGCTTGTGCCGCCCTGGGTAGCCAGGAGTATGCGGGCGGCCGTTGTCTGGCTCGTGATGCACGATATCATTCGCGTAGTCCAGACTGGCTATCTGCGTTTGCCGCTCCGTCCCGTCCTCGAAGCCCCAATCCTCGGGGTCGCGGTTGGTGCGTCGGGACCGGGCTAGGTACTCGCCCAGGGAGCTTGGCGGGATACGGGCCAGCGTCTCGCGGATACCGACCGGGCGCGGCGGGCCGCCCAAGTACTCGCGGATGCCCAAGGGACCACCTCCTTCGTCAGCACGTCGAGTCAATGAAGGCGACGACGCGCTTCGGCATCGCGGCGATGGTCGGGTACGCCTTCGACCGCGCACGGTGGGTGTAGCAGACGAAGCCGCTCCCGAAGCGGGCGAAGGTGCAACCGACGCGGCCAAACCGCGCCAACACGTCGCCGAGCTCCTTGCGGGACAACGGCTCCCGCTTGGCCCATTCCTGCATGCGCTTCCGCTTCGCCTTCGCACGGGCGAGTCTGCGGCGGTAAGACGGGCGCGCCTTCTCCGCCATCGACATGCTGCGGTGCAGGGACCCGCCCTGCATGCTGCCGAAGGCGGGCTCCTCGCGCCAGAACACGTCCTCGGCGCGGCCGGGGCCATGGACGACCTCCTGATACGCGGGGGGAATCGGCATGCGCCGCCGCATCACCTCGGCCCAAAAGGCGCGGCCAGGGCCGGAATCGGCCTCGAAGATCCACGCGCCGTATTCTCGGGCCGTGTGCTGCAGTGCGGCCGTGGGATTGGTGGACGTGCGCAGAAAGCGGCGGTACGCAGCTATGGCCTGGATTGTCCGGTTGCTCTTGACCGTCTCCACGGCGGGAGCGCCGACGGGCTTCGGCGTTCCCGTCTCCCCCGGTGCATTGCGGGTGTACCGCTTGGATGCCGACAGCGGGCGAAGCAGTTGCGCCGTCGATTCCCGGTCCATGCGCGGCCCGATCCCCTGCTCGCGCGCCTGCCGGTCGGTGCCGTAGCGACGGAGAACGACGCGCTTGTCGCGGCTACGGGCGTACTCCTCACCGTTCAGGCGCGTGCTCACTGCCGTCTTCCGGCCACCTGGCCGCCTGCGGGCATCGCGGCCCAGGACGACTCGGGATCGCCGGAAGCGGATGAAGCGCCCGCCGGTATCGCGGCCCCTGCCGTGGCGGGCGCTCTCGGATTCCAGGATGGAGATGCCGAGCCCTTTGCCCATCCCTTGCCGCGACTTCTTGCGCAGCGGGTCCGTCCCCGTCTCGGGATCGTACTTGCGGATGTGGTTCCCCTCGCGCCGCACGACCAACAGAGGCTCCTGCTCCTCGATAGGCTCCGATGGCGGCCATACGGCGCCCGCCTGCGTGTAACGATCCTCGCCAGCGGGGAGAGGGCTGTGGTTGCTCTTGCGTGTTTTCTTCGACCACACCATGATGCCGCCGGTCTGATGCCCGACCCCGGGCTTGCGGATGCGGCTGGACTGCATCTCCTCGCCGCCCTCCACTCCGCTTAGGCGGGGAAGACGAAAGAGCAGGCGGGCCTGCGTGCGGGCCTTCGCGACCAGGGGCCGCTTCGTCTTCTGGCGAGCCTTCGTCCCCTCCTCCCCATCCCCGCGCAGCATCCGCAGGACCTCGGTGCGGCTCATCGCCCGCCCGACGGCCAAATCCTCCGCGCCGTGCGTACCGAGCAATGCGTCAATGTCGTGCGCCTTGTGGTGGATCACGCCCTGCTTGCGAGACTCCACACTCTGCCTCGCGGTGACGTGGTAGTGCGTGGTGAATGGACTCGGCTGCCCCTGGCGATGTATGCGTCCCTCTCGCTGAGTTACGCTCTTGGGCACCCAGGGAGCGTCTAGGTGGATCAGAGTGTGGCCGCCGTGCTGGAGGTTCATTCCCTCCTCCGCAGCAGATGTGGCCAAAACCGCCTTGACCTTGCCGGCCGAGAAGTCGCGTTCCGTCTGCTGCCGTTCTGCGGGGGATTGACTCCCCGTCACCATGGCCACTGGGATGCCCTGCTTGCGCAGGGATTCGCCAATCTTGTCCAGCGGCATGCGCATGTCACAGAACAGGACGACGCCCCTGTTGTCGGGGTTTTCCAGGTGCTCAGAGATGGTATCTACTGCCCACGACTCCTTCGGCGAGAGGTCCCCCGTGCGCTCCTCCTGCGGCCGCACCAAGTCTGGATCGATGGCAATCTGTTCTAGGCGCCTGAGCTTGACCATCACGCTTGCCGCGGCCTGAGAGAAAGCATCTGGCGACATACCCTCGACCTCTTGCGCGATCTCCGATGCTAGTGCGTCGTACATCTTCTGCTGATCCTTGGCCATGTCCAGGGACACGTCAACGCGCCGCCGGTCTGGTAGTTGCAGTCCCACGTCCGGATCGGTCATGTTCTTGATCTGCACGGCGCGGGCGATCCTCTGCCGCAGGGCCTCCACGTTCTTCAGCCGCACGGGCTTCTGCACATGACCGAACGGCGTGCGCACCGTCTCCATGACGGCGTGATCGCGCGCGAAGGCAGACCAGGAGCCAATGCCAGGCATGACGTGACTCAGCATGGTGTACGTCTCTTCCGGTTGACCATTGGGCATCGGGGTCGCGGTGAGGAGCCAGGCGTACTTGGCTCCCTTCCACGCGCCGAATCCCGCCGTCGTCTTGGCCTTGCGGTTTTTGACCTTGTGCGCCTCATCG
>JAJZMB010000064.1 GCA_021803205.1 Bacillota bacterium | reverse complement strand
GCGCCATCGGGAAACCGACCTGGGCAAGCCCCCGCGCTCAACTTGCTCATTCCGGCTCCGACCGCGTTTTCATGCTCCGTGGCGCCCCGCAGGGGCATGGGGGACTCGTCAGTTGGTGGTACGCGGCATGACGGTCTGCAATGGTGGCTCCCTTGGCCTGATCCCACAACGAGTCGAGCGCGGCGAACCCCTCGGCATCGTGCAACTGGCGATATTGTTCCAGCAGTCGCCCAGACCGGCACTGGTACAACCAGTGGTAGCTGGGGCGCACCGCGCCGAGGATGATCAGCCGTGCGACAGACCCGGTAAGTTCCCCACGGTCCGCGGACTCCGTAATTTCGGGCCCAAAGACCCTCTCGGCCGAGGCGCGTCCGGCTTCATTGGCGCCACTTGCCAGCCAACGCTGCTGCCAAGTAGCACCTGGGAAGGTTTCGAGCCGGTTCAGCAGGAGGTCGACCAACCGCGTCCAGCGCGCGAGTTCCTTGACGGTGCTCCCGGCCATGAGCATTTTGAGCCGATCCAGCGTCTCCTGACGGCCCATGGCGGTCTCGGTCCATGTTGTGGATCGTTCGATGATCGGGGTCGTCAGGGCCGGGGTGCGGAAGTCATGTGGGGCAAGGCTCATCGGTGGCGCTGATCGCCGAGAAAGCGGACGTCGGCGGCCAGGAACGGTGTCAGCGTGCGTCTCTATGTGGCCCATGGTCGGATCACCGGCCATGCCGACCGGCCCCGAAGAGGGTCTCAAGCACTTCCGGCCGGTACCCGCCTGCCGGCGGCGGCGCGGCGGCGGCCTGGCGCCGGGCTTGGTGCTGGTGATAATCGTGCACTCGGGCGATAACCTCTTCCTCGCGGGGTTGAAGATAGATTTGGGTGGTCGTGAGGTGGGCATGCCCCAACACCCATTGCACATCCGTTAGCGAGAGGTGCGGGTCTCGGACCATGCGGTGGGCAGCAGTGTGGCGGAGGTCGTGTAGTGTCCAGCGCGTGCTGAGTTGGTCGTTTGCCCGCTGGAGCACCCGACGCATGGCGCTGTATGTGAGCGGCCGATGCGGTGCCCGCCGGGTAAGCCATAGAGAGGATTCTCCGGCGGGCCTGGCTTGGGACTGCTGGTAGAGGCGGAGCCACACAAAGGCATCGGCGGACGCCGGCAGCCACTGCAACCGCCCACTGCCCTTCCGATGTACGCCGATCACCTGGCGTCCAACGTCAACCCGATCCGTGGTCACCCCCAGGAGTTCACTAGCCCGGGCTCCGGTGCTGACATAGAAAGCAAGCAGGGCCCGGTCCCGGTCCGAGGTCATCGCGGCGAACAGGGCGTCGAACAACCGGTCCGGCAGACCGCGAGGGAGCCGGACCGGCACCGTCTGGCGCAGGGCGGCCCGGCGGTGGACCTCTGGCATGCGCATCGGGTTGTGATGAGCGTGGGGCCTGTCCCCACCTCGCCCCATCGCTTCAGGGACCGGGTTCCGCGCCAGGCCGCATCCGGCAGCAATCCGATCGTCGTAGAAGCCGCGCAGTACCGCCAAGTTGTGATTGATCGTTGTGGGGGCGTAGCCGGTACCCGACGTGGATGCAGGACGCCCAAGTGCCGCTGCCCCAGGCTTGTCGACGTTCGTCTTGGCCGGCTTCGTCGTAAAGCGCATCCAGAGGACGAAGTCACGCACATGAGCCTGGGATGCGTGGTCCCACGTAACGTCGACAGCGGCCAGGAATCTCCACCACCGAAGCAGGGCGATGGCGTAGGACCGCGCGCTGGCCGTGCTCGCACCCCCGGCGAGCAGAGATTGCAGGTATTGGCTGACCGGCAAAACCTCCGCGCCGTTCTCGTCGACAAGGACGACCCCGGTGACATCGGAACTGGAACGCACCTCACCGATGTTTGCCACGACCAGGTTGGTGACGGTTCTCACACCCACACCCTCCGACACGGCATTAATCGACCGCGCCCGACACGCCCGGACGGGCGCCGGGGTTCCCTTACCGAAGGGGCAATCCCTTCGGGGCAGGCCGCCGCGGTCAAAGAAGTGTTTCGTGCGGTCAACGGATCGTGGGCCAGGGTCCGGGCCCGGTGGTCCTCGGACAGCCCGGCCGCCAAGCGAATCGACCGCGCCACCAAATCGGCTTCCCCGTTGACTCCGGGGCGGAGCTCCGCGTCGGGCACAACGGCGAACCCGTCCTCGCGAGCGATGCGAAGCAAGGCGCCGTAAAGCTCCCGGCCCGCCTCGGTGCTCGTCGCCAAGCGCTGCGCGGGGGACTGGACGAGAGGTTGGCCCTCGGTCTGCTCAAGATCCCACACGTGGAGCACGCGAAAGCGGGTCACGCGCGGCGCTTCCGTTTCGTCGGTCTCCTCGTGGCCGGCGTCGTCCTTGGTGGCGCGGACAGAAATCGGCGCGAGAATGGCGATGTCCTTCTCGCCGCGCTTCACCCGCCGGCCGAGCGCGTTCCACGTGCGGATGCCGGCACACCGGGTTGCGGTCGGGCGCTGGATGATAATGGCGAGGCAATTAAGCATGGAATAGCGCCTGAAGCGCGCCTGCGTCTGCAGATACCGCGCCCAGCCCTCAGACGACATGACCTGCCGTACCCCTTGCTCCAGTTGCCGCAGAAGTTCCGCCGCCTTGTTCTGGCTCTCGCCCGCCACCGCTGACCCCTCCAGGGAGGCGCATTTTTGAGGCGCGCCTCACAGCCGCAGTCAGACGAGTCGGCGCGGCGCCGCCAGGGCGGCGGAGCCGGGCGAGCATTACCGGAGACGGCGCAGCCGGCGAGGATATGGCGCAGCCGCACCCTGGCGGGCGCAAAAAGCGCCGGCGAGTAGACTGGGAGGCCGAGGCGCGCCCAAAAGATCCCGAGCCGGGAGCGCTGCACGGGGTAGAGCCCCGGCGCGCCCGGCGCCTCCGGCCACTGGGGGTGTCGGAGAGGGGGCTGGCCCCCTCTGGCGTGTGCCCAGGGTGGGGGAGGGTCCGGGAGGTGCGGGGGCGGTGCCCCCGGGGCCTCCCGGCAGGGTCTTAGCAGGGGAGCACAGGCGGTGGGACCGGGGAGGGAGCCCCGGCCCCACCGCCGCGCGTCTAACCCCGCGCTACCCTCCGCCACTCGTGCGCACGGATCCACTCCCGCAGGGGGCCCGGTTCCTGGTACCGGGCGATGAGTTGGGCCACCGCATCCGGCCCCGCCTTTGCCGCCTCGATCACCGCCTGCAGGCTGACCACCAGGGTGCCTGCAGTATCCATCTCGGCGGTCCACTCACCGGCGCCCGGGCGCCACCGCAGGACAAAGGGCATGTACTGGTGGTCCCCGCCGGTCTCACGATCAAAAGGCACGTCCAGCGCCTTGAGCCGAGCCTCCAGCTCCTCGAACTGACCCCACGCAACATACCCCTGTACACGGATGACACCACCGGGAAGGGTCTCCGGGGCCGTGCATTCCCCGGGGAGAAGGTCGTCCAACTCCGATGGTATGAGCACCCCCTCCGGGAACTCGATGGTCGCGTCGTAGCAATCCGGCATGCGCGGCACCCCTTCCGCGGGGGCCGCGTCTCGCGCCGCCCCTCGCGGCCGGAGAAAGACGCGCTGGCGCTGCGGCGCCGGGGCCGCGAAGCGGGGCGAGCATTACCGGAGCCGGCGTATGCCGGCGAGGATATGGCGCAGCCGAACCCTGGCGGCGCAGGGGGCGCGCGTAAGACGGAGGCCCGAGGGGCGGCTCATGGCTTCCGCCGCCTCTTCTGGGGCCCGGCAGGGACCTCCTCCGCGGCACCGTCCACCTTGCCGTGTATCGCCGAGACGCACTGCTCGTCGCCGAGCACCAGGTGGTCCAGGACCTCGATGTCCAACACGCGCCCCGCCCCGCGGAGGCGCTCGGTAACCGCGAAGTCCTGCGGGCTGGGTGTCGGGTCGCCACTGGGGTGGTTGTGCGCCACCAGGATGGCGACCGCGTTCGCCAGCAACGCCAGTTGGAAGACGGCCCGTACATCCACGGGGACACTGTCCACGGTCCCGTAGGCCAGCCGGTGCAATGCCAGGACGCGGTGCTTGGCGTCCAGGCAGATGACCACGAAGACTTCGCGTGGCTCGCGGGCGAGGATCGGGCGGAGAAACGCGGCAACGTCCTCTGGGCTATGCATCTGCGGGCGGTAAGCGGCCGCGGCCTCCCGGACCAGCTCCACGCGGACCCAGCACGGGTACTCGGACGTGCTTTCCCGGACCGCGGCAGCCTGGGCAGGGGCGTCGAAGAGGCTCAGCGGGCGCACCATGGAGACCATCCTTCCGGCCGGGCTACAAGCCCGCGCCGGTGGCGAAGGGGTGCCCCGAGGGTGGTGGAGCAAGGGCGACAGAGGCCGCAGGCCGTCCCTTGCGCCGCCGGGCCCCAGGGGCACCACAATAGGGAGGCCAGCGGGCGGTCACACAACGGGAGAAGTGGAGGCTGCGCACCAGGTGCGCCCCGCCGGGTACCCGCGGTGGCGCGAAGCGCCAGGCGCCGAAGCCGAGACGTCGGGCTCGGCCGGCGCCAGTGGGTGGCGGATAGCCGGCAATGCCGGCGAAGGCGCCCGACTCGTCTTTTCAAACACCCCATAAGGATCGCAGGGCGACGAGCAGGGCCGCGGAGATAACGAGTGCGGCGGTGGCCACGCGCACCAACGTCAGGTAGAGCGACCCCAGGTAGTCGCCGGGCGCCAACTCCCACCCGTTGTGCGATGTCGGACCCGCTAGGACCACCGGCAACCTCAACCACGCCCCGACCGCACAGAAGACGGCCACCAGAATCAGCAGGGCTCCGAGGTCGAGTCCGCCGGCTCCGAGTAAGGCAATCACGCTCAACACAGGACCTCCCCCTCATCTCATCGGCAGGGCCGGAGGCTACGCGGAGCCGAGGGCAGCCATTTCACGCGGAATGCCAGCCGCCCCGGAACCCGTCACATTCCCCAGACAGGGCCACTATCCCGACGGCTCCTCCAGGGCAAGCGCCAGGCGAGGATCGCCGTCGCGCCACCAGCGCTCGAAGGTCCGCCACCTCGCGTCGGTCCACATGGGAAAAGCGGAATCCAGAGAGTCGGCCCCGACGCCGCAAGCATGAAGTAGCCGGTCCAAAGTCCCAACTCGCGCGTAATGAAAGCGGCGACCCGCGGCGTGTGCCATGTCGCACCATGTGCGCGCCGTCGCGGTCTTGAACTCGCGCGTCCCGCCGAGGAACAACCCCGAAAACCGCCCGAGCACAGGGGCGACATCGGCCGGGGTCACGCCGTCTTGCACGGCGAGATACCACGGCCAGTCCGCCGGCAGGCGGGGAAGCCACTCCACCGAGAAGGCCAGCGAGGCGGCGCCACCGGCGACGATGTCCGGAGCAACCGCGAGGAAAGGGATTCCGACGCGGGTCGCGCGTTCGATCTGAGCCAGAAAGCGGACCGCATCGAACGGCACCCCGCGGAGGTAATCGCGGAACGCCCCGTTGTCGACACCCCATGGCTCACCGTCGTACGGCGTGGGTTGACGGGAGATCCACATCCTGCCCCACCGGAGGGCCTCGAGGCGCTGCACACGCCGGCCGGTGAACTCGCCGAGCAAGACGATCGGCCGGGGGCGTGGTGCCCGGCGCACGATCACCAACCTCCACGCGGGGCGGGGCGAAGCACAGGCGCGGCGAAGCCGCGCCTGCAAGCCCAAGCCCGTGCTTGTGCTAGTGCGAGCACTGGTGCTAGTAACTAACCTCTAAAGGACGGGGTTACGGGACAGTACCGGAGTCGGCCGGCCGGTAGCCGTGTTTGACGGCCCCCTCACCGCTCCTCGCCGCAACAAGCTCAGCCAGGTCTCGCTTCCTGCGAGCGTTCTCCGCTTCGATCTCCGCGTGCCGCTGCCTCGCCTTGTCCCGGCACGCCTCGTCGCAGAACACGTCTTGACCGACCACCAACGGCGGCTTGGGATCGGCGGCCCCCTCGCGACCATCGATGGTCAACCGCGCGTAACACCCCGAGCACTCGAAGCACCAGCCGTGCTCCAAGAACGTCTGCGGCGTGAGGGGCTGGCCATCGAACTCCTTGGCGCGAACGGCGCGCAGTTCCGTCCATCGGTAGAGGCCCAGGAACCCGGAGTCGGAGATGGCCTGGGCACGCGTGTCCGCCCTGACGATGGGGCGCACCTCGCCCGGCAGTTCCGACTGGTCGTAATACGGATCGCGCACGGGCTCGACCAGCCACGTCTTACTCGCCACTCCTACCCCTCCCATCCCTGCGCCTTCAGGACGCCGGCAACGTCGGGGGCCTGCCACCCCTCGGGCTTGAGGAGTTTCCCATCGGAGCGCGTCGGGCCGCCGACCTTCGCCATGTTGGCGGCGTGGACGGCCTCATAGACCGGACGCAGGTCGATGCCGTAGCTGATGGCGGTTCCCAGCACCACGTACACCAGGTCCGCGAGGCCGTCCGCGATTTGCGGCATGTCGCCGTGCTCGGCCCACGGGGCGTCCTCCGGATGCCTGAGCCACACGCGGGCCTCGTGGATCATGTTGACTAGGTAGGAACCCGCCCCCATGGCCGTCGCCAGTTCCTCGGACTCCTCGAGGATCAGGTCCAGGCGCAGCCGGCGGGTGTCCATGGGCGGCTCGGCGGGCGCGTGCCCCGCCAGCACGCCGAACTTCTCATGGAACGCCTGCACCATGTCGTGCATATCCGGCACCCGCTTGGCGGCCAGCGCGTCCGCGACGGCCTCCACGTCCTGCGGCGCTTCGGGCGCGGTCAATCGACCGCCGATGGCCGCGTAGATCTGGTGGGTCATGCGGTCAACGATGTCGGCGAGGGCTTCGTTGTCCTCCCAGTTGAACGGGTCACGGCCTTCGCGGGCCTCCTCGCCCCGGAAGTCGTGGATGGCGGCCGCGATGATGTCGGGCAAGTCCTGCGGCGGCGCAGGGCGGGCCCCATCCAGGGCGCCACCGCGATCCGCCACCATCATTGCCAGATTCGCCACATCGGCCGCCTTCTTCACGATCTCCGCCGGGTCGCCGGGTACGTGGGCGGCCTTCAGACCACAGAGCTGCTCCAGCAGGTCGTCCAGCAGAGACTCCGGCGTTGCCTGCCTCCACCCACCCCGCCCGCGCCCGGGGTCCTTCTCGCTTAGTCGGCGCTCCATAACCTCGGCGATCGCCGCCACCTCGGGACTCAGGGCCAGGAGCATCATGGACCGCTTGACCTCGGCCACCTAGCGTCTCTCCCCTCAACGATTCCGAAGTGGGCGTCCACCGGTTCAGCGCTGGTCGTAGCGCTGCGCGGCATCCTCAAAGACGTAATCGAAGTGGCGCTCGCCCTCGTGCACAGTGCGTTGGCCGATCCCGTCCGGGTTGGCCAGGAACGTCTGGAGGATCTCGTCCCGGGTGTACCCGGCCCGCAACATGGCGCAGCACACGGCGAATTCCGCGTGCGACCGGCTCGCGAGACGGGGGCTCCTGCCAGTGCGGATGACGTCCTCGATGTACGGGGTGAGTGGCCAGTGCTTGCCCGCCGGCGGGCGGATCGGGGCGTACAGGGCTCCGGGGCGTGGCTCGGGGGACGGCAGGGGAGGCGCTGCGGCCTCCAAGTCGGCCAGCTCGTAACGACGCTCGCCGTCCACATCCACCACGCGCGCCCGGGCGTCTGGCCGCCCCGGTTTCAGATTGGCGGTACCGGGGATGCGCAGCACCCGCGCCAGGTCCCAGACGTGATCGCCCCCAAGTGCGTGAGTGAGGCGCCGCCCGAGCTGGGTCAAGCGCTGCCGGGTACCGGCCGCCTCGTCTCCCAGAAGGCGGGCGGCCGCGTTCAGAAACCAGTAGGCGTGCCAGCCGTGGCCGCTATCGACGATCGCGCTCGGCTGGAGGCCGAAGGCATCCAGCTGGGCGCGCGCGGCCGCCCGCCCCGCCTCCCCGTCCACGTCCAGGTCCACCACCAAGGCGTGCGCCGCGAGGACCTGATCGGCCCGCATGGCGCCGCGGTGCGTGCGCGGGTGCAGGCCGTAGGCCAGGCACCCCCGCCCGTCGCGGTCCTCGAGGAAGCGGAGGGCGGCATCGTATCTCGATGCCGCCCCGATCTGGTACCACCGCTGCTCTGCCTGGAAGCGCGGCGCGCCATGCTCAGGCACGCGCCGAAGCTCGATCCAACCTCCGGCGTCCCGGAACAGCGCCCGCCACAAGGTCTCCACATCCCGCAGCATCCAAGACACCTCGCAGGTCGCGCCAATCGGAGAAGGCGCAGATGTCGGCGGAATTGTAGGGCTGCCGGCGGAGGAGGCAGGGAATGCCGAGGATGCGGTACTCCCAGGCGGCCCGGAGGTCGTCGTCGATGGCCAATCGCGTGCCGAAGGCGGCGGCCAGGTCGGCTCGCCGGGCGCCGCCGCACTCCGTCAGAACTTCCCCGTCCGGAAACCCGTACCGCGCCAGCCATATACGCGTCAGGGGGCCTGCACACAACGGCCGCGCGGTCACATAGCGGACCCCGCCCCGCCCCACAAGCTGCGCCAGGGTCTCGGCGGCGCCGGAAAACGGAGCCGCCGCCTCCAGTAGGTCCAGTCCCTCGGGCGTCGCCCAAAAGGCGGTGGGGACGGGGGCCCAATCGGGCCGGTTCTCCCGGTCCGCGCCCCCCGGGAAGCGGACCCGCAAAACGGTGTTGAGGTCGGCCAGGGTGTTGTCCACGTCGCAGACGATCAAGGGGCCCCACCCCCTCGGGGTCGGAGATAGAGCGAGGGGGCGGGTGTCCCCGCCCCCTCGCCGCAGCTCAGGCGCTTGCCGGTTCGGTTCGTGCCTCTTCCCCGGTATCGCCGGGCCCCGTGTCCGCGGCGGCACTCGCCGGCGACAGGTGCCCGTCGATCAGCCCTTCGGCCTCCTGTTCCAGCAGTTCCGTCACCTGCTCTTCCGTGAGGGCCTCGCCCTCCCCCTCTTGGGGCGGCTCGCGCAGGAAGCCGTATACAGCGTATACACCGCCTGCATCCGGCTCGCTCTCCTCCCGGTCGGCGGTGCACTCCGCGCACACGTCCATGTAGGCGCCGCGGGGCGCCCCGTCCCAGCGGTGGTTGTACAGGCGCTGCATCTCGCCAGCGGGGAACACATCATCACAGAGGGCGCAGGCCCCACGCGGGCCTGCGCCGGGCGCGGACCCCTCGTCGTCGTTGGCACGCTCCTCGGCGGCCAATAGGGCGTCGATCTGGTCTTTGGTGATGCGCACCAGTTCCACCCCCTCCGGCTCCTCTTGGTAGAAGCCGAACCGGGAGAGGTTGGCCAGCGACCGGCACTTGGGACAGGCCATGACGTAGCCCCCCTCCGGCACCACCTCCGCGCGGCGGCAGTAGGAGGGCTCGAGGTCGTCATGGTTCTTGCTGCAGATGTCGCAGGCTTCGCCCTCGGGCATGTCCACCTTGCGGCGGTACCAGCGGCCCAAGCCGTGGCCCTGTGCCAGCAGGGGCCATTCAACGCACATCCGCCACAGGGTGGACGGCTCCACCGAGAGGAGTTGCCCGGCCAGCCCCTGGTGGGAATGGAAGGTAGCCGCCGCGTTGTCGATCGTCACAGAGAAGCCCGCGAGGTACTCCCGCAGGTTGGCCCTGGGCTTGCTGTTCGGCCCGTACTCCGGTTTTGCCGCCGTGAGAATCCATGCGGCGAGGTAGGCAAGGTCCACCTTGCCGAGCGCGGGCGTGCCGAGGTCGGGGTTCCATGTTTCCTGAACCCTGGCCGCCGCCCAATGGGTGTGGCGCTCGCGCTCGGTGCTGAGCGTTTCCATGGCTGCCTTGGTCTTGGCGCGGGTCCGGCGCCGTTCTTCGGCCTGGTGCCGCTTGGGGTCGATGCAGACCCACTCCAAACGGTCCCCGGGGCGTCGCTGTGCCAGCCGCAGGCACGGGCACTGTTGACACTCCGGCGGGGCGTTGTCGCCCTGTGCCGCGCACAGGTAGGTGTACATGTGCGACTGGAATTGCCGCAGGTCCAGCACCTCCGGCTTTGGCGCCGGCGGTTCCGCCGGCGTCGCCGCCGCTGGGGCGTCCCCGGCCTCCTCGCCCTGTTCCGGCTTCGCGGCAACGGGTTGCACCGGGAAGTTCGCCAGGGGGTCTTTCGGGGGCGGCACGGGCTCGCCCGCCACGGCCTGGGGCCGCGCGGCGGCCGTTGCCTCGATCAGCGCCTGACGGGCGGCTTCCTCCACCTCCTTGAACCGTTTGGGGTCGAGGCAAACCGGAACCTTCTGCCCCCACTGCCTCGCGACCACGCGGCAGGGGCAGTTCTTGTGGTCCCCGCAGCACTT
This sequence comes from Bacillota bacterium, assembly GCA_021803205.1. Lineage (GTDB taxonomy): Bacteria > Bacillota > Sulfobacillia > RBS10-35 > JAJYVN01 > JAJZMB01. The sequence goes on along the minus strand of JAJZMB010000064.1, from coordinate 18,800 downwards.
GGCTTCCCAGCCCTCCAGCTTGGGCATGTTGGACGCCAGCCACCCGTCCACCCACTCGTCCGCCTTCGCGGAGGCGACCTTGGCCGTCACCATGTCCTTGGCGGCCCGGTCCGCGGCGGCGGCGTTCTTTTCGGCGACCCTCACCAGCGACAAAGCCGTGGCGGCAGGCAGCATTCCGCGCGAAATAAGCTCGCGCGCCGCCTCCGGCAACCGCATGAGCCGCAGGCGGTTGGCGATGTGCGGCTGCGATACCCCGAGTTCCTTCGCCAGGGCCGTCTGCGTATACCCGTGGTCCTGGAGCAGCGCCGCGTAACCCTCCGCTTCCTCGATGGCGTTCAGGTCGGCGCGGTGGACGTTCTCCAGCAGTTGCGCGCGGGCCGCCGTTCTCGCGTCCATCTCCCGGATGATGACCGGCACCGTTGCGAGCCCGGCCACCCGCGCGGCGCGCAGGCGGCGCTCCCCGGCCACCAGAGCGAATTGCCCGGCGGGTAGGTCGGGCCCCGTCCGCACCAATAGGGGCTGCAGGATCCCGTTTACCTTGATGTCGTGGGCGAGTTCCGCCAGGGCGGCGTCGTCGAAGTGCTTGCGCACGTTGCCGACCACGATCACGGAGTCAATTGGCATCGCGGCGTTGAAGGCACCACCCGCCGCCCCGACATCGGCCACGGCGGGCACGTCGGAGGGCGCCGCGCTCGTGTCCTCCGGTTCGGCCTCCGCGCCGGTCGCCTCAGCAGCAGTCGCGCCGCTCGTCTCAGGGGCCGGAGGTTCCTCCCCGGCGGGCTCCGCGTCTCCCGCCGGGGTCTCGGCGGGGTCCGCCGCGACAAGCTCCTCGGAAGCGGGTTCGGGGGCAGGAGAGGCGGCCAGCCGGTACCCGATGTCCTCCCGCACCAATTCACCGGACGCGACGCCGCGTTCCAGGGCCGCGTATATCGCACGCCGGTCGAGTCCCGTCGCGACGACGACATCCTGCACGATCTGCCCGCTGTGAGGCCACTGGCGGTAGCGCTCGCGCATGTGCGCCATGACGGGGCCCATGACCGCATCCACCTGCTCGGGTGGCACGATCTCGGCCACAGGAGCAGGTGCGGGCGTGGGGGTCTCGGCAAGGCGGTAAACGCCGCCGTTCTGGTCAAGCGTCACCAGGCCAGCCTCGACAGCCTCCCGCAGGTGGTCGCCGGCAATGGCTCGGGTCACGTGGAGGCGCTCCGCAACCTGTTGGAGCGTCAGGCCACCACTCGGGCTGAGCCCGGACCACGACCGAACGGTGTCCACCGCCGGGTTACCGAGTGCGACAGGCCGCGTTGCCTGCCCGCGGTCCACCTGCTCAGGGGCCTCCGCGCCGCTTTTCGCCGCCGCCTCCACTTCGGTGGCGGCCACGGCCTCCGGTGCGGCGACCGTCTTCTTCGCGGTGGCCGCCCTCTTCCGCCCGCCCGGCTCCTTAGCTGTCGCCTTGGGCTTCTCAGCGGCCGCGGTCTTGCGGGCCGACGTGCTCTTGCTCTGCTTCTCTGCCATAGTGCTCTCCCTTGGGGGTAGTGTCGGGGGAAACGGCGAAGGGGGGCGGCCTTGGTGGCCGCCCCCCTTCGCTCTACTCGTCCTCGGGCGCCCCGGCGGTCGGCTCCGCGTCCCGGGCCTTGCGATCCAAGAACCTGACCTGCCGCACGCTGATGTATGGGAACACGCGGTAGGCTTCATCGCTCCGCCGTTCGTCGATATGGGCACTGCCGGAAACGAGGACCAGACGCCCACGGAGAAGGTGGGGCGCGAGTCGCGCCCCATACTCGCCCAGGACCTCGACCGGCCAGAAATCGGTGGGCGTCTCCCCACCGATTTCGTAATCCCGATCCACCGCGACCGTGAAGCGCAGGCGCGGCGTCTTGCGGTCGTTGGGGAGTTGCCCAACCTCTGCATCCCGCGTCAGCCGTCCCACGAGGGTCACCATGTTGTACAAGTCCAGTCCTCCCTGTCTGCCGGGCCGTCGTAGTCCTCGGGCAGCATCACCGTCGTCCGGGACCGATCTGCTTCCGTGAACACCCACACCCGAAGGCTGTCGCCCACGTTGTAGGCGCTCATCAGGCACTGCCGCCCGACCAACGCGAGCACGTTCGCGCTCGCCTCGTGGTCGGTCACATCCCCCCAGTCACCGTGCACGTGTCTCTCGACCAGGACCCAGGGGCTGGTACCCGCCGCTGCCAGCGCCTGTATCGCACCTGGGGTGAACTCCAGCCGCCCCAGCTCGAACAGCCGCGACACCGCTCGCCGTACCAAACGCGCTCCCTCCTCGCGTTTCCCCGGGTCTTCCACCCCAGGCGGTTCCGCTGGTCCCGGTGCCTCATGGCCGCCGCGTCTGACCTCCGCGCCCGTGCGGCTCGGCACCGTTCGGTCCTGTGCAGTTGCCAAGGTGTTGTCGGGTCGCCCCTCGGAACCGTTCCAGGTCCGGCACTCCGCATTGCCTTGCTGCCGACGGCCCTGGCTGGCCTTCCGGTGCCGTGGGGGGGGAGGGCCACTTTTTTGGACCGCCCCTTGCAGCCCCGAGGAGACGAGCCGGAGCCGTGCTCGCCAGGGCGGCGAAGCCGGGCGAGGATTTAGCGGAGCGGCCGGACCCGAAGGGCGAGCGTAGCGAGGGCCGCGAGCATAAGCCGCAGCCGAACCCTGTCGAGCGCAAAAGGCGTAGGTGAGTAGACTGGGGGGGCAAGGGCGGTCCCAAATCCCAGCGACGGCCGGCGGAGCCGCCCGTCGCTACCGACAGCTCCGGGCGGGGGGACCGGAGGGGGGCCAGCGCGGCCCCCCTGGCGCTCCCACGTATCCGCCCCCGCCCGGGCGGGGTGTACAGGGCCCCGGTGATCTGTAAGGAGGGAGTCCTCCGGACGGCTAAAGCTGTCCCGGAGGTGAATCCGAGACGTCCGCCCAGTTCAAGGTCGATTGGCGCGTGCTGCTGTTCCTACTCGTGATGCTCTACTGGCACCATTGACCCGGGAGGGCCCTGCCCCAAAGGCAGGGCCCTCTGCTCCGTCTGCACGAACCGATCGCGCAGCCCCTACCCGCCATCCCTGGCACCCGGGTATCGCCCACCGCGCCCAGACCCCCTGTGCCCCCTCCCAGGTGGGTGCGGAGGCACCCGACTGCGTGGGAGGGGGAACTGGGGGTGGCGCGTGCCAACGGCACGCGCCGGGGGGAGGGGGTGGGTCCAGCGTGCCCGCGCCCCGCCGGGTACCCGCGGTGGCGCGGAGCGCCAGGCGCCGAAGCCGAGACTACAGGCTCGGCCGGCGCCAGTGGGTGGCGGATAGCCGGCGAAGGCGCCAGACTACCCTGCTCCTGACCCCTCTCCGGGCTCCGAGGGATTCTGCACCGACTCACGCAGAATCTTCATGGCTTCCAGGACCCGCCCAACGTGCTCAAGCGCTCGCAGGAACGACTCCACCTGCCCAGACACCCTGTCCGCCTCGCCATAGCGGCCCTTCAACAGTTCGTTGGCCTCGTCCAGGCAGAGCGAGTTCACGCGCCCCATCAACTTCCCCGCCGTCGTCCACGCCTTGTGATATTCCCGCTCCAACTCTTTCAACGCCGCTTCGATCTCACGAGACCGCGCCGGCATGCCCGTACCGCCTCCGCAACGAACCCATCAACCTGGCGCCGCACCGCTTCGCCTATTTCGCGCGAAATCCCGCGAACGCCGGCCACGGCCCACGCCTCGGACCGGCTTCCGGCAGCACGCGCCGCAGCAGCGCGCCCGCCGCCCGGTCCAATGCACGGTTCGGCTTGCCCGCGCCCGGCGGCATCTCCCAGGGCTCGGCCAGCAGCGGAAACGTCCCCATGCCCTCGAAGGTGACGGCCCGCTTGGTGCACACCGACTGGACCAGATACGTCGCCTGTTCACGAGTCGTGTCGTGCACGCCGTTGAGCAGGCACCACGCCGGTAACTCCGTCTCCTGCGGCCAGTGCGAGAACCAGTCATATACCGGCTTGTATCGCCACCTGGCGCCGGGAAGGACCAGCACCGTCACGTCGGCGGGCACGCCGAGATCGGGCAAGGCCGCCACACCGCCATCGGCCGCGAGCGCCTGCCCAGCGTCCACAACGATGTAGGGATACTCGCGCAGCCGCACAACCGCATGGACGTCCGCCTGGTCGGGAAAGAGCTGAAGCCTTGCGCCCCAACGCCCCGGATCCGCCACCGCGTTGATGCCCCGGCTTCCGATCTCCACAAGTGCCGTCTGGTGTCCCTGGCGGGCGGTGTACGAGGCCAAGGCGCAGGCAACCGTCGTCGTGCCGACGCCGGGGCCGACACCACAAACCGAGACCAGCACGGGGTGGGTCCCGATCGGGACCCGGCGCTTCACCTCTCGTTCGATGACCCGGGGCTCGGAGGAAACCAGCGTGGGGTCGGCCACAGCCCCGCGCGGCTGCCAGAAATGGCGCTCCTCACGCAGGAGAAATGGCAGGTCCGCGGGCGTCAGCGGTACCCACGCCTCCAAACCGACCTCACGCGCGGCGGCGGCGGTGAACGGGTCGAGGGGGCAGTCATGCTGCACCAGGGCAATCTTGCGGGGCACCGCGGTAGCGCCCCGGGCCCAACTCAGGACGTCGCGCCAGGTGTCCGGACTCGGCACCCACACGAGGACGGCGCCCGCCTCCTGGGGGAGGGACCCGAGGACCACCAGGCGCCGGCCGGAGAGGTGGAAGCGGATTTGGGATTCCACCTCGGTCGGCATCCCGATCAGGATCACGTCGTCAGCCATCGTTGGAAGCACTCCTCTCGTCGAACAGGCTCCGGGCCCGGGGCCCGGCGGGGTCGTCCTCCGTGAAGCGGCACCCGTCCGGATGAGACTTGTCGAGCACGTACCAGCCCGGGCGCCCGTCGGTGTGCGGCCACGGGAGCACACCGGCCTCGCAGAGCAGCCGGACGTCCTCCTCGCCGAGGACCCGGCTGTTCATGTGGCGGTAGACGGAAAACTTGCAGCGGCCGAGGTTGGGTGCCCAGCGGGCGCAGCGCCACCCCCGAGGACTGGGCACCAGCCGGGCGTGGCAGAGCGGACACCGCACGGCGATCTCTGGGCTGGGCACCTTCCCTACGCCTCCTGTTGGAGCCGAATGGTCGCGGTGGCCACCGTACCCGGGGCCTCTGCGGCGCCCTGGCCCGGGTTCCAGGTGGCCTGCACGTCGATGTTCACGGGCGCCCCGGAAACGGGGGAGACCAACCACCAGTAGACAGCCCCCGGCGGCATGACGGTCTCCAGGTCGGAGGGGGCTTGGGACGACGGCTGGACGGCGAGGGCCGCACCGCCCACCACGTCGGTCACGGTGCTCGGGAGACTGAGCGCTTGCCACTGCTGGCCGGCGAAGGTGAAGGGGTCCCCGGTGGGAGCGCAGGCGGCGATCACCACGTAGGCGTGGGCCGCGCCGGCGGACGCGGGCGCGGCCCACGTGTCCCCGCCGTGGCCCACCGGGTTGCCGTCAACGGGCCAGACCGCGATCACCGGCGCTGCATCCAGCGCGGTAGCCGCCGCGAGCACGTCCGGGGCGTACCGTGGGTCGTAGCGCTCTCCGTTGACCGCGCTGCCGGCGTTGTAGGCGTAGAGACCGGACGCAATGTCGCCACCGTTGCCCTGGAGGTCCGCAGCGAGAATCTGCACGCTGGCCGCCACGTTCCGAGCCGGGTCGTAGGGATTCGCGAGAAGCCCGAAGGCGGCCCAATGGGCGTTCTGCGGGTGGGGCCCCGAGTTGATCTGCCCGAGACCCGCATCCGTCGTGCCGTTGCTGTCCTCTAGTGTGGAGAGATAGTCGCCGCCGGACTCGACAGAGAGGAGGCCAAGTTCCAGGGCATCGGGGATCCCGAACGGGCTCGCCGTCGCGTGAACCAGGGGCAGCCAAAGGGCAACGCGCCCCAAGGCGGGAACCGCCTGGGGCGCGGCCCCGCTCAGACCCCCCACCGCCGCGACCAGCAGAAGGAAGAAGCCGCCCAGGCCGAGCGCAAGCAAGGCCACGAGCGCCTTGGCGCCCGACCGCGAAGAGCTCTCAGACATCCCCCTCAGCCCCGCCGGGCGCCGGCGGCCACGGCCCCCGGGGCGCCGGCGCCTGAGACCACCACCAGCCCCAGGGCCGCGAGAATCTCCCGCAGCGCTTCCCTGGTGTACAGGTTGGCCGTCCTCGCCCGCGCCGTCCAAGACCCGTCAGGAAGAGGCACCAGGCGGGCCCGCGGGAACGACGCGATAGCGGCGGCTGCCGCACGCTGGAACCGCTGCCCCCCCCAGCCTGGGGCGTTCAAGAGAAGGCACCAGGCCGGCGCCAGCCGAGCAAGTGTCCCTGCTCCGGTGAGGAGGGAGTGCTCGTCCTCCAGAACAGCGACCCCGGCCTCCCCGGAATCCGCCCCCGGATCCGCCCGCTCCACCCCCGGTACCCAGCCCACGCGAAGACCATGTTCCACGGCCGCCGCCACAACCCAGTCCTGGCACGGACCCACGAACCAGAACCGTGCACTGCCAGCCACACAGATCACTCCCTTCCCACTGTCCCTGTCCGGTGCCCCTGCCCTCTGTGTTCTGTCTCTGCTCCCTCTCTTGTCTCTGCTCCCTCTCTTGTCTCTGCTCCCTCCCTCACTGAAAACCATCCAACTCTTAGGGTCCCAACCGTTCCTGGAGTCTGTGGAGTGTCTCACCCGCCCCCCGCCCCGCCGACCATAGGCAAGAACTACCATCAGCCAACCGCCACCGTAGCCAGCCAACCTACCGTTAGGTAGGTGGGCGGTCGAGGAAGTGTCCCTCCCGTCGAGCCGCAGGCGAAGAGGGGAGGGACACTTCCTCGGGGCGTACGGGGGTGTGGGGGATGTGGTAGGGCTTGCCGTCCAAGGGCGGCGGGGCGGTGGGCGGGCTCCCGGCTCCGGCCCGGCCTCCGGTCGCCTCCTTGTGTTCGGTTCCAGGTTGTCCGCCTCCACTGTTCGGGTGAGTTAGCGCGAACAACCCGGAAACGAACGAGGCCAGATGCGAACAACCCAGATGCGAACGGCCTGCTCAGGCATCCTTGCCGCGCAACTCGCCCGCGGGGACCACCTGCGGTTCGGTGCGCTGCGGGTCCCACTCGGCCAAGTCGAGCACGTACACCAATTTCAGGAGCTCGGCGGGAAGCGTACGCAGCAGCGGCAGGACGCTGCGCTCGCGGCGCTGCGGGGAGTCCCGTAGGTAACCGGCGACGACGATCACGGCCGGCGCCGGACTGAGGGCATACTGCCGGCTCCAACGCTCCCAGCGCTCGACCTTGTGGCGCCAGTGGGGCAGGTAGGCGCTCCGTTCCAGCTCCAGGAACCAGTCCACGCCGCCCTCCCGAGCCGCCAGGATCCCGTCCGGCCGGAAGGCGACTTCCTTGACGCGATTGCCCGCCGGTACGCTGCCCGCGCTGATGAGTGCCGCGGGTTCGCTCTCGTGAATCCACTCGCGCCCGAGGCGGGACTCGGCCCACACCCCGATATCTGCGACAACGAGTGAGTGCATGAACAGGTCCAGACCGGGCTCGCGACCCTCCTGCCGAGGGTCCCACTTGGCCTCGGGCCAGCGCGCCGCCCACCAGGCTGGCCGAACCACGCGGAGCACCTCGAAGCCGAGCCTGGTCACGGCGAAGACGTAGGCGCTGGACCCGAAGCCCTTCCGCAACTGCGGGCGATAGCGCCGCACCAGGCCAACTTGGTAGAGCCGCACCAGCCGGCGCTGGACGGCGCGCGGCCCCCCCGCCGCCGGGAAGAACAGGGCCTGCACGTGATCGGAAAGCAAGGCGCCCGCCGCCCAGAGGCGGCCGAGGATTGCCAGGTCGCGTTCCTGGAGGGCAAAGCCGGGGTCCCGCTCTCCGTGCGTACCCGGCCGCCAGCCCAGGTAGACCTTTCGCGCGTCCCGCTCAGGGGGATCCGGGGTCTCGTCCCAGGTGGCCGGACGCCAGTAGGCGGCCAGTGTGACCGCTCCTGTCGGTTTGTCCAAGGTCAGTCCTCCTCGTCTAACCGCCGCGACCAGCTGAGGATGCCGGCGAGTGCCCCCGCCTGTTTCTCCGGCTCATGCTCGGCCCCAAGCTCGCCACGGGCGGCGGGCGCATGCCCCGCCGGCCATGCGCGCACGGCCGCGAGGATCTCCAAGAGCAAGGCCCGCTCCCCACAATCGCAGGCTCGGATCGCCCGCCGCACTGCCTCGGACGGGCTGCACCCGTCGCGCTCGCACAACCGCCGCAGCGCTGCGGCCGTCACAGTATCGAGCCGGACGCGGAGCGGGGTAGGACGGTCGCGAGCGTTGGGGCGCAACGGATAGTCGCCCGTTGGGGCGTCGATTGTAGGACACCTCCCAACGACAAGATCCCGGCCGTCCTACAGGACAACTGGGCCACGGCCCTCCAGGTCAACGGGCCCAGGGCGTGCGGACTGTCCTACACGATGCCGCGCAGGGCGACCTACAGACGAGGCCGCGACAACGACGCGGGCCATGACACTGTAGGCAGTGGACGTGTCCTACACCCGAGACGGGCAATGCAAGCTCATCGGCGCTCGGCGGGTGCATGGCTTGTTCCGCAACGCGGGGAACGAGGTGCGCGGATACCGGTCGTGGAACCCTCCTCGCCGTCACGGCTCCTGGCGGCGTTCCCTCCCCCCTACCTGGAACCGCGTCCGCCGCTGCCGCGTCCAAAGCGGGGGGTACCCATCATTGGCTCTCCATCGCCCGTCCATCGGCCTCGTCGCCGCTGTCGCAGCCGGCCTCGCCCTCGTAGGGTGCGGCGCCCCGGCCAGGGTGGCTGCGGTGCGCCAGGTGGTCGCGAGCAACGCGACCGCCAATGCGGTCTCCACGCCGGAGTCCGACGTGCCCCGCCTGCTGCCGCCCGGTGCCCGACTTGTCCCTATCGACGGCCAGCCCTACCTGCGGGCCGACCTTGGCGGCGGTGGCACCATGGATGTCGTCGTGGCGTATGCGGTCGGCGGGACGCACCCGCGACTTGCTGGAGCGCTGGTCGCGGCTCCGACACCCGGCGGCGGACTCCGCACGCTGTGGGCCTCTAGCCCCGGCAAGACAGGCGCGTACGGGGTCGACCAAGTCGCGATCGCCGATTTCACCGGCGCCGGACGCCCCCAGGTCCTAGTGGCGCTGGATGCTGGCGACACCTTCTCGACGGTGACCGTGGTCGGTTTCGACGGAAGCACGCCACATGTGCTGCTGCAGCGCACCGGCGGGCGTGTGACCGTCATCCCGCACGACGACGGTGGGGGGCTGCCGGGAATCGCCCTCTGGACCCACGACACGGGAGAGGCGGGGCCGACCGGAGTCTGGCAGTGGAGCGCCGCCCTGGGCGCCTTCGCCCGCGCCGATACCGCCTTCCGCTCCTATTACAGCGGCACGGTCGTGCCGTTCGACCGCCGCCACCTGCTATCGGGGGCCTGGTCGTACTACTACCTGGCTCAGGACCAAGTGAAGGCCGGCGACTATGCCGCCGTGCTGGCGACGGCACAGAAGGGCTTCGACGGCTTCGGCAACACGTACATGAGCGGGTCTCCCGCCTTCTATGTGGTGGAAGGCGACGCGTACCGCGGCCTGGGACGGTGCGATTCGGCCATCCCGCTCTACAGACGGGCGCTCGCGGGCGCGCCAAGCGGGATGTCCGGGGACGCGCCGACCGCCTCCGCGTACTTCGGTATCGCCGCCTGCCTGCGGGCGGACGGGCAACCCGCGGCTGCCGCAGCCGAGTTCCGCCGGGCGCTGGCCGGGGGACCTCAGAACGGCGATTGGAACGGCTACGCGGCGGCGCGGGCAGCGGTCAGGGCCTGACGACATCGGTATGGGGCTCGCTCCGGAGTCGGCGTGCGCGTACGTCGCTATGATGACCGCTTTTGTCATCGTGACGCTCTCACTGAGCCGGAGCGCGACGAAGCCACGGTCGGGGAAAAGGCGGTGCCCCTTCCCCTGAACCCGTGCCAGACGAGGGGATTCCTGGGCTGACAGCCATGTTGCCGATGGCCGAAACGGAGTCCTATCGGAGATCTCGGTTGCCAGGCCCTGCACTGTAGACACGTTCATCAAGCCCCGCTTGTGGAGTCCACTGCTCAGCGCTCGTCCCGCTCCTTCCCCGCCCATGCTTGCAGGACCAGCGACGCTCCAACTGGGCGGCTGCGGCCGGCGGGAGCAAGGGCTATCCTCCACGTCACGTGGTCAGCACCATCCCGGCCCGACGCCCCCAAGATCCGGGCCCTGTCCTACAACGCAGACCCTGGGGCGGCCTACGTGAACAGGCGCGAGATGGATCGACAACTTGGGGCCATTCGTGCAAGAGGCGTCCTACACCGCCACCGCGGAGCGCGCCAGGGTGAGGAAGCCCTGTGCGTTGGCGAAGAAGGCGTCCTCCATGAGCCGGAGCATCGGGTGGAACCCCCGCAGGTGGGGGAAGGTGGCCGCCCCGCCGCCGCCCGCAAGCAGCGCGGCGCTGAGGAAGTCCATCCGGTCGCCCCACGCCCGCCGCACCTGGTCGGCGATGCGGTCCGCCACGGCGCGGGCCTCGGTCTCGAACATGCTCCGCACGTCGTAGACCCGGCCCCGGGCGGTCAGGGTACCGCTGGATGCGAGCGCCCCCTCCACCATTCCGGGTGGGACCATCACCCCCGCCTGGCCCCCGATCATCCTGGCCACCCCCTCGTACGCCAAGCCGATCCCGGTGTCGACCGATCCACTCCGGGCCTCGTCCGGGAGGGCCCCGCCCTGGGTCTGCTGGACCAGCAGGTAATCGGTCGTGCGGAAGCCCACGTCGACCAGCCCCACGGTGCCGGCGACGGCTGCTGGCTCCGCGGCCGCCGCGAGCACATACGCGCCGACCGCCTGAGCGAAGACCCGGACCGACCGCACCTCCATCGCCCCGGGCTCCTTGCCGGCGACGTGGAAGCGTGCCCGGAGCCCGAGCATCTCCTGCCGGAGCGCCCGGCGCTCCTCTCGCTGCAGGTAGGACGCCAGGGGCAGTCCCACCGCCAGGTCGACCGGCTCCGGCTCCGGCCCCGACCCCGGCACCCCGAGAATCGCGACGGCCGCCAGGACCAGACGTGCGTAGTCCCGCCGCGCGGCCGCCGTCGAATCCCAGGACCGCACCCCGCCGGCGAGGATCGCGGCGTCCCCGACCAACAGCCGTTGCGGCTCACCCTGCGCCGGGAGGAGCGTGACCCGGTGGCCAGGGCCCGAACCCCCCACGGCCTGCACGAGTTCCCCCGTGCCAGCGTCGGGAAAGACGACGGACGGAAAGCAGGCCCGGCGCCCGTCCTGAGCCAGGGCCTTGACGTAGCCGTACCCGGTATCGACTGCGACGATCATTGCTTGGCGACCTCCTTCTGATGTCGGCGCTGGGCCACCCTGTACACGAACCCGGCAGGGCTTCGGACGGAGCCCGCGGGCTGCAGCCGCAACTCGGCGAGCGCTGCGGCGGCGGCGTCCTTTCCGAAGAGCTTTTCGATGCGGGCCACATCGGCGTCCGCAATGCCCGCAGGCGCTGCGGCAGTAGGGGGCGGATCCGCGGGCTCGGGGCGTGCCGCGGGGGCCTCGTCGCCGTCCGCGCTGGCCGGTCCCGGTGTGGTGGTCGGCGGGCTGTCCGACGGAGAGCCCTCTACCGCCGCCTCGGTGGGCAGGGCTATTTCACGCGGAATGGGAGCCTCCGACACGGGCTGCTCGTCGCGGCCCGCGGCCGTGACCACCAGCGGCTCAGGGAGGGGAAGGGAAGGGGCCCGATAGAGCCAGCCGTCGGGACAGGTGCCCCAGGGGATGCCCTCCCGCGCGGCGTCGACGGGGATGGTCTCGGCAAGGAAGGCGGTCTGTGGCCGTCCTCCGGTCAGGATGCGGGTGATGCAGCGGTAGTTGGGCAGGTTGAAGAAATCGTCCGGGGTGAACGCCAACACGTCTTGGAGCTCTTCGTCTGGAGAGATCATGTTGGCGTAGACCCGGGCCAGCAACTTGGAGTCCCGTTCCGCCTCGTCCACGTTCTGCGACCGGAAGATGAATCGGTGCTGCACAAGCTCGCGCACCGTGGCCTCGGCGCGCTCGTCGTGGAGTTGGCCCACAAACTGCAGGCCCATGGCCGTGGCGGCGCCGAAGGCCCGCCCCTCGGCGATGAGGTGGAAGAACGTATCCCCGAGGAAGCGGTGCGCCTCGTCGAGGACCAGCAGGGTGGGCACCTCGCCGCCCTCGGCCGCGTGGGCCGCCCGCAGGGCGTTCCAAATCCCGGCCAGCAGAAGGATCCCGATGAGCGCGGCATTGTCCTCGCCGACCTCGTCCGAGGCGAGATTGACGATGAGCAGGCCCCGGTCGCGCAGGATGCGTTCCAGGTCCAGGGATGTCGGGCTACTGGTGGCCGCCGCGCGGCGCCCGCCGAAGGTGAGAGCGCTCAGCTTGTTGAGGGGCGCGGCCAGGGCGGAGACGACGCTCTTGGGGTCCTCCTTGTAATCGGACGCCCACCGCCGGAACCAGGAACTCAGGTCCGGGTCGCGCAGACACCCCGCGACCTGGCGCCAGGCGGCGGGTTCCTCCAGGATTCTCCGCGCCGCGGTAAAGGCTGCCGCCTGCTGGCCCAGGTCGAAGACCGCGGCCAGCACGTGCCGGAGGATGTCCTCAGACCGGGCCATGATGGAGCCGTCGGTCCATGCCTGCTTCATCACGGAGAGCAGCCGGTCCACCGTGAGGTCCCACTCGTTGGCGCCAAGGAAGGGGTTGTATCCCCAGTTGGCGTTTGGGTGGCCCACGCGCCAGGTGACGCACGGCCGCCCGGGCGGGACCATGGAGCGCGCGGTATCGGCCAGAGCGCCCTTCGGGTCGATGAGTACGCCCGCCCAGGAGGCGTTGTTGACGGCGAACCGCCAAAACTGCTGGAGCACCGTGCTCTTGCCGGCGCCGTGGGACCCGGTGGCGAGTGTGTTCCAACGCAAGTCGGCGGCAGGAATGAGGATTGTGCGCCCAGCCTCGTCCCGCACCGGGGTGACGCCAGCCGCACGGTCAGAGGTGGACTGCGCTGTCGGGATGGATAGCAGGGCAGGCCCGCGCCGCGTCTGCTCGCGGAGCAGCCCGGACACGCGGAGGCGGGCCGAAGGCACCTGCCAGAGCGTCGCCAGAAAAATGCCTGGGAGGGAGGTTGCGCCCAGTACCGGACGGACGCCCGGCATTCCGTGCCGGCGCCACGCGTCGAACCGGCGCCGGACCGCCCCCAGCCACACGCGGTGGTAGACCCAGGAGTTCTCCGCCGCCGCTTCGTTCAGGGCACCCACGAGCGCCTGCATGGTGGGAATCTGCTGCGTGACCAGGCGGATTTCGGTACGCCACCATTGCCGCCCGGCGGTCTTCACGACGGCCTGCAGCTGGGCCGTTTCGCCCATGCCCATACCGGCCGCGGCAGGGTCCTGGACGCCCCGAGCCTTCGCCTGCTGCTCGTACGCGCGCTGGACCCGTTCGGCGCGAGCGTTGAAGCCGGCGCTGCGAGGCGAGAGGACGAACTGCACGTGGGCGGGGCCCCCCGCCTCGTCCAGGACCGCCAAAAGGCTCTCGGTGATGCTGTGCGCGTAGTCGCGATAGGTGCGGAAGCCCCGGGTCAGAGTGTTGCGAACCCGAGGTGTCACCGCCACGGCGATCGGTCCATCAATCTCAGGCACCGGCTCCGGAACGGTCCGGATGTTGGTCCAGGTCGCCCGTAACCGCGCCGTGAGGGCGTCCACCGTGCGGGACGTGCTGCGCAGATACAGGAGCAACCGCCCGTCCGTATCGCGGACGATGTCGAGCGCAACAGGGTCGTTGCCCATCAGCCAGGCAACGTACCGGTTCTCGGCCGTCTGTGCCCAGGCGTCCATGAGAGCGCCCACGGTGAGTGGCTGAGCCGTGTCGTCGCGGCTCAGGAGGATGCGGATGCCCCGCATCTGCGCGGCCTGCACCTGCCGCCGATAGAGGCGGAAGACGGGCCAGAGAAGGACGGCCGCCCCCAGAAGGAGGGCGGCCGCCGTGGACACGTGAACGGCGCCGGGGAGCCACGGGAACACCTCGGGGGGCCGGTGGACCCACCGCCAAGGCGGGTGAGGGACAAGAAACCACGTTGCGTTGAAGGCCGGGTCGAAGAGTTGGGCGATGCGGATGCCGGCCACAAAGACACCCACGAGCAAGAGCCCGGCGATCTCATACGCCTGCCACACTCGGCGCCGCCTCCTCCTGGTGCGTGTCCGCACGGAACAGGGGGTGCAGGGACTGCGGCGCCGTGACGTGGACCTGAAGCACCCGGGCGCCCACGGAGAAAATGGCGTGGCCGCGCGGCAGGTGCGCGGCCTCGCGGAGCACCGCCGCATCCATGCCCAAGACACGGGCCGCCTCCTCGAGGTCAGCCGCGGGCTGGTGAAGGTAGAGCTTGGCGGCCGTGTTCTGGAAGATCGCCCGGCCTGGAGGAGTACCGAGGAAGTCCCCGACGCCCTGACTGATGACCGTTACCGCCGTGCCCTGCTTGCGGGCCTCACGTAGTTGGCGCTCCAGCCAGCGAGACATCACCGCGTCGGCCAAGAAGTTGTGGCACTCGTCGGCGACAAGGAGCTTCTCTCGGTCAGGGAGCGACCGAAAGCGCTGGGTGGCAAAGTCGACGACGGCGGCGTAGCCGGCCCGAGCGAAGCGCCCACCAACGCTGATGAGCTCGTTGACCCCGAGCCCCACCACAGGCGAGTTGAGTGCGACTGTGGTCTGCCCGTCGAGCAGGTCAGTGCTGCCCCCGTGGCAGTACGGCGCCAGCATCCGGGCGTAACGGGGCCCCTCCTCGTCCTCGCTGTTCGCGAGGAGCGCGCGGACGTCACTCAGCACCGGCCAGGCACCCTTGGGATTCCACAAGACGCCACCCATGGCGCTCTTCCCCGCCTCGAAGCAGGCCGCCCAGGAGTCCCCGAACCCGGCCTCCCGGTAGGCGCGCTGCAGGGCGGCCTCGGTGACAGCATCGAACATGCCGGTCTCCAGACTCTCGCCGATCAGGGCGGCGAGAATCGGCTTCACGGCGGCGATCCGCTCCGAGACCGGGCGGCCGGAGACCTGTTCGGGAAGCAGCCCCCGACGCTGCCCATCCCCGTCGGGGAAGATCGCGAAGGGGTTGATCTTGTCCGCCCCGGAGGGCTCCAAGTCCAGGTACACCCCACCCATGGCGAGGAGGAAGGTTCGGTACTCGCGCTTGGCCGAGGGGTCAAGGACCAACACCGGACGGCCGAGCACGCGCTCCTGGGACGTGAGGGCCTTGACCGTATACGACTTGCCGGAGCCGACGTCTGCCGTGACGAGCAGGTGTTGCACGTCCGGTCGCCACCGGTTCCAAAGGGCCGGCGCGCCCGTGCGTTCGTTGATCCCGACAAGGACGCCGCCGTCGTCCAAAAGGTTTTCGTCAGCGAACGGGAAGTTGGCGGCGAGCGCCTGCTGATCGAGCAGCAACCCGGGCATGAGAGGCCGCCCGGCCGGGAGCGCCCCGAGGTAGGACGGCTTCTGCGAGTGGCGCAGGGCCGCCAGTTCCACCCCACGCTCCCGCGCGCGGCGCTGGGCCACGCGGCCCGCGCTCCGGGCCCCATCCTCGGTGTCCGACCAGTACAGCGCGGAGAGTTGCACATCGAAGTGGCGAACCATGCCGCTGGCGATCGCGTCGAGCAGCTGCAGGGCGTCCTGGATCTGGCGCTCGCGCTCGGCGTCCACCACGTTCCGGCGCTGGGCCTCGCGGACCGTCGATTGGAGGGAGGGGAGGGAGTGTTGCACGGCCTTGCGCACCCGGTCAGGGGGGACAGGCGCCACATTCAGGACCACGGTCGACTCACCGAGCAGCAGCGTGTCCGCCACCCAGCCCGGGTGCAGGGAGGAAGGCCAGGCGACCACCTCCCGGACCTGGACCGCCCGGTCACCGACCACCAGAAGGTCCGGCTCCGTCAGGTCGACCCCCGCCGGCGTCCAGCCCCAGCCCCGATCGCGGCGGCCCCCCCGGGCGCCTTCGAGCACGGTGCCGGCGACCTCTGCTTTAGACAACGGACACCGCCTCCTCCACACGCACCCCGAGGGCCTCGCCCCGGGTCCAGGTGGACGCGAAGTTGGCCAGCTCCTCCCCGGTCAGTAGCGTCAGTCCGAAGCCGGCGTCCTTGCCGGCGTCGGTGACCTGGCGCACCGCCTCGCGGAGCAACCCGGCCGCCTCGTCGGCGCCCAGCGCCTTGCGCTCCCGCCCCCGGAAGACCCCCACGGCCCGGTCCCGTAGCCCCGGCGGGGCCTGGCTCGCGGTCAGAACGATCGCGCCCCGCCGTGCTGCGAGGGTCACGCCCTGAAGGGAGCGGACGTACGCCGCCCACTGCCACGCAACATCCGAAGCGCCGGGAGAGGTACCCGCCAGGTCGGTCGCTGCCTGGTGGTAGCGGGCGGCCACAGAGCCGAGTTGTAAGCGTTGCTGGATCACGACGAGCTTCGGAGCCACCGCCTGTGGCAGCGTGGAGAAGGCACCGACCAGGAACCGGCTGAATGCGGAGAGGAGACTGGTGGCGGCGCCCGCGGACATGCCTGCAGCGGGGACGAGGGGGAAGTCGATCACCGCGGCCCAGGCGGTTTCACCGACCTGGATGAACGCGTCACCGGGCCCCGGCGGACGGATCGGAAAGAAGGCGGCGGCGTCCCCGACGGCCATCGGCCAACACCTCGCGGACATAGAGTTGGGGCTCGCTTCCCGGCCCACGGAGATGCACGTAGAAGATGCGCGGGTCAAAAAGCCAGAGGGCCCAGGCCAGCAGCCGGGCGTAGCCGCGGCGGCCGTCCACAGGCGGGAAGAGGACGAGTGGAACGGCGGCAACGACGCCCGCGGCGGCGGCGACCGCGGCCCCCAGCATGTCGCGGTAGGTGTAGAAAACGCCGGCGGGCATCAGTAGGACCATGGCGGCGATCAGGTCGTCCGTGGATAGCCCAAGAAAGGGCTCGATCGGGCGAGAGCGCGGGTCCATGCGGGGAATCGGAACAGGCGGGGCGCGCATGCGCTCAAACACCTCCACAAAGACGAAAGCCGCCGCCCGGGCAGTGCCCAGGCGGCGGCTATTACGCGAGAGTGGGGTATCCATCTTGGGCGGAGCGCCCCAGTGCCTCCTGGTCGGCGAAACCTCGCCCTGCGACCGCACAACCGCCGGGAGCGGACTTGTGGTACAAGGATGACTCGGGGGTATCTCGTAATGCCTCAGGTGCAGATCCGCACGGCGTCGCCCGAGGATGAGCCCGTTCTGCTCGGTCTGTGGTCCGGGTTGGTCGCATACCACAAGACCATCGAACACGTCCGTCCGGAGCGCTGGTCTGGGCGGCATGGAAGCTCGCATCGCCGCCTCCTAACGCACGCATGGGAACACCCGGATCAAGAGGTCATCCTGCTCGCCGAGATCGAAGGTGAGGCGGTAGGGTTCGTCCGGGTCGCCGTGACCGAGTCGGGTCCTTGTCGCGGACGCATCGAGACCCTCTTCGTCGCCGAGGATGCTCGCGGGCGCGGTATCGGTAGTGCGATGCTGGAAGCCGCGTGCACTTGGTGCCGCGCCCACGAGGCAAATGAGGTCTGCGTGGAGTTCATCGCGCCGAACAGCGAGGCACGCGCCTTTTATGAGTCCAGGGGGTTTCAGCCGTTGCTCATCACCCACATGCGCCGTCTCTGAGACCCTCTCGGCACATGGGCAAAGCGAAGCCTCATGCCCTCCGGATGGCTATGACGATCCGAGTGCTGTCCGTGACGAACCACTGCGGTCCACAGCACGCGGGTGGATGGGTGAAAGATACGGTTAGGACCGATTTGCCTTCAGGCTCTTCTGGAAGCCGTACAATGCCTTACCTGCGGTGCCGGTTAGTGGAACCTTCTCGAACCAGGAGGCACTGGGGCGCTCCGCCCAAGATGAATACCCCACAACGCGAGAAATGGAGCCCCGACCTTACCGACCGCGCCGACCCGTTGGGGGGTTGACGGGCCCAACGAACCGGGGCATCGGCCCGAAGGGCGTATGAACGTCCTGCATCAAGCCACGCCGCTTCGCTTCGGCGATGAAGGCGTCCACCGCCTGTTGCTCAGCCGCAGTAAACGGCTTTGGCCGCCAATCCGCCGGTACCACATCGACGGCACGGGGATGGTTGATGTCAGAGCCCAGGTAGATCTCGTCGGGACCGGGGAAGTAGGAAGTACGCCACACCCCGTCTTCGACATCCAGGCTCATCCTCACCAACCCCCTCCGGCATCACGGCCGCGAACATCTGTGCCTATTATCGTCCCTCGCCGGACATTCGTCTAGTACTGTCCTAAGCAATGTCTTTAAGGACCAGATGGCAAGGGACCAAGCAATGGAATCGCGGGCCGAACACCGGCCAGGAGTAACTCCAGATGGATGACCGCGCGGAACCAGGCCATCAGGCGACGGCGTACGTCCTGCACGCTCTCCCAGATCTGACGGGGTAACGGGAGGGCGGCGGGGGCCCGCGCGGCGGGCAGGACGGAGACGAGGCCCGCGAGCAGGCGCAGATAGAGACGTGGGCTCGACGGTGCGCCCGGGTCCGTCGAGGGCGGGGAAGGTGCGATCGAGATGGCAGGGTGCTCTGGCGGAGGGAGGGGCCGGCGGTAGAGGTGCAGCCAGGTCAGGGCGAGCCAGACCATAGCCAGATGATGGTGGAAGCCCGGCCAGGACCGGCCCTGGTATTCGCCAAGACCGGCCTCCTGCTTGGCGTTGAGCAAGGCTCCATACTGCACCTCCTCCCGACGATTGAGTACGTTTCGCGAGGCCCGCGGCACTCGCCTCTGCGCCTCAGAATAGCACGGACCGGCACGGGCGCGGG
>JAJZMB010000015.1 GCA_021803205.1 Bacillota bacterium | reverse complement strand
TCTATCGAGCGTTAGCCCAAAGAGGGACCTCCCTCTCTCCTCCGGCCTTCGTTCCGCTCTGTTGATGCTGAATCTGCACCGACCCTGACAGTAGTATTAAAGAACCTCGTTCAAGTGTCTTGACACTGGGGACCACCTTACCACCCTACTTGGATGCGTTGCTGCGGGAGTCGGACCGGGAGCGGGAACGGATCTCCGCCGTGCGTGCCGAGCAGAAGCGCAGGATGGCGGCCGCGGCCGGTCCTCGTCGATCCCTGGCCTTGCTGCACCGGGTGCAGGGATTCACGCCCCGAGCCGGCCGATCCGGTGCGCCGCCTCCTCCAGCCGGGCGTCGGGGCAGGTGAGCGAGATCCGGAAGTAGCCCTCGCCATACCGGCCGTATCCCGTCCCAGGCGTGACGAACACTCCGGCCCGCTCCAGAAGTCGCCCGCTGAAGCTGACCGAGGTTTCCCCCTCCGGTACCGGGCACCAGAGGTAGATGCTGGCCTTCGGGCTCGGCGCCGCGATCCCGGAGCGCCGCAGCGCCGCCACCATGAGGTCGCGCCGCCGCGCATACACCGCCAGTTGGCCCTCAAGCACCGAGCGCGGCAGTTGCAAACCCTCCAGGGCCGCGTTCTGCACCGCCGTAAACGGCCCGGAATCCGTGTTGCTCTTGACGATGCCGAGCGCGGCCACCGCGGCGGCATGGCCGCAGGCGAAGCCGATGCGCCATCCCGTCATGTTGAAGGGCTTGCTGAGCGAGTGGAACTCGATCGCCACCTCCCTGGCCCCCGGCACCTGCAGCACGCTCGGCGGCAGGTAGCCGTCGAGGCCGATCTCGGCGTAGGCGGCATCGTGCGCCAGCAGGATGTCGTGGCGACGGCAGAAGGCCACCGCCTTCTCGAAGAAGGCGAGATCGGCCGTCGCCCCGGTGGGGTTGTTGGGATAGTTGAGAAAGAGCAACTTTGCCCGCGCCGCGACGCCTGCGGGGACGGCGTCGAGGTCCGGCAGGAAGGCGTTTTCGGCGCGCAGGGGCAGTGGGTAGGGCTCTCCGCCGCAGAAGCGCGTGTGCGTCGCGTACACGGGGTAGCCCGGGTCCGGGCAGAGGACCACGTCCCCGGGGTCCACCAGGGCCCACACCAGGTGCGCGATGCCCTCCTTGGCGCCGATCAGCGCCAGCACCTCGCCCGCGGGCGGGGCCGCCGGGTCGAGTTCCACGCCGAAGCGACGCGCCATGTAGGCCGCACAACCCTGGCGGAAGGCGGCGCTGCCCTCGTAGTCGGGGTAGCGGTGGTTGGCCGGCACGGCCGCTTCGGACTGCAGGCGCGCCACCACCGCGGACGGGGTCGGCAGGTCGGGGTCGCCGATGCCCAGCGGGATCACATCCACGCCGCGCGCGATCACCGCGGCCTTCCGGCGGTCGAGCTCGGCGAAGAGATACGGCGGCACCTCGGCGATCCGCTGGGCCACACGCAAGGGTGGAGGCCTCCTTCAACACGCTGGGGGATGGCACAGGGGGGATCCCAGTGGCCGCCACATATGTGGCGGCTCAAAAACACGCCGCCGGGGGCGGCTACCTCGGCTGGTACTCCCCGCGGTAGACCTCGACCGTCGGTCCGGTCATGACGACACGGTTGTTTCCGGTCCACTCGATCTTCAGATCGCCGCCGGCCAGCCGCACCACCGCCGTGCGCCGCGCCCGGCCGGTGCGCACCGCCGCGACCAGCGCCGCGCAGGCCCCGGTGCCGCACGCCAGCGTCTCCCCGCTGCCGCGTTCCCAGACCCGCATGCGCAGCGTCGATTCATCCACCACCTGGATGAACTCCACGTTGACGCGCTCCGGAAAGCAGGGGTCGTGCTCGATGCGCGGACCAAGGGTGCGCACGGGTGCCCGCTCGACATCCTCGACAAAGGCGACCGCGTGCGGGTTGCCCATGGACACCGCGGTCAGCCGCACCCGCTGGTCGCCGAACTCCATGATCTCGTCGAGGCATTCGCTCTCCGGGGGGCCCTCCATGGGAATCTGTTCGCGCCGCAGCCGCGGCTCCCCCATGTCAACGCGCACCAGATGAACCGCGCCGTCCTCGGGATACACCGTGGGCGTGATGACGCCCGCGCCCGTCTCCACGGCAAAGGCGGTCACTCCGGGTGGGGTATACCCACGTTCGTAGCAGAGCTTGGCGAAGCCGCGGATGCCGTTGCCGCACATCTGGCCCTCGGAGCCGTCGGCGTTCCACATGCGCATTCGCAGGTTGCCGGAATCGGCGCGCTCCAGCGTGATGATCCCATCCGCGCCAGGGCCGAAGTGGCGGTCGGACATGGCCTTGGCCAGTTCGGGCAGGTTCTCGGGCAGCGGTCCGGCGATGCCGTCGAGGTAGAGGTAGTCGTTGCCCAGGCCCTGGACCTTGGTGAAGGGGATGCCGGCGCCCGGAGCGCCACGCGGTGTCGCGACGGGCGCTACCCCTGCGGGGAACGGTGCACCCGGCGGCGTGGATCCGGATGACGCGGGCCAATCTGCGGGTGCGGTCATGGGCGGCAGCCCCCCCCGCGGGTCAGGATATGGCGCGGAGGGTGCCCCTGGCAAGCGCCGGTCGGCGATGGATCCAGGCGGCGCGGCGCATGTCCCCCTGGTGGCCGCACTCCGCAATCCCACGGTGCGGCTCCACTACCTGAGGGCACGCGATGCGCTTGTGGAGTACGGCCACTCCGACCTCTGGCCGGAGATGCCGGGGCCGGCCGGCTGGGGTGCGCTGGCGTCGGCGCGCGTGCAACACCATCTCGACGGACTCGCGCGCACCTTTGACGCCGCGGCCGCGTTCAAGACCCCCCATCGCTCCAGTGCCGACATCGGCCCCGCCGCCCGGCCCGTCCGTCCCCGCGGCGCAGGCCGACAGTCCTGCGCGCAGGGCTCTGTCGATGTCGGTGAGATCGTCGGTCAGGGTGGCGGTGCACGGTAGTTACCACACAGGTTCCTTGGCCGAAATCCACCGAGACGAGGGGTCACTGTCCGGGGCAGCCGCATCCGCCCGGCCTGGCCGCAGGCATCAGCCACTGTTCCCCGTACACTCGCATGGCTTCAAGGATAGGCAGCAGCGCCGCGCCCTTGTCGGTCAGGGCATATTCCACGTGTGGCGGGATCTCCGGATACATGGTGCGGACGACGAGCCCGTCGTGTTCCAGACGACGCAGGCGTTCGGTAAGCGTGCGGGAATTGATGCCCGCCGTGCGCCCCAGGGTCACGAAGCGAGACGGTCCGGCGCTGAGGTCGCGCAGGATCAGCAGGATGTACGTGTCCCCGATCAGGGCGGCGGTCGCCGCCAGGGGACACATCTCCGGAGTGTCGACCATCGCGTCCCACACCTCCCCCGTGGCCACCCGCGCGGCGCGCCTGCAGGGCGACGGATCCTTGCACGCATCATACCATCTTCCATCTGCCGGCCAGGTCTGCGTCCGCGAGCGCGGCGGAGCGGCAAAAGTTACTTGACGATTACAAGTAGCTTGCATACTGTATGCTTCATGCGGTGACGGACCCCGGACACCTTCGTCCCGAGTTCGGCGGAGGCGCTCCTGGGCGCACCTCTGGTGGAGGTATGGGTGGATGCTGGATCTGAAGGAATTTTCGGAAGCGATCGATGGCGCACTGATGAACGGATCCCCGTGCATCCTGGCCACGGTCGATGCACAGGGTCGCCCCAACCTGGGCTTCAAGGGCAGCATGATGGTCCTGGACTCAGAGCACCTGGCGTATTGGGAGCGCAGCCGCGGGCAGCATCTCGCCAACCTCCGCGTGCAACCGCAGGTGGCCGTGCAGTACTTCAACCGCGACCAGGGCCTGTATCTCCACTTTCATGGCGAGGCGGAACTCCATGAGACCGGCCCGGTGCGCGAGCAGGTGCTGGCCCGCGTGATCCAACCCGAACTCGATCGGGACCCCGAACGCAGGGGGGTCGCCGTGGTGATCCGGGTCCACACCGTCGCGGATGTATTCAAGCAGCGCCGGTTGACGCGCAGCGCCTGAGCCCGCGGGAGGAATGCAACGTGGCCGTACAAGCACAGGCACTGCGTCAAGCCATGCGGCACTGGGCCACCGGGGTCACGGTCGTGACCAGCCGCGGTCCGGGCGGGCCCCACGGCATCACCGTCAACTCCTTCGGTTCGCTCTCGCTCGATCCGCCGCTCTGCCTGATCTGCATCGACCGGCGCACGCGCGCCCACAAGGAGATCCCCAGGGCGGGGGCTTTCGCCGTCAACATCCTCAGCGACCGGCAGGAGGAAGTCGCAGCACGGTTCGCGGGACGGCGGCCCGATCTGACCGACCCGTTCGCCGGGTTGCCGCTCACCGCCGCCCCCTCCGGCGCACCCGTGTTCACCGGGGCGGTCGGTTATCTGGACTGTGTGCTGCAGGACCAGCTCGACGGCGGTGACCACACGATCTTCGTGGGCTGCGTGCAACACGCCGAAGCGGCGACAGCCGGGGGAAGTCCCCTGCTCTTTTACGGCGGCGCCTTCCGCAGGGTCGCCGAAGACTGAGCGACCGCCAGGGCGAACCTGCGGGCCGCGGGCCCGACCCGCTTCCGGTACGGGCCCGCGGCTCGGCGGTTCACCACGGTGCGTCTCTGGACCCGAAACCGGGTGGGAGGGAGGCGCACGCCCCATAGGCGTTAAGCTAATAGGTGACTGACGGGTCCCGTAGAAATGGCCACCCGACCGACGTCGTCGGGGGTGGCCATTTTGCGTGCGGAGGAGCTGCACGGGGAACTGTGGCCATACGTGCTGACGGTACTACCGGCAGATCTCAATGCCCAAGCCCGTGAAGCCAAGGCCCTGCAAAGAGCGCGCGGCGTCAAAAGCGCGGCCGATTTGTTGCGACTGTTCTTGGCCTATGGCGTGACTCGGTTGTCACTGGCAGGCGTCGCGGCTTGGGCGACGCCTGCGGAGGTTGCGTCGATCTCCGGGCCTGCACTATTTTATCGGCTGCGCGGCGGCGTCGAGTGGCTTTCTCGGTTGCTGGCCGGAGTACTGGCCGCTACCCTTCAGGCCTCACCAGGCCCGTCGGGCTATCGAGTACGCATTGGCAGCGCATCAGGAACGCGGACGGGAGCCGGTCATCGGATCTAGTGGCGCGTCCATCAAGTTCTGGCAAGGGGGACGGGTCAAGGACCGGCTGATATACGAACTCATGTTGCCTGGACATGGGGCGGAGACCGGCGTAGGCTTGTCGCATGGCTACGTCGGATGCG
>JAJZMB010000062.1 GCA_021803205.1 Bacillota bacterium | reverse complement strand
GAGCCGCCCTGGCCGATCAGCCTACCGTGCCCACCACTCCCCGGCAAGGGCAAGGCTCCGCTGACATCGGGACACGTATCGTGCACGTGTTGAGTCCAAATAGCCCACTCGCCTCCAGGTGCCGCCCATTTGACCGCCAACCGGAGCCCTCGCCATACTGGATCGGGGGTGAGACGCGTGCTGTTTCACCGTCGCACGCCACGGATCGTCACAGCCCAGGAGGCGCTCCCGGGTCGGGACCGCCCCTGCTTTCCCGTTCCCGAGCGGCACGCGGTTCTGGGCAGTCCGCTGATGCCGCCCTTCCCCAAGGGTCTGCAGACGGCTTACTTTGCCCTCGGCTGCTTCTGGGGCGCGGAACGGCTCTTCTGGCAGACCGAGGGCGTGTATTCGACTGCCGTCGGCTACGCAGGCGGGTTCACCCCGCACCCGAGCTATGAGGAGGTCTGCACGGGGCGGACGGGGCACGCCGAAACCGTGCAGGTGGTCCACGACCCGCTGAAGGTCTCCTACCGGGCCCTCCTGCAGCGGTTTTTCGAGGCGCACGACCCGACCCAGGGGATGCGGCAGGGCAATGACGTCGGCACCCAGTACCGATCCGCCATATTCACCGTGGACGAGGCGCAGCACCGGGAGGCCGAGGTGGTCCGCTCGGCCTACGACGCCGAACTGCGGCGGGCCGGGCTGCGGGAGTGCACGACAGAGATTGCTCCGGCCGGCCCCTTCTATTACGCCGAGACCTATCACCAACAGTATCTGCACAAGATGCCGGACGGGTACTGCGACCTCACGGGGACCGGTGTCGCCTGCCCGGGGGTTTCCTGAGACACGCAGATACCGGCCATGTCGACGTTGCTCTCGGCCGATGGCCGCACGTGCCCGTCGAGGACGGTGACGGCGAGAGGTTGGAGAGGGCCCCGGGTTGGCGCCTCCGCCGCGGTCGCGCCGGCGTGCTCTTCTGGGAGGGCTGCCGGCGCGCCTGGTCACCCTGCCCCGCGGCCCGTCGTTATGCCCTGGCCAGGCGCTCCTCTTCTCCGCGTCATCGAGAGCCCCGGCGGCCCACAGCTTGCCGACCAGGTTGGGGGCACGGTCGCAGGATCCGGAGGGCGACCAGGCCGCTGCGGGCATAGGTGCTGGCGCCCGCAGGGGATCTGAGGTGTATCACGGCCTGCAGCACAATGTGCGTCACATCGCGGTGCTTTGCCGAGGAGGACTTCGGCGGCGCACTCCCAGAAGGGGTGTTCCACGGTACGAACCCGTCGCTCCCGGGGCCGGGGTGGCGGGTCTGTACAGCCCGGACGTGGCCATCCAGCGCCCACCGGTGATCCCGTCCCGGGAGGACCGGCGGCACCCTCCGCGAACCGAGGAGCACGCACCCGAGTGCCGCGCCCGGCCACAGGGGCCGGCGGCGTCAGAGCGGAGGGATTCCCGTGCCCGAGTGCCGCGCGGCCCAGCCCCGCGCCGACTCCGCCCTCGCCCCGGTGGCCTTCGCCCACCTCCCGCTCGGCGCCGTCCGCCCCACGGGGTGGCTGCAGGATCAACTGCGCATCCAGTCCGAGGGCCTCACCGGCCACCTTGGCGAGGTCTGGCCGGATTGCGGCCCGCGCAGCGCTTGGCGCGGCGGGGACGGCGAGGCCTGGGAGCGCGGGCCGTACTACCTCGACGGCCTTGTACCGCTGGCGCACCTGCTGGATCTGCCACGGCTGCTGCACATCGCGGAGCCCTTCATCGAGTGGATCCTCGGCAGCGGCCGGCCCGACGGCTTCTTCGGCCCGGCTGTCAACGACGACTGGTGGCCCCGCATGATTGTGGGCAAGATCCTCACGCAGCACGCCGAGGCCACCGGCGATCCGCGCGTCGCCCCATTTCTGCTCCGCTACTTTCGCCACCAATTCGAGGCCCTGCCGCAGCGGCCCCTGCGGGACTGGGGACAGGCCCGTGCCGCCGACAACGTCCTCTCGGTCTTTTGGCTGTACGAGCGCAGCGGGGAGCCGTTCCTCCTCGACCTGGCCGGGCTTCTGCTGCGCCAGGGGATCGATTGGCCGGCCCTCTGGCGCGACTTCCCCTATCGCGGGCCACAGATGCGCTTCGACCACCGTGTGCACGTGGTGAACGTGGCCATGTCGCTCAAATTCCCCGCCGTGCGCTGCAGGCTCTCGCACGATGTGGACGTCGAACGCGGGAATATGGCCGCAGGGATGGCGGCCATCTGGCAAAACCACGGCCAGGCTCACGGTATGTTCGCGGGCGACGAGTGGCTGGCGGGGACGGCTCCCACGCGCGGGGTGGAAACCTGTGCCGTCGTCGAAGGCCTCTTCTCCCTCGCCATCCTGCTCGGTACCTTCGGCGACGCGGCCCTGGGCGACCGCATGGAGCGGATCGCCTACAATGCCCTGCCCGCCTGCCAGAGCCCGGACCAGTGGCTGCACCAGTACGACCAGCAGGCCAACCAGGTCCGCTGCACGCCGGTCAAGCGGTCGGGGTGGTCCAACGGCCCGTGGGCCAACGTCTTCGGGTTGGAGCCGAACTTCGGTTGCTGCACGGCGAACCTCCACCAGGGCTGGCCGAAGTTCGTCTCCCACCTCTGGGGGCGCGCACCCGACGGGGGGTTGGCGGCCCTCGCCTACGGCCCGTGCACCGTCCGGACCGATATCGGGGGCACCCCGGTAGCGATCGAGGAGGAAAGCGACTACCCCTTTCGCGACGAGGTCCGGTTCGTGATCCGTCCCGGTGCGCCGGAGTTGCGCTTCCCCCTGCACCTACGCGTGCCGGAGTGGGCCGCGGGGGAGGGGCGGTGCACGGTTGCCGGAGAGGTCCCGGTACCCCTCGCCGTGGCCGGATGGCATGTCATCGACCGCGGCTGGCGCACCGGCGACACAGTGACGCTGTACCTTCCCGCCGCAGCCGAGCGGATCCGCCGCCCGAGCGGCGGCGTGGCGGTCCGGCGCGGCCCGCTCGTCTTCGCCTACGGCGTGGCGGAGAAGTGGCGCCGGGTACGCGGTGAGGACCCCGTGGCGGACTATGAGGTGTTGCCTGCCGGCCCCTGGAACTACGGACTGTTGCCGGACGCCGGCTTCGAGGTGCGCACGGCGCCTGTCCCGCGGCAGCCCTTCGCCTCCGGCGTCGCCCCGCTGCGTCTCGCCACGCGGGGTCGGCGCGTCCCGAGCTGGACGCTGGACGGCGCATCGGCGGCACCGCCGCCCACACCGCCGGTCGTCACCGGGGAGCCGGTCGAGGAAATCGAACTGGTCCCTTACGGCTCCGCCCGCATCCGGGTGACGGAGATGCCCGAGGTGGAGGGATAGGGATTGCCGCCAAGGCGACCCCTATCCCTCCACCTCTCGCCCAGCGGTGCCCGCGAGGCATCCGCGGCGAACGCGTGCGTATGCCGACGGCGGTGTGCCCCGCAGTGTAGTATGGAACGGCCACTGCGGTGCCGTCTCCCACCGGTCAGCTTTGAACCCAAGGCGGTGGTGCACGCCGAAGCCACTGGTG
This sequence comes from Bacillota bacterium, assembly GCA_021803205.1. GTDB lineage: Bacteria > Bacillota > Sulfobacillia > RBS10-35 > JAJYVN01 > JAJZMB01. The sequence goes on along the minus strand of JAJZMB010000062.1, from coordinate 25,901 downwards.
TCGCGGACAAACTCGGACCCGCGCCCGATTGGCAGAACGATGCCGACAAGGGCTTTCTGAGCGTCGTCCCGGTGGGCCGAGCGCCGCCGGGGTTCCGCCGTCCCCGCCACGGCTATGGCCGCGCGGGGCAGACGCCGAGGGGTGGGCCCGCGGGCGTGACAGAGTCAGACCAAGACCGAAAAGCCGCCACACTGTGGCGGCTCGAACTGGTTTCCTGCGTCCCGCGCTGGCTCTCCCCTGAACCGGAGGGTGCGCCTCGGGGCGACCGGACGCGGATCGCGTTGGCGTTATCATACACACCTCAGTGCGCCGGCACTGAGGCGCGGGTGCCTTGCGCTGCGGCCACCTATTCCACCCTGCAGGCCTCCGGCGCCCCGAGTGCGGCGTACAGGGCCCGCACACCGAAGAGGGCGCCGCGGCCCAACCCCCCCCCGGCCCGCAGCCGCACGCGTCCCGGCGCCGCCAGCGCCAGGAGGCCCGCCAACCCGCCGGCCCGCAGTACGCCCGGAACGTAGTTGCCAGCGGCCAGCCACGGCTCCTCCGATGAGTCGTCTCCCGCGAGCGCCTCCGCCGCCCACTCCGGCCCCAGTTCCACGTCCAGCGCCTCGACGGCCGTCCCGGCCACCGCCCGCGCCAGCAGTGCCGCGACGGCGCACTCCGGCCCGGCGGAAAGCAGGGAGACACGCCCGCCCAGCCAGGCCGCCGCAGTCAGGATGTCCTGCGCCCGCCACACGGCGTCGCTACGGTTGTAGCAGAGGAAGTGCGGCACCTCCGGCGCCCGCCCCGCCTGCGCCCACGGGGCCGCGCCGCCCCCGGTGCCGAAGGGGTAGATCGCCCATGCCGCCCCGTCCGCGGCGCGCAACAGCACCGGTGCCCGGCCTGCGCCCCCCACGGTGCCGGCTGCCATACGCAATGCGGCGAAGCATTCCTTCTGGCGGAGCCGTCCCAGCCAGACCACATCGCCCTCGGTGCGCGCCTCGACCTGTCCCGGTTCCACCGTTCGCAGGCCGGTGACGGCCTGCAGGCACGGCAGGAACCCGCTGCGCAACCGCTCCACGCCGCCCCGCTCCTCGGCGGCGGACGCCTCCAGCGCCACTTCGGCGCGCAGCCGGAACCAGCGCACCACGTTGTCCACAGCGGCGTCGCCCTCCGGGCAGACCGGCCACGACCGCCGGGCGAAGACCCGCAGGTCGGATTCCGGATCCGGCCTGGGAATGTCGTCCTCGTTGGGGATGGGTTCGTCCAAGCGATCGGTGCCGGCCGGCCCGGCGGCGGGGGTGCGCCCCGTCTCCGCCTGTCCCTGCACGGGCAGCCACTTCCGGAAGAACGCATATACCGCCTCCCGGCTCTCCCGGTTGTAGTTGTGCGGCGCCTCGAACTGCACGCACTCGACGTGCGCCCGCGCCTCCTGCCCATACAGCCCGTAAATGTCCGCCACCGCCGGATACTCCAGCCGCGGTGTGTTCACCGTCCAATCGCCGGTCGCCGCGACCAGCAGCAGCGGCCGAGGCGCGGCCAGCGCCGTGATCTCCACGTTGCTGGTGTCCAGGCGCAGGCCGGGCGCGTTCTCGCAAACACACCCGCCCTGCATGTGCAGAGAGACCATGTTCACGGGCGCGGAAACCTTCACGCGCGCATCCACCGCCGTCAATAGGAACGTCTGAGTTCCACCGCCCGACTCTCCGGTGCATCCCAGGCGCTCGGGGTCGACGGCCGGCAGCGCCGCCAGGAAGTCGAGCGCGCGGATGGAGTTCCAAAGTTGCAACCCCAGCGGCGTCGCGCCCCAGAGCCACGCGCGGGGGCCCCCCCAGCGATGGGGGATGCGCAGGTTGTCGCCGTAGCCCGCCATGTCGTAGGTGAATGCCACGTAGCCCATGCGGGCGAAGGTGATGCCACGCATGGCGGGGGAGAAGAGGCGGTCGTGCTGCAGGCGGCCGTGCGCCGCGTGGCCGTGCGGGTGCAGCACCCCCGGCCGGGGGCCGTCCGCGGACAGAGGCCGGTAGAGATTCCCCGTGACGAAATAGCCGGGAAGGCTCTCGAAAAACACTTTCTCCACAGAGTATCCGAACTCCGGGTGCTCCCGCCGCTCGAATACCTCCGCCTCCGGCCCGCGCCGGGGTTCCCGCGCGGGGTCTGCCCACAGGCCCGCGGCCGACAGCACCTGCAGGCGGAGTGTGCGCGCGCGGCTCTCCCAGGCCGGGAGTTCGAGCGGCGGCGGAGGCGGCACGGGGGTATCGAGGGCCCGGGTCTGCAGCAGGCGGGCGTCGTGCCAGCGTGGCGCCTCCATGGCAATCCCTCCGGGGCGGGCGGTGATAGAAAGCACAACCGTCTCCGGCGCGCGCCTCCTGTGCCGGTGGGCGACGGCGGTGTGGGCCTGTCTGCTGGCACGTTCCCTTCGGAGCGCCGTGCCGGCGGACCTGCCGCCGTTCAGTAGGAGCCGGGTGGCCGGCTACCGTCGGCGCTTGCTGCAAAATGTCAGTTGAACGCCGTTTTGCCGAAGGCTCATTGAGATGTCGGCCAACGATGACAGGGTGGGGCACGCATAGCGGGTTGGACCGGATGTGGTCCGGCCAAGGCCCGGGTATGGCCGGACCACATCCGGTTGCCCAGGCGCTGCGGATCCTGGCGGAGCAGCCGGCGAGTGCCGTCAAGACCGCGGACACCAAGGCGGCGGCAGGGACGGAGCGCCTCCAGGTCATCCTTCGCCTTCCGGACAGGGTCGCATTGCTCGGGCCGGCATCCCGAGGCGCTTCCGGCCACCTCCCCTGTGGTTCCCGCCCGTCTGCATGTTCCAATCCTTTTTGCCGCAGCGTCGGCCGTCTCCGTCGACCGTGCGGTGCCCGGCCTGCGTCCGCTCCCCCTTTTGGCCGTTCTGGTTCTGCCACCCGCCCATCCCGCTGGGTCCACGCCGGATGCCCTTTGCGGCAAGCCCTGTACCCGCTCACCTTCGTTCGCTGCCCCACGGCGACGACTGCCCTCCGCAGGATCTGTTACGCGGGCTCACGAAGGGGGAATTGTGTCCCGCCCCGGACCGTGCGCCGGTCACATGCGGGCATTTCGGAAAGGGGAGACCCCTCAGGTGCCCGACGCAACCCGTCCCGTGCCGTCCCGCGCAGGCGCCGGATCAGAACAAATGTTCTCAGACCTCAGGGAGCCCGGGCATCCATCCTCTCCCCGGCGTCGCGCCCGTCCCTTGCTCTCCGGGGTCGCCCTCATTCTCGCCGGTGTGCTGATCGGGACCGTCCTGCCGCGGCCCGGCGCCCTTGCCGCCGCTTCGGGCCCAGCCTCCGTGGATCCGCTGGCCGCGGTCCGGCAGGTCTACAACCTGATACTGCAGCGCTTTGCGGGCAGGGTTACACCGCAGGCGCTCGTCTCTGGCGCGATCCAGGGCATGGTCCAGGCAGCGGGCGATCCGTTTACCGAATATTTCACCTCCTCGCAAAACCGCTCATTTACGAACACGCTGAACGGCTTCGACGGTATCGGCGTCGCCATCGTGGCCGAGGGGCAGGGCGAGGTCATTCAGAGCGTTATCGCCGGAGGGCCGGCGCAGAAGGCGGGACTGCGTTCGGGCGAACTGATTGTCGCCGTCGACGGCCGATCCATCGCGGGATTGGGCACGAACCAGGTCGCAGCGCTGGTGCAGGGAGCCGCCGGTACCCCGGTCACCCTGACGTACATCGACCCCTTCCAGGGCAACGCCAAGGAAACGGTCACGCTCACCCGCGCCCTGATCCAGCAGCCCTCGGTCTTCGGCAGCAGCCTGGCGCCGGGTATCGGCCTGATCCGCATCGCGGAGTTCTCCTCGAACACGGCCGCCGAATGGGACAAGGTCTATGCCTCACTCCAGACCGCTCCGGGCGGCCTCAGGGGTCTGATCATCGATTTACGCGACAATCCCGGCGGCTACGTAAGCGCGGCCCTGCACATCGCGGACGCCCTCGCCCCTGCTGGACCCCTGTTCCAGACGGTCGGCGCCCACGGTACAGTCACGACCTACAGCGCCCCCGCCCACCCGCCGGCCCCGCCGCTGGTCATCCTGGTGAACGGCAACACCGCCAGCGCGGCCGAGATTCTCGCCGGCGCGCTGCAGTACACGGACGCGGCCCTGCTGGTCGGCTCCAGGACGTACGGCAAGGGCTCGATTCAGGAACTGTTCAGCCTGCCGGGTGGCGGTGCCGTCAAGTTGACCGTCGAGCACGACCAACTCCCCAACGGTAAGTCGTGGAACCACGTGGGCCTGCAGCCGGATGTCCCCGCACAGCCCGCGCCCTCGCCCCTTGCCGCGCTGCCGACGTTCGCCGACGTCGGCTCCCGCGATCTCGCCCGGGGGATGGTCGGGCTCGACGTCCTGGGCTTGCAGCAGCGCCTCACGTTGCTCGGCAATTACCGCGGGCCCGAAGACGGTGTGTACGGCACCATGACCCAGGCGTCGGTCGAGGTGTTTCAGCACCTGTCGGGGCTCCCGGTGACGGGGGTGATGGGACCGGCCGACTGGAGGGCGCTCTCCACCGCGGTGGCGGCCAGGATCAAGGTCCTGTCGGCGCAGCCGCTGCCAGATGCGGTGCTGCAGAAGGGGCTGCAGGTGCTGCGGGGGCTCATGGCCCGACAGGACGGCACACGGGCGGCGAGAGGGTAGGCTCCGGCGTCGCGGGTGGTGGATCGGCATATGGCGCCGGTCAATCCATAAGGGGGAGCCGTGGCGACGACGTCTGCATCCCGCTGCCCCGCGTTCCTCTGATTTTGGCCTGCTCGGTCGGGTATCCCCGGCGCATCCCGTCGGTGGGGTCGATTTCGTAGCCGAGACCGATGCTCCGCAGGCGAAGAGGAGGGGCAATCGGCGCCCGGGACGCCACTGCGCAGGCAGGGCGGCATTCCCCGTCCGCCCGCACGCCGACTCAGCCGGAGCACAGCCCGTTGCCGGTACTGCCCGGGAATTCAGCATTGGTCCAGCGGGCACACTTCTCCACCGATGACGATGGACTGGGGCGGCATTGTCGATCGGTGCGCGACCCTGATCGAACACATCCACACCGCGTCCATCGGACTCCCCCTGGACGGGACCGATGATGCGGAACGCCTGCGCGAGGCCCTGGGCAGGCCGCCGGACCTTGTGGTCCGCGACATCGGTCCGGTGCGCGCACTCTATCTGACGAGCATCGTCGACCAGCGCCGCATCGAGGATGCCGTCATCCGCCCCCTGGCGACCGGGTCGGGGTCCGGATCTCCCTATCCCCAAACCTTCGCCGCCGATCTGTCGTCGCTATGCACACACGGTGACGCGATCGATGCGCTGCTCGCCGCCAAGGCGGTTCTGCTGAGCCGTGGGTGCCCGGGCGGCCTGGCGGTGCCGGCCCAAAACTGGCCGCAGCGTCAGATCGAGGAACCCGTGGCGGAGTTCATCGCCAGAGGACCGCACGCGGGTTTCGTGGAGAACCTGGATACCAACATCGCACTCCTGCGTCATGCGCTTCCCGACGCCAGCCTGCGGTGGGAGCGCATCCCGACGGGCCGGCGGGCCGGCACCCGCGGGGCATTGGTGCACATGGACGGCTTGGTCAGGCCGCATGTGCTGGCCAGGGTGCGGAGCCACCTCCGGCGCGCGCGGCCCTCGTTCACCGAGGACGCCGCCATGTTGGCGCAGTGGCTGGCGCCGCGGTCCGACGTGCTTTTCCCCACGGTGGGCACAACAGAACGCCCGGACAGGGCCGCGGCGGCACTGCTGGAAGGGCGGGTCGCCATCCTCGTCTCCGGGTCGCCGACGGTGCTCCTGATCCCCAACGTCTTCGCCCACCTGCTGCACGTGCCCGAGGACTACTATCAGATGCCCGTCGCCGCGCTGGCGAACCGCCTGATACGCATCCTGGGGTTGCTGGTGGCCGCCGGGGCTTCGCCGCTGCTGGTCGCGCTGACGACCGTCAACCACGACCTCATTCCGGAGCGTCTGTTTGTGGCCATCGCCCAGGCCCGGCGCGGCGTACCCATTCCGATCGCCGTCGAAGTCCTGCTGCTGGAGATCACGGTAGAGGTCATCCGCGAGGCGGGGGTCCGCCTGCCCGGTCCCGTGGGTCAGAGTGTCGCGATCATCGGGGCCGTGATTGTGGGACAGGCGGCGGTGATATCCGGGCTGATCAGCGCCCCCGCGGTCGTGATCGTCTCTTTGGCCTTCATCGCCTCCTTCGTCCTGCCTTCGACGGATCTGGTGATGACTCTCCGCCTGACGCGATACCCGCTCATCGTGCTGGCGGCCGTGTTCGGGCTGTACGGCGTGACCTGGGGGCTGTTGCTCATCCTGATCTACCTCTGTGCCCTGGACTCGTTCGGTGTGCCCTACCTCGCCCCGCTCGCCCCTCTTCGGGTCCGGGGGTTGCAGGATACGCTCTGGCGGCTTCCCCTGCCCAGATTGCGCCGGTCCTTCCTGGCCGCGCGTGCCCGGCGGGGCACGCCGCGTTGAGCGCACAGCACGGAGGGCGCAGTCGCCCACAAATCAACCCAGATCTGGAGCGGGGGCGGATCAGCCGTGGCCAGCTCTTCGCCGTCCTGTTTCTGGCCGTGTTCCCGACCATGGCGATGCTGCTGCCCGGGGATCTGGTCCGTTTGGGCGGCCGCTACGGCTGGTGGACCCCTCTGCTCGCGGCGGCCACCGCGGTCCCGGCGGCCTGGCTGGCGGGTGCATTGGGGGGCCGGGTCGGCGACTCGGTGTCCGCGGTCATGCGGGGATTTGGGCCCGCGGCGGGCCGCGCGCTCCTTTTGGTTGAGTGGCTGGCCCTCGGGGCCTATGTGGTCGTGACCATCCGGGAAGCCGGCGAAATCTCGGCCGTGACGCTGGTCACGGCCCACATCCCGGTCTGGGTGCTGACGGTGCTGGGCGCATTGCCCGCCGCGATTCTGGCCTGGCTCGGGCCGGTGGTCCTGGGGCGCGCCGCCACGCTGATCTGGCCTGTCCTCGTCTTCATGTACGCGGGGGTCCTGGGCGCAATGCTGCCGTCGACCCACATCATCTGGGCGCTCCCGCTCCTGCCGCGCAATGCCCGTTTCGCAGCCTGGCAACCGGTGCTGCGTACCTGGGTGTGGGAGGCGGAACCGCTCTTTCTGGGCGCGGGGCTCATGCACCGCGTCCGGTCGGCAGGCAGGAGGACCGCGGGCGGCACCCTCGCCTTGGCCGTGGCGGTCAGCGCGCTGCTCACCACGGTCGGCACTTGGAGCATGGTGGCCACGGCAGGACCGCGGGGTGTGGCCGTCGCGGCCTTCCCAGCTCTCGACCTGGTGAACAGGATCGCCTTCGGTCCCTTTGTGCAGCATCTGCAATCGGTCGTCCTGCCCATCGAGACGATGGGCACCGTGATCAAAGAGGGGGTGTTCCTCTGGTTCTGGGCGCGGTTGGGCCGGCGCCTGGCGGGGGGATGGACCGGGGCTGTCCTGGCGGTCGAAACGGTTGTGGGCACGTCGTTGGCCGTCGCGTCCTTCCCCAACCTGCTGGCCCTGGACCGGGCCACCCACCTCCTGTTGGCGCGGTGGGCACTGCCGATCCTGGTCGGCGGTACCCTGGTGGCCTATGCCGCAGCGCTGATCCCACGCGGCGGGCGCCGAACATGAGACGCTGCGCCGGACCGCCGATCTCCCGCACGGCCGCCCCGATCATGTTGCTTGTCGCGGCCCTTTTGCTCACCGGGTGCTGGGGCGTCGCCCCCATGGAGAAGACCGGGCTGGTGGCGCTCTTGGGTGTCGACAGCGCCAGCGGCGACAGGTATCGGGTGACCGTCGCCGTGATCAATCCCCTTGGCCTGCCGACGCCCACAGGCGGGGCCGCGAACGGGGCGCCGGAACTCCTGCGCAGCGCGGTCGCCAGCAGCACCGCGGAAGCGGTGCGGCGGCTCAGCGCCACCACGTATTTGAACCTTGACTTCACCCACATCCGGGGGGTCGTGGTTTCTGAGCAGGTGGCGCGTGCGGGGCTGGCGGCTCCGTTGGAGTTCATGGCCGGTTCCCCTCAGTTCCTTGAAACCCCGTGGCTGTACGTTGCCCGTGGGGAGAGCGCGGCCGCCGTCCTCCGCGAGTCGCAGCGGATGATGCCGGATGCGGGAGAGGTGCTGGCCGGAACGACCGCGTGGGCCCAGCATTTGTTCCCCGGATATGCCGACCGGCTCTTTACCTTCCTGAACCAGATGCAGACCGAGGGGGATGAACCGGCCACGGCCGGCGTGAGCGCCGACGCAGCGCAGGGCCAGGGGCCAACCCTGGCCTTCCGGCTCACGGGTACCGCGATGTTCCGCGGCGACCGACTGGTGGGGTGGCTCGACGAGCCCCAGACCTTGGGATGGCTCCTCGCCACCGGGCGCGGCCAGCAGCAGACACTGGTCGCCCCGGCTCCGGGCGGGGGCAGTTTCACGCTCCAGATCCTGGCGTCTGACCACCGCATTCGCATCACGCCGGGCGCGGCCGGTCCGCGCGCCGACCTGCGGGTGCAGCTGAGGGTGGCCCTGGTGGCGGCAGAGCACGCCCCGGCGGACTTTTGGGCGAATCCGGCGGCATTGCGCATCGTCCGCGCGAGCGCGGCCGGGCTGGTGACCGGCGACATCCGCGCAGCCCTCCAGGCGGCCCAGGGCGTGGGCGCGGACGTCTTCAGCCTGGGCGAGCATGTACGGGTGCAGGACCCGGCCGATTGGTACCCGGTGCGGGACCTCTGGAACACGTCGGCGTTCGGGCGCATGCCGGTGTCGATCCAAGTTCGGGTCGATGTGAGCGCCCTGGGCAAGCGGTTCTGCTCACTCTTGGGTCCGTGCTGAGTAGGGACAGACTTGCCCGGCACGGGCACGGTTTCCGGCCTGATTCATCCTCCCCACGGGTTGACGTCGTTGCGGGGCGGGGGGCCGTTAGTCGGTAGGCGCGTCGGCCCCAGTGCCGTGGAGCGGGATGGCCGGGCGACCCAGGTGCGCGGATGTGCGCAGGGGTACGGGCGCCGCGATGGCGGGCTGCGTTCGCGGTCGGTTGTCGCTCAGGATGTTCACCGAGGACGACGCGGCCCCGCCCCGCCTGAGGCATGATGCAAACGCATGATCGCCTTTGGCGTGCCCATGGTAGAATCGAGCGACCACAGTGCGCCCGCCGCGCCGGTTACCGGCGCCGGCCGGTCAGGCCCGGCGGGGCGCCGGGGGCTGTCGCCGGCACTGGATCTCCAGGTCGGGCAGTGGCTGTCCGGGCAGCGCGGCTCGCTCGCCGCTGGGCGCGCCCCGCGCCTGGTCACAGTGCGGCTGCGCCGTCGTGAAGTGACCTCCCATGCCAGCCCCGGGGGCCCGGCGTCAGGGGATGCCACATGTGGTTACGCCGGGCGCGGCGCGGGGGCCACCGCCCCGGCGCCGCGCCCGGGCGCCTCGGCCCCACCGGAGACCGGGGCATAGCGTGCCAGAGAGGAGCGGTCCGCATGGAGTGGCCCACCGCCGCCGGCATCCACCGGTACCCGGTTCCACCCGCGCCAGGTGGCCGAGTGCTCCGCGGATCACCGATCATCCCCCCGCCGGTCTCCGACGATCCGCCCATCCGCATCCCCCTCCGGGGCAACGTCCCCGCCGGACCCGCAGTGCGCGCCCTGCTCGACACGGCGCCCCTGCAGCGGCTGCGTGGGGTACGCCAACTGGGGCTGGCCCACCTCGTCTACCCGGGCGCCGTCCACAGCCGGTTCGAGCACAGCCTGGGGGTGTACGCTCTCGGGCGCCTCCTGCTGGCCCGGCTCCTGGCCCGCGGTGGCGACCGCTTCCTGGAGGACGCCGATGGACACGCCTTCTTGGCCGCCTGCCTGCTGCACGACATCGGCCACTACCCCTTCTCGCACACCTTGGAGGAACTGCCGCCGCACCCCGACGGCGGGGTGCGCATCGCGCGCCACGACGAAAGGGCCCGCGCGATCATCCTCGAGGATCCGGCGCTGCCGCTTGTGCTACGGCAGGCCTGGGGCTGCGACCCGGAACGCATCGCGGGCATCATCGACGAGCACGCCACGGCCGGCGGTCCGGCGGACGCCCGGTTGCGCGAACTGCTCTGTGGTCCGCTCAACCCCGACCGCCTCGACTATCTGGAGCGTGACAGCCAGCACGTCGGTGTGCCCTATGGCCGGGTCATCGATACCGAGAGGCTGCTGGCGACGGTTGAATTCAGCCGCGACGGCACTGCCCTCTGCGTCGGGCCCAAGGGCGTCTCGGCGGTTGAGACGCTGATCTTCGCCTCGTACCTGATGTATCGCGAGGTGTACTGGCATCACGCCGTGCGCGCCGCCCAGGCCGTACTCAAGCGCGCCACTACAGAGGCGCTGCTGCGTGGCGAGGTCGCCCTGGACCGTCTGACGCGCGCCGACGACGAGCAGGCGGTGGCGCTGCTGCGGGCCTGCCCCAACCCGGCCACCGGCGAGCTGATGGCTGCCCTCGGGCCGGGACGGGGTCTCTACCGGCGCGTGTACAGCGGGGGACTAACCGAGGCGGACCGCCTCGTACCCGGAGAGGCCCGCGACCTGCTGCTGCACCTGGCCGAGGTCGATACCTGGACGGCGCAGGACCTGCTTGCGGGCGTCACCGCCCGGTACGGGGCTCGCGCCCGGACCGAGGTGGCGCCGCATCACCTCCTGTGCGATGTCGCCGGCCGGGACAAGGAACTCTTCTTCGAGGTGCCGGTGGCGGACCGTGACGGCGGGATGCGCACCACCGCCGACCCGTCCGTATCGCTGATCGCTCCCACACTGGCCAACAACTTCGAGCGCCACGCCAAACGCCTGCAACTGCTGGCGCATCCCGCACAGGCTGGGGGCTTGGCCGCCTACCTGGGACTGCCGCGCCCGTGGGAGGTGGGGTAGCCGGTGGGGGAGGGACTCAGGCCCGCATCGGCCGCGACGTTGGTCGCGGCGGCGTCCGAGGCGGCCGCGCAAGCCTATGCGCCGTATTCGGCGTTCCATGTCGGTGCAGCGCTTCTCGGGGAGAGCGGAGCCGTGTATGCCGCCTGCAACGTGGAGAACGCGTCCTACGGCCTGTCGCTCTGTGCGGAACGGGCGGCCGTCTGCGCTGCTGTCGCCGCGGGTGAGCGCCGCTTCCGGGCCGTGGCTGTCGTCGGGCGCCGGGCGGGGCGCGATCACAGTCGGGAGCATACCTCCGTTGTCCAGGAGAGATCCAACGCGGGCGCGGTTGCTGCCGCGGAGTGCCTCCCCTGCGGCGCTTGCCGCCAGGTGCTGGCGGAGTTCTGTGGACCCCAAACGACCGTGTTCACCGTCGACGCCGCTGGCAGCATCCATCGCCGGCGGCTGGGGGACCTACTGCCGGAGGTCTTCCGGTTGTAAGGGCACGCCACGCCGCGGCCGACCTGTGACCGGTGCGGCCCGCCCGGTCGTGCGGTCTACAGGCCCGTCGGCGGGAGGACTTGGCGAGGCGCTCGGCTCAGGACCCGCCCCGCGGCGGACGTGCGTACAGGGGAACCGCCGATCGGCAGGGGAAGACCGCTCCCGACCCGAACGACGGCGCCAGGCGGGTGAGGGCTTATGGATGGCGTGGCGGCGAGCCGACTCGGCGGCAGGGATCTGGAGGCGGCAGCCGCGGCCGCCGGGATGCGGTTGCGGGTGTTCCCGGACGCTGGTGCCCTGTACGCGGACCTCGCATCGGCGCTGCTTTGCGAGGTGCGGGCCGCGACCGGAGAGTCGCGTCCCTGTCGCCTGATCGTCCCGGTGGGCCCGCGTGGGCAGTACCCACTGTTTGTGGAGTTGTGCAACCGCCAACGGGTGGACCTGCGGCACGTCCACCTGTTTGCGATGGACGAGTACCTGGACTGGCAGGGCCGGTACATACCGCCGGAGGACCCGCTCTCCTTCCGCGGCTTCCTCCGGCAGAACCTGGTGTCCGCGCTCGATCCCACGCTGGGCTTCACGCCCGATCGGCTCGTCTTCCCCGATCCGCTGGACCTGGACGTCTATTCTCGGCGCATCGCGGAAGTCGGTGGCATCGACGCCTGCTTCGGAGGCATCGGCCTGCACGGCCACGTGGCCTTCAACGAGCCCCCGTCCTCGGGCTTGGCAACGGTGACGGCAGAGGACTTCGCTTTGTCGCTCACCCGCATCGTACCCCTGGCGCCGGAGACCGTGGTGATGAACAGCATCCGTGCCGCGGGCGGCGACATCGCCCACTTCCCGGCGATGGCCGTGACAGCCGGCATGGCGGACATCCTGGCGGCACGCCGCATCCGCCTTTACTGCGACGGGGGGGCTTGGCAGCGGAGCGTGCTGCGGCGCGCCCTCTTCGATCCGCCCGATGTCGCCTGGCCCGTGACACTTCTCCGTGGGCATGCCGATTACGCCATCGCCTGCGACGCCTCGACCGCCGAACCGGTGTGGGGGTGATGCGCGGCCGTTCCGCGTTGGCCGGCGCTACGCGGACGATCGGAATGGAGGCGGGATCGGCCCGGGCGGTGCGCGGGGCAGAGCCACGCGGCGCGCGGGCGGGTCGCGCTGGAAGGGGGCGGCGCGATTGCTGATCGATTTCCACCACCACCTGTTGCATGAGCCGAATTACGCCGACCGGCTGGTGGAGCGTTGCCGCGCCCTCGGGATCGACCGTGTGTGCTGCAGTGGCCTGGGACTGCCGTCGCGCAATTGGCTGGGAGATCTGTCGCCGGACAACGGTGATGTGCTGGCCGCCGTGGAGCGCCATCCGGGGACGATTATCGGGCTGGCGACCCTGCGTCTGGGGCGGGACGGTCCAGAGGCGGTCGACGCGTTCCGTGCGCAGGGATTCGCGGGGCTCAAGATCACGCGGGCGCCGCGCCGCTACGACGACCCCGCCTTCTGGCCGGTATACGCCCGCGCCGAGGAACTGGGTCTGCCGGTTCTCTTCCACACTGGGTTCGTACTCCTGACTGATCGGGATGCCGAGGACGGGGTTTCCTCAGACCACCTGCGCCCGGTCTGCCTGGATCTGGTGGCGCGGCGTTTCCCCGGCCTGCGCTTCGTCGCCGCCCACCTGGGCATGCCCTGGTACGAAGAGGCCGCCATGCTGGCCCGTTTCCACGCCAACGCCTACGTTGATCTCACCGGATCGCCGGCCGGCTGGCGGAACCGTCGCTCCCCGGCCTGGTTCCAGGAGCACCTATACTGGGACGGCGCCTTCCGCAAGGTCGTGTTCGGGACGGACGTGCACTGGCGCGACATGGACGCCGCCCTTGCCGACCACCGTCGCATCCTGGACCTCTGCAATGTCCCCGCGGATGTCCAGGCGGAGATCTTCGGTGGTACGGCAGCGCGCTGGCTCGGCCTGCCTCTGCCGGGCGTGTGACGGTTGGGGCCAGGCCAATTCCGGGGAGTGGACGCCGGCCCCGCCCCGACCGGTGACGCGCGGGCCGGAGGTGCGTGGGCGCCGCTCCCCTGCGTCGACGGGACGGTTTGGTCCTGGCCTGGCGGGCGTGACGTCCGGTGGCCGAGAGGTCGGCCAGGCCGGCGCCGCCTTCCTGTTGGCGGCTGCGCCGCACACTTTCGGTCCGCGCGAGGCAGTCGTTGGCCGTCAGCCGGTACCCGGCGGATTGGGGCGCACGCGAAATCGCGGCCTGCGAGGATCCGCGGCGTTCCACGCTGGCCAACAGGGTCCACCTCCGGAAAAGCCGGACCGACGCATTGCGGCACCGTCCCCACGGCGGGAATCGGCGCCCCACAAGCGGTCGCGTCGGTACCCCACGGGGTGGGATGCGGACGCAACCTCGCTGCCAGGCCTTCCCGCCGGATGTCTGCCGTGCCAACGGTGACGTGCGTGTACCTTTTCCGGCGGGGCGTGGTCGGTCGTTGCCCGCGACACTGGGCGGACGAGCCCCCCCAAGGGGGGTGTGCCGCGGGATACTCCTCGGCTCTGGCACCTCCAGTCGCAAGAGTGGATCCCGGCGACGGGCATCCGGTGCAGAGGGGTGGTGCGGCGCGCACCAGCGGATGCACCACCTGCACCGGCCCCTGCATAAACCGGTGCCGGTCTGTGCAGGGGCGGCTGGAAAGGGGTTCGAAGCAATAACCGTGGAGACGACCGTTGTGCCGCAAACTGGCTCGCCGTTGAAACGGGCGAGCGTCTGGCGCCTCGTGCCCTTCCTTTTGGCTTTGGGACCCGGACTGATCGGCCTGTGTGCAGATAACGACGCCGGCGGCATGCTGTCCTATACTGTGACCGGCGCGAGCCACGGGCTCGCGTGGCTGCTCCCGGCACTGCTCTTGCTCGGCTTACCGACCTTCTTCGTACAGGCCCTTGCCCTGCGGGTCGCGGAGGCGACGCGCCTCTCCTACAGTAAGGCCCTGATCGTCCGCGTGGGCACGCCGCTGGCGCGGCTGGAAGCCGCCGTACTCTATGCCCTCAACCTGGTCATCCTGGTCACCGAGTTTGTCGGCATGGCCCTCGCCCTCTCCCTGGCCGGGGTGTCCCGCCCCGTCTCGGCGGTGGCGACGTTCGGTCTGGTCGTTGCCCTGACCAGTTCCCGCGTCTACCCTCGGATCGAGCAACTGTTGCTGCGCATCGCGATCGGTAGCCTGGCCTTCATTCCGGCTCTGCTATTGGTGCACCACCAGGACGGCGCCTTGGCGCAGGCCTTCTCCGCCCGTGTCCCCAACCGCTGGTTCCTGCTTCTGGCGCTGGCGGGCAATACGATGGCCCCGTGGATGATCTATTGGCAGCAGAACGCCGTCTGGGCCGGAGAGCCGCGGGAGCCCCGGCAACGCCGCTGGGACCTGGCAACCGGGCAGATTGTCATGGTGGTCATGGCCAGCGCGGCCCTTCTGCTGGGGGCGCTGACGCCAGGGAAGGCAGCGGCGTGGGCCTCCCCGGTGACCTGGATCGTCCACGACGGTGGAAGCGCCTCCGGCATCCTGTTCGCTGTCGGACTCTTCGATGCCGGCCTGCTGGCGGCGTGCACGATCTCGCTCTCGTCGCTCTGGACGCTGCGGGAAGCGATGGGGCGCGGGGCCAAGCAGTCCGGTGAGGCGCCCAACCAGGGTGGGTGGCGTGCCCTGCATCTTCTGACGCTGGCCTTGGCGGCCGCGGTCGTGCTCTGGCCGAACCTGGCCTCCGGCCCTTTGGCCCTCTGGGCCCAAGCCCTGGGCGCGATCTGGATGCCCGTGAGTCTTGTGCTCCTCGGCCTGGTGGCCAGCAGTCAGCGCCTGATGGGGGGGGCGGCGATCGGTTCCCGTACCAAGGTGCTCCTCGGGGCGTTGGCCGTTGGCTACCTGGTCCTGGCCTGCCTCGGCGTCGCCGGCTGAAGCAACCATCGAGCGGATGGCGGTCAACTCCAGGCGGCTACACCTCGCGGCCCCAGGGGCCGGCCGTCCAGGCTCGCGGTTGCGGCTGGCGGGCCTTGCTTGCCGGCGGGCGCTTCTCCCTCGTGGCTGGCGGGGTGCAGACCTCCGTTCGGGGCGGCGTTCGGCGACCGTCGCCCCGAACGGACCCTTCCTTGGTCCCTGTCCTGTCGCCCGGGTGGAACGACGCCGCCGGGCGGATTGCCGCGCGCCAGTGCTCCGTTCCGCGGTACGGACGCCCTGGCCAAAGGATGAACGGTGGACGACGGCCAGGCTCGCCCCGCAGCGCACCTCACCGGGCTAACGGTTCTGGACGGGCCAGGATTGTGCTGGTCTCCGGCCTGACGGTGCTACTGGCCCACCCGGCTCCAGTCGAAGACCACCCCGAGGCTGTCCTCCTTGCGCTGGGTGACCATCTCGAAGACCGATTGGCAGTCGGCTGGAGACACCAGGTGCGTCAGCAGCGGGTCGACCGCCAGGCGCCCCGCCGCGATCCAACCGGCCAGCAGCCGGTAGTTCTGCTGGATGTCGCGGCCTCGATCAGTCGCCTGCATCGGCCAGCGCCACTCCAGCGAGCCTACCACGCGGATGGCCTCAAGGTGGATGCGCGACAGCATCGGCGTGACGTCGAAGGTCGCGCGTGCCCGCGGACTCCCGAGCAGGATCACCTCGCCGTACCGGCGCGTCAGCCGCACCGCCCGGTCGATTACTTCACTGTTGCCGATCGCCTCGACCACCACCTGGGCACCTTGTCCGCCGGTCCACTCGTCGACGGCGCGCTCCAGCGCGTCGCCAACGGCGCTGGCCGCGCGCCGCACACCGCAGGCGCGTGCCTTCTCCAGACGCATCTCCGCAACGTCGGCGACCATGACCTCCGCCCCCGCCAGTTCAAAGAGCTGGGCCGCGAAGTTGCCCACCAGGCCCGCCCCGATCACGACCACCGTGTCACCGGGCTGGACGGTGGAGGAGCGCAGTGCGGTGATGCTCACCCCGGCCATGCGGGTGAAGACGAGCCTCGGCCCGGGGGCGTCCGGCGGAACCGGCAGCGCCATCCGTTCGGTGTTGGCCTTGACCACCGAGGCATGGCGGGAGAAGGTCAGCACGCGGTCACCGGGCCGGCAGGCGGTAACTGCGGACCCGACGGCGAGCACGCGCCCGAGGTGGCCATAGCCGGTCGAGAGCGGGTAACGCACGTTGCCCCCGGACGGCATCTCCAGCACAAGCCCCGTGAAGGCCGCCCCCTCGGTACCCGCGCTGATGATCGAGTGCTCGGTCGCCAGCAGGGCCTCCTTCGGTCCCAGACGCTCGTCCAACTCGCGCTCCTGCAGTTCGATGCGGCCTGGCTCCACAATGATCAACTCGCGTGTCCGCACCTGGGCTCACCCCCTCCGCACCGTTTCCACGCGTGGCGGCGCGGCCGTTGGAGGCCGCGCCGCGTGCTCGGCCTGAAACCCCGTGTCCCCGTAGCTTCTTCCGGCGAACCCCGGCACCTCTGGGCTTCTGTACGTATTCTCCGGCGTCAGCCCCTGCTGGGGGGCCACCGGTAGGGCCCACCCCGACCAGCGATCCGGCAGGGAGGCGACTCGCGCCTGCTGATTGTCCGTATCCATCCGGAGGAGACTGAACGCGCCGGACCGCCGCAGGCAGGGGCCGGGTCGCCGTTGCAAAAGTGGCTTTCCACACCGGCCGCGAAGTGTGGACCCTCGGGGGAGAAGGGGCTTCCGAGCGGCGGCCTCGCAGGAGCGGACTCTTGCAGCGGCTGCCCACGCCGCCAGTGTGCTGGAGGCTGACCCGGTCAGCCGGCCGGGCCCCGCCCTGCCCCGACGCGGGTGGCCGCGCCCTCACCCGTCCTGGACTTCGGCCACCTCGAAGCGCAGTGCCGCGGCGTTCTCACGCAGCGTGCGCACCGTGGCCGGCGGGAGACCGTCCGCGGCATGGGCGTCGATCCACAGCGTCAGCGAGACCCGGCAGCCGGGTGTCGCCGTCAGATGGCGCAGGACCTCTTCGACCACGCGGGCCGTCTCCGTGGCGGCGCGGGCCGGATCCAATCCCACCCGGGCGCGGAAGCGGGTGCAAAGAGGTTCGGCCCCCGCCGGTCGGGACTCGCCCGCCGGGGGGGATGTCCCGCCCGCCTGTGCGCGCGCCGCCTCCGGCCGGACCAGGACGGCCTCCCCGTCCTGCCGGGGGAGCACTCCCGCCACCCCGAGCCGCAGCCCAACGTAAGTAGCGTCGGTGCCCGCATTCTCGGCGTACGCGAAGTAATTCCCGTCCGCCACGCCCGCAGCGATCGCCGCGGACAGGACGTGCCACCCCGCCAGCCGCGGCAGGTAGTGGTAGCGGGTGAGGCAGGCCCAGACCCACGCCACCGGGACGTGCGGCCGGTCCGGCCACAGCCAGCGGTCGAGCGCCAGGCGGAGCAGGGCGGGGGACCAGCGTGGCAGGACGATCTGGTCCCGTGCCGCCCTGTCCGCCGCCCGGGCGACAGGGTCACCCCCGCCGGGGAGTTCCACCGCCTCCAGGCGCACTGGCTGCGCGTCCTCCTGCGTCGGGACGATTAGCCAGCGGTAGGCCTCCTGCAGTCGCAGCACAAGGACCTGCTCCGCGCCGCGCAGCCCTTCGGCGGCTTCGGCCCCCGGTGCGCCATCCCGCAGGGACGTCCAGGCGAGGCAGGCACGCGCGACATCCAGCAGGCACGGGACGTCGCGGCCGTCGGCGGCGAGGAACAGCGGCATGTTGGGATACCGCGGGCAGCTGGCAAGCAGGGCGGAGGCCAGGGTCAGCGCCGGCTGCCGGTCGGCGCCCGGAACGTAAGCGGCGGCGGTGGGGAGCACGGCCAGAGCCGCCACTGGGCGGTCGGGCAGTGTCGGCTCCGGGCCCAGCACGTGCACGGCGCCGAAGACCGCTGCGACTTCAGCGCCGCGGCGGTGCGTCATGGCCTCCAGTCGACGGCGGACCTCCGCCTCGGCCGCGGGCGTCTCGATCGCCGCAGCCCGGTCCGCGGCCCGGCGGTTGAGGTTGGCGCTCGGACGGAAGGTCACGTGTGCGGCGTCGCCGTGCAGGTACGCGAGCCGGTGCCGCAGGGCGTCCAGCGCGTCGCCGGCCAGCGCGGGCGGCTCCCCCGGCCGCAGCACCCCGAGGTGCAGCCGGGTGCGCTCGAGGCCGCCCTCGGGCGCGCTGAGCAGGACAGTCCTCGCGACCCTTTGCGCGGCAGCCGCGTCGCCCAAGCGCGGTCGCGCGCGGTCCAGCGTTGCCGCGCCGGTGCCCTCTCCGGCCAGGTCCGCCTCCAGCACCGCTTCCCAGTCCGGACCGAGCGCGGCCGTCAACCGGCCGCGCACCGCGGGTGCGTGCAGCGGCAGGTCTCCAGGCTGGATCAGCGGCGCGCCGTCTCCCCGGTCCCAGAGGTCCCGGACTGCGGCCGCCAGCAGCCGCAGGACGCCGCGCGTGCCCTGGAAGCCCGGCAGCGGCGCCCATCCTGCATACAAGCGCTCGATGAGCTCCGGATGGAAGGGATACGCCGCGCGGAGGCGTGCCGCGTATTCGGGGGTGCGGCACTCCGGCGGGAAGGCGGCCCCGCCCAGCGCATACATGGCGGCGAAGGTGCGGCAGGTGGACTCTGCCGCGGCATCTTCGGCTGGAGCGCGGAAGATGCGGCGTTGGGCGATGCGCAACCCTTCTGTGGCCTCCGCCGGCTGCCAGACGGCCTCCAGGCGGCCGAAGATAGCGTTCAGGGCCGCCGCTGCCGCATGCCCGCCCTCGCCGCCAGCCTCGGCCGCGCCCGCTGGCAGCGCCGCCACCAGCAGGCCCGCCCGTGAGCGCCGGGCGGCCTCGGTCAGGTTGTGCAGGAAGGTGAGGTTGGCGTCGAACGACCCGGCAGCCGCGGCCCGGCGGCCGTACAGTGTCCGCAGGTAGGCCAGCGGTTCGTCAAGCAGGATGGCCGAGGGGCTGCAGGCGTCCAGGAGTCCCGCCAGGGTGCCGGCGGCCGGGGGGATGCCGGCGGCGTCCTCCGCCTGCACGCGGGAGTAGCCCTCCGGCCCCCCGAGTTGTGCCGCCGTTTCTCCCCAGAGGGTGTGTACACTCTGGCCGCCCAGAGCCGGACAGGGCCACGGGCCGGCAGGGCTGAGGTCAGTGCCGCAGAGGACCGCGATCCGCACGCCGCCGGGCTGCGGGATGTCGAGTCCCGCGAGCGCGGACGGCGGGAGCCGCCCCGACAACAGATGGTAGATCGCCAGCAGGGCATGGGTCTTGCCGCCCCCGAACCCGGTGCGCAGGGCGACCACCGGTTGGCCATCCCGCCCCGACACGCGCCGCGCGGCCGTGGAGAGGAGTCGTCGCAGTCCTGCCGTGGGGTACGTCCGCGCAAAAAAGGCATGTGCGTCTCCGTGGACCTCTGGGGCTGGAATGCAGGGAGCCGGGGTCGCTGCTCCGTGCGCCCGCCATGAGGCGGCCGGGCGGCTGAGGCGCCCGGCTGGATGCAACGGAAGCCGCGCCTGGACGGGACCGCCGGCGCGGGCCGCAGAGGGCCGTGGGTTTCCGGACGGGGACGGGCGGAGGGCCCGGCTGGCATGCACTCGGGCCAGATCCGCGGCGAACTCCCAATCGGCGAAGGTGCCGCCGCGCACCTCGGCATGGGGCTGTACCACGTCCCGCCATGGCGGCAGGGCGCCACCGTTTTGGGCGTCCGCCACCATCAGCCGTCGCCTCCCCGCTCCGCCGGCTCCACGCCGTCCAGCATCGCCACGACGGCGTTGTATGCGCGTGCCTCGACCGCGGCGCCCGTCCGGTCGCACAGGGCATAGAGGTGGCGGGCCAGGGCGCGCAGGGCCGCAGTGTCGTGCCCTGTGGCCGCGACGGCGTCCGCGGCGGCCCTCGCGCCAGCGCATTGCAGCGTTCGGATCGCGGTGTGCAGGGATGCCCATTGGCTCGGCCGCTGGAGGGTACCGTCGGCGGAGGTCGGTGTTTGGTCCGGCCTCAGCAGTCGGACGCGCCCGCCCCGGGCCGAGAGGATGCCGTCCCGCGCCAGGGTCTCGACGCCCACGCCCCGTGTGCGCGCCAGTAAGTCCGCCTCTCCGAAGGGGCCCTCGTCGAAGCCGTGCTGCTGCAGCCAGGCGGTGCAGAAGCGGCTCGCCGCATCCCACTGCCCCGCCGCGCCCGCCAGGTGCGCGTCCAGTTCGCCACCGATCACCTGGAGGGCGGAGCGGACAGTCATCGGCTGCCCGTCGGCCTCCAGCACCGCCGCGTGGTGCGAGAACAGGGCCATGCCCGGACCGAGGGCGGATTGAGCGAGGTCGACCGGGGGTACGCCGGCCGCGGTGAGCTCCGCCACCGCGGTGGGCAGGACACGGCGGAGGTCCCGCAACCACTGCCCGCGGGTCGTGACCGCTGCGTCTTCGGGGCGGGGTCGGCAGACCAGCAGGATGGATGAGGCCAGCGCGTTGCTATCCTTGCTGCGCAGGCGCTGGGCATGCTCGGTGCGCAGGGGCCAAGTGCCCGTGATGCAGAGGCCGGCGGCGATCAGGCAGGAGAGGACGGCCTCCCATCCCTCGGCGCCGGCAGGCGTCCCGCCGTCCCCTGTGCTCCGGGCCGTTCCCCCCTCTTTGAACGCGTAGAAGACCGTTAGTGGGTAGCGCGGGTCGGCGACGGCCCGCAGGTGGCGGAACGCGGCCTCCATGCGCTGCCGGAAGTGCTCCCGCGCCCCGTCGCGCCCGCCGAAGCGGTGCGGGTCGGCCACCAGTTCCTCGGCCTTGGGGCTGAGCATCGTGCCGCAGATGTCCGGGAAGATGTCGCGCAGCACGGGCCGCAGCCAGATGTAGAACAGGTCGGCCATGTCGGCGTAGGGGAGTGTGTCAAAGTAGGGCGGATCGGTGCAGACCAGCACGGGGCCGGGAGGGGCAGGTGCGACTTCTGCCGTCGCCTGGACACAGTGTGCCGCAGCTACGGGAGAATGTGCCGCCGGCACCGCGCGCAGGGCTTTGACCACGGCCTCCAGGGCGTCCGACCAGCTTCCCGCTGCGGGCGAGAAGGGGTTGGCCTCGGCGAAGTCCCACAGCATGTGCAGTCCCGGGCTGGCGAAGGGGTGCTCGATGTTCTCGCGCGTGCGGTGCCAGCGGGCAAAGGTGCACCAACGCGCGGCTGCGCGGTCCAGGGCAAGTGCCAGATACAGCGCCACTGCCTCGGCCCGGGCGGTTGCCCCGGTGCCGCCCGCGCGCAGCGGCACACCATTGTCCCCAAGCCCTGCGCGCCGGGCGTCGGCTGCGACCTGGGCCCGTGCGGCGGGGATCAGATCGGCGAAGGTCGAGAGCGCGACCAACTGGCGCGGCGTGTACAAATCGCGGTGGCGCACGATGCCGTAGTTGTGGGTCCCGAAGCCGAGCGCCCGTCGCGGTAGTTCCGTGTCCGGGGCCCAGGCCGGTTCGGCCGTCCGCGCCCGGGCCTCATGGGCCGCATCGGGAGGCAGGTAGTTCCGCCCACGCGCGGCTTTGACCACTAGCGCCAGCAGGCGCAGACCCAGCCCCTCGCGGCGCGCCTGCTCCCGGAAGGCGGGCAGCGGCACGGTTCCGCCACAGTGGACACAGCGGGCGGTCCGCCGGTCGATGGTGCCCGCTGGCGGATCGGGCCGGCCCGGCAGTGGGCCGAGAACGAAGCCGTCGCCATTCGGGGCCGGGCAAACCCAAGTCTCCCGCCCCGGCCGCGTGGTGAGGTGGAAGGAGTGGACGAGCGGCATCTGCCGGCCGCAGGCGGGATTGGGACAACGGGCTGTGCGGGCCCACAGCCAGGCGATGACCGTGGATCCGTCGGGCGCGGAGGGGTAGAGGTGGCCGATGCGGAGCTCTGCCTGCCGCCACACCTGCTGCCCATAATAAAGGACATCAGCCGCGAGGCCCTCTACGCCCGCCCGCGCCGCGTCGGTGGCGTCCGGCCTGACGGCGGTGGCGTTCCGGAAGGTCTCGGGCACTTCCAGGAGCGCCTTGCCCACAATCACGGCGACGGGGTTGAGGTCGGAGGCGGCGGCGTGGAGACCGAGCCGCTGCGCCTCGGCCGGGATGGAGCCGCTGCCGGAAAACGGGTCGAGCACGGTGGGCGGCGCCGGGCCGCAGGCCGCATTTACCGCGGCCCGCGCCTCTGCGAAGGTAGAGGCGTCGTCGCCGGAGGCCTCCGCCACCCGGGCCACCAGTTCCAGCAGCCGCGCACGTTCTGCCGTGTCGTCCGGGTCGTCGAGCAGCGAGGCCAACATCGCTGCTCGGCAGGCGGCCGCCGGTTTGTGCGACCACCAGAGGTGCAGGGGGGAGATGCGGCCCTGGCTTTCCTGCAGCGCACGCCGGTTGATGGCCGCAAGGGGCAGCGCAGCTTCGATCAGTTTGCGCGGGGAGTGGCCCCGCGAGACGGCGGGTCGAGGCGGTGCTCCGCCGACCGGCGGAGCACCGGACAGTGGAGGTGCAACCGCAACGGCCGGAACACCGGCGACGGAGGAGGCATCCGGAAGCCGCGCGGCGACGGTCGCCGCCGCCGCTGAGATGTCGGCAGCCGCGGGGTCGGCAGCATGCCATGGGGTGGCGTGGGGATACGGTATCTCCGCGCCTGGCGAGCGCGGAGATGCACCCGGCCGGCCACCGGATGCGCTGGCGGGGAATGGGTCTTGGGGCGGCGCCGGCTCGCCGGCCGACGCGCCGACCGGGTGGCCCGCCGGTACGAGAGGGGGATACCCGGCATCCGTGGCCTGAGAGGGCGACGGCTCCTCGCGCGGAGTCGAGGCGTTCCGGGGGGCCCCGGGAGTCGGGACGCCGGTGCCAGGTGGCGGACCCGGCGGTGCCGTCGGTATGCTCGGGGCTGCATGCGCCTTCGTTTGCTGATCCAGGGGCAGATACAGCGCGACCGGCCGCGGCTGCGCGTCCCTGCGGGGCGTGGTCCTGGTCCGCCTGGGCACTGTCATACCGGCCCTTCCGCATCCGGCGTTGATCACGGCCTGCCGTCGCCAAGTGTAAAGGCTTCCGCGGTGGAATGCGGGTTCCTGCCAGTGACCGCCGCGGGGCAGGGTTCAGTCATTGCGGTGGGAGGCCTTCGGCGGCAGAGCCGGGCAATCGGGATGACGGTCGATGCCCACCCGGTGGACTGCGGTGGCACAATCGCTTGCGGAGTATGGGTTTCCGCCTCTGGGCCCACGCGGTTCGCCAGCGGCCGGATCCCTTCTGGAGGACGCGCGCCGCGATTTCGCGGCTCCACCCGTAATTGCCGGCCGTCCGAGGCGCTCCCCCCAAAACGATGCGACAGTGCGCCACGGGTCGCATCGCCGACGCCCACTCTGCGGGGGGCGTCGGCGCGCAGCCGCCGAATCGTTGGGCAGGGGGACATCGGCCGCAGTTCGTGGGGCGGGCTTTCGCACTGGCCGCCAAACGCCAGAGAGACCGGGCGCGTGGCGCCGGTCTCCGCTAGCCCAGACCGCAAGAGTAAGCCGGCCCGAGACCAAAAGAGCGTTGCCAAAGTCGGTTTCCACACGGTCGGCGACCATGGACCGTTTGGGGGCAAGGGCCACCGGAGCAGTGGCCTCGCAAGAGCGGACTCTTGCAGCGGCCAGCTAGAAGCGGGTTGCGCCCTGCCGGCCCGCGAGCTGCTGTTCCGCCTGCTCGATCATGCGGCGGACCATATGGCCGCCGACAGCGCCGTTCAGGCGAGAGGGGATGTCGCCGCCGTACCCGCCCTGAGCGTCGTAGTTGACCCCGATCTCATTGGCGATCTCGTACTTCAACCGCTCCAGAGCGGACTCGCAACCCCGCACCAGGGCGGTGTTGCTGCGCTGACCCCGTGCCATCGGCTCTTCACCTCCCGTAGCGGTGAAATGCGCTCGGTTCGGGCGTAGGTTGCGACGCGCGCTAAGACGGTATCCCGTCAAACTTCAGCCAGCGGCGGCGGCCCGCGTCCAGCGGCGGGGCGGACCGTCCCGGCGTGCCGCGTCGGTGCAGGATCCCGCCTGCCGCCTGCCGCCTGCCGCCTGCCGGCCGGGCGGCGCGCGACCCGTGCCGGAACTCGCCCTGTCGCTGCGGTTCGCGTCTTGTTCGGCATGTTTGCGGGCCCGAGTGTGGAAGACGGTCTGCTGTGGCATCCGGAGTTGCCCGCAGGACGGCGCGCCCGGCGCCGGATGCTCGCGGCGCTTTGTTCAAGCGTGTCCCGACCCCGGAGGTGTATCGGTTTGTCGGTCCCGCAGCGGCGCCCCATCCGGAAGCTCCTCGTCGCCAATCGCGGCGAGATCGCGATCCGCGTCTTTCGGGCCTGCACCGAACTCGGCATCGGTACGGTCGGTATCTATGCCCACGAGGACCGGTATGCGTTGCACCGCGTAAAGGCGGATGAGTCATACCCGGTCGGGGCCGGGCGCTCGCCCGTGGCCGCCTACCTCGACACCGACGCCATCCTGGCTATCGCGCGGCGGGCCGGGGTGGACGCGATCCATCCCGGCTACGGCTTCCTCGCGGAGAGCTCTGGCTTTGCGCGCGCCTGCGCGGATGCCGGCATTGCCTTCGTCGGACCTGAAGCGGAGCACCTGGATCTGTTCGGCGACAAGGCCGCCGCTCGCGGAGCGGCAGCCCGGGCCGGCCTGCCGCTCCTGCCGGGCACCGAGGAGCCGCTGTCCGATGCGGCGGACATCGCCAGAGAGGCCGAACGCATTGGCTACCCCGTGATGGTGAAGGCGGTCTTCGGCGGGGGCGGGCGCGGCATCCGTCTGGTCCGCGATCCGCAGGAACTGCGTGCGGCCCTGGACAGCGCCCGGTCCGAGGCGTCCGCGGCGTTTGGCGCGGCCGCCGTGTACCTGGAGGCGGCCGCCGAACGCGCGCGGCACATCGAGGTGCAGGTGCTCGGCGATGCCTGTGGCGGCTTGGTCCACCTCTACGAGCGCGACTGTTCGGTTCAGCGGAGGCACCAGAAGGTGGCGGAGGTCGCACCGGCGGTCGCTCTCGGCGAGGAAGACCGCAGGCGCATCTGCGACGCCGCGGTCCGGCTGATGGCCGGTGTCGGATATTGCGGCGCGGGTACGGTCGAATTCCTGGTCGTCCCCGACGGTCGCTTCTTCTTCCTGGAGGTCAATCCGCGCATCCAGGTCGAGCATACGGTCACGGAACTCATCACCGGGGTGGATCTGGTCCAGGCACAGATCCGCGTGGCGGAAGGCCGGCGGCTCTGCGATCCGGAGATCGGCATCAGCAGCCAGGCGGCCGTCCGCCACCAGGGTTTCGCGATCCAGTGCCGCGTGACGACCGAAGACCCCAGGAACGGCTTTCTGCCGGACACCGGGCGTATCCTGACCTATCGTTCCCCGGGCGGGTACGGCATCCGCCTGGACGGCGCCGGCGCCGAGGCCGGAGCCATCGTCTCGCCGTACTACGACTCGCTGCTGGTCAAGTGCTCGGCGTGGGCGCCCACCTTCACGGGTGCGGTGGTCAAGATGCGTCGTGCCCTGGGCGAGTTCCGCATCCGCGGCGTGCGCACCAACCTGCGCTTCCTCATTGAAGTGATGGGCCACCCTGAATTTCGTGCCGGCCGCGTCGACACCGACTTCATCGACCGCACGCCGGAATTGGTCAACTACACGGAGGTCCGGGACCGGGGCAACAAGCTCCTGGCCTAC
>JAJZMB010000127.1 GCA_021803205.1 Bacillota bacterium | reverse complement strand
ACTGAAGCGCGCGAACAGATATAGCGCCGGATACACGGTCGTGGCGGCGAGGAAGCCGGATGCGGGCCATGGACCATAGCGGCGTCGCAGCACCCCTGCCACCCCTGCCACCGTGGCCCAGACGCCCACGGTTTGAACGGCGACAAGGGTGGCGAGATTGCCGAAGGCTTGGGCGGCGGCTGTGATCAGCGGGTACAGGGGGGGCCAGTGGTCCCCCAGCACGCCGCTCTGGAGGAACGATCCGCCTGCGAGCCAGTAGTATCGCGCGTCGGATGTCAATGGACCTGCGGGCCGGGAGAGAAACCAGAGTCCCTGAACGGTCCAGAGCGCCAGCAGCAACGCGAAGACGAGCCTGGGAGGGACCAGCCCGGGCTGCCTTTGGCACGGGGCCCCATCTCGATCACCCACAGGGACCACCGCCGGGCGGGCGAACGGAAGGGACTCCACGGGGCAGGGGCATAGCTCGGCACCCGGGACGCGGCACGGCGCGGTCTGCGGGAGGGGGGCATGCCGTGTGCGCCATGCCGGTGTGTGGGACCGGGTGCGGCACATCGGCGCCGGGCCGGCCGGCCGGTGTGGGCGGACCTGCGCGGATGTGCAAGCCGATGCCTCCGGACCCGCCTGTGGCGGAGTGTCTGGATCCAGAATCCCGCAACTGGCCAGCGGCGGCAAACATGCGCGTGGCCACGGTCGGCAGCGGGCCGCCTGGCGCAAGCGGCCCGCGGGGTCGACTGCGTCATGATACACCGCCCATCCGCGGGCCGGGTGGCACGTGCCGCTCCGGAGTCCCGCTGCACGGTTGGCTCCGGACGCCGGCGGCGTCCGATGCACAGTGGTGAGGACGGGACGGAGAGGCCGGCCGATGCCCTCCGGGGCCGTCGACGGCGGTCGCCGCGCACGGGTGACGCGCCCCTGGGCTCCGGCAGGTCCGAATGGACCCCCGAGACGCTGTCTTCCGTGCCAGGGCGGCACGTGTGCCCACCTCCAGAAGGGGGAAGGATCGGCGGTGCGGGCGCCAGAAGAGGCGGACGGTGGGGGTGCGGCATTTGGGCGGGCCGTTGCGGATCGCATGCGTCGGCGGGGGCAGTATGTTCATGCCGTCGATCGCCCACGGCATCGCCGCGTCCATGGCCCTGCCGGACGCGCAGGTGTTTGGAGCGGAACTTGCGCTGGTCGATCCGGACCCAGGGCGCGCCGAGCGGATGGCCACCTATGTCGGGGTCCTGGCGCGCAGCCGGCACCTGCCGCTGACGGCGGCCATGCGCCCGCTCAGTGCGGCGCTGGACGGAGCGGACCTGGTGATTTGTTCCGCCGGTCTTCCCGAACGCCGGGCGCGGTTGGACGCGATTTACGGGCGCCTCGGCTGGGCGGTACCGCCCGAAGGGCCGGGGGTGGTGGCCGAGGCGGCGGCGACGGGGCCGTTCGTCCTTGATCTTGCGCGCCAAGCGGTCGGGCGCTGCCCTGGGGCGCCCATGGTCGGACTGGTCGATCCGACGGACGTCCTGGCGGGAGCAGCGCGTCGGCGGTTCGGCCACGCCGGGTTGCGACCGCTGGGGCTGTGCGTGGAAGTGGAGACTCTGCGCGGAACCCTTGCCTTCGGTCTGGGACTGCCGGAGGAGGATGTCACCCTCGTGTACGGAGGTGTCAATCACGTTGGCTGGGTCGCCCGCTTCCTGGTGGCTGGGCGCGACGGGTACGCCGAACTGGGTGGGGAACTGTCTGTTCTGAGCCATCGCGCGGGGATGTACCCGGAAAACCGCATGATTTCAGAGATCTACGGTCTGACGGGGCTGATCCGCTCATCGGCCTCGCGGGCGTGGCCGTTCGTTTTGACGGCCACGCCGCCGGCGGCCCTGCCAGACGGGTGTCGGTTGCAGCGCGAGGCCTTGAAGGCCGCCTTGGAAGCCGGCCGACCCATCCCGGAGCCGCCGCGGTGTCACCCGTTGGCCGCGCCGCTGAACTGCCCGGGGACGGGTCGCGCGGTGGGACGTATGGCGCGCGCCCTCGCCACCGGAGAGCCGTCGGTGATGGCATTGCAGGTGCCATATGCGGGGGAGGCCCTGGGCTGGTCGCCGGAGATTACCGTTGAGGTACCGGCCGTCGTCACGCCTGGCGGGATCGACCCGGTGCAGGTCGGACCACTGCCGCCCGGCGTCGATGGCCTGCCGCGCATGTTGGGCCAGCAACGGGCCATCGCCTCCGACTACCTCGCCGGACCGGACGAGCAGGTGTTGCGGCGTGCCTTGGCGGCGACGCCGCACTGGGGATCGGTGGCCCAGATCCATGCCCTCGCGGCGGCATTGCACACAGAATTCGCTGCCGAGCTCGATGCCGCGGTCTCGGGATGAGGCACGAACGTGTTTGCTCCCGCGACCAGGCAGGCGCTGCAAAGGTTGGTTTCTCCCCCGGTCGCGAACATTATCCCTCGGGGGACAAGGGGCATTGACCTCGCAAGCGTCCGCTGCCCCGTCCACTGGTCCGATGTTCCTCAGCCCCCAAGGCCGCGCCGCGCATCTGGTGGGGAACCCGACTCTTGCCGCGGCCACCCGGGGCATCCCTGTTACTGCGCCTGTGCCATCGCCGCTACCCGGGCGACCTCTTCATCCGTGAGGCCCTTGTTCAGAGCGATGGAGCCGTCGGGGCGCAGCCCGAGGCCATGTCGGCCCTGGAGCACGACGGAGGGGTTCGCTTCCGGCCCGCGGGTCTCCATCCGCACGGCTCCGTTCTTGTCCTTGAAATAACCGGAAATGTATGAAACCAGGCATTCGGCTGCGCGCACTTCCCGCACGTCAATGTGAAAGACCCCGCGTCCGCGGGCGTCCGTCACGTCCAAGCGGCCGCCGGCCGCCTCGACGCGACATCCCCGAGGGTTGAAGGTGGGGGCGTTGCGCTCCAGCGTGAGGAGGCGCCGCCCGAACGCATCCAGGATATTGGCGCAGATCAGTGGTCCGACGGCAAGCCCCTCCGCGTTCGGCGGCTCCAGCGCCAACAACCAGAAGTCGTCCTCCGCCCCGATGGGGCCCGTGGCGAACGCGTTGACCAGGTTGCCGCCCACCGCGTAGTTGTGGTGCCGCGCCGGGATGATCGGGCTTGTGGAGACCTTGGGGTCGAAGATGAGCGGCTGGGGTTTGAACATGTGGCGCCACCGTCCTCGCCAGAGTGTACCCGCGATTCGCCGCCGGCTCCCATGTCCCTCGTCGGCAGGATCGCGCCCCGCGGCTCCCCGCGTCGGCACGGGGCCGGCCGAGCCCAGTCGCAGATACACGCAGCTGCTGCGGCGACTGCTGGTCCGACCTGCGAATGGTCTCCAGAAACGTGCCGGCCCCCGGGGGCTGATCGCGACGCCTCTTCCATGGAGGCGGCGGGTCCTGAGACCAAATGGCATTTTATCCTATAAGTGTCTGGTAGCCCCAGCGGGAGTCGAACCCGCCTTTCAGCCTTGAAAGGGCCGCGTCCTAACCGATAGACGATGGGGCCCACGCGATGGCGGGACCAGAGCGAATTATAGCGGATGGTCGCGGGTGGCGCATCCATCAAACAGGAAGCCAGGAAGCCTACGGGACACGGTCCACCCGCTGTTCGGGGGCGCACCGTCACGCACCGGCCGGTCTGACCGACCCGGCGCGCATGTGTGTCAGATTTCTTGCTCGAAGCGTCAGATATGTGTCAGCTTGCATGGCACACGTTTTACTGCCGCAGCCGAGACTCTTAGCATGCGTCGTGCCGAGGCGAGGGACGGTCCCCCACGCCGCGGCGATCTGGTACGCCGATCCGGTATTGAGGAGGGGAAGCCCCGGTGGAGAAGCGGTGGCGTCCGGTTGCCCTACTCGCCTTCTTGGCCGCGCTGCTCCTGCCCGGTCTCTGCCTGGCGGCGGGTGCGGCGCCTGCGACGAATCCCCTCAACTCCGGGGACGAGGCGTGGGTCCTGGCCTCTTCCGCCCTGGTCCTGATCATGACGCCCGGGCTCGCGCTCTTTTACGGCGGCATGGTCCGCAGCAAGAACGTCGTCACCACGATCCTGCAGGTGTTCGCCGTCATCGGCATCGTCTCGGTCCAGTGGGTGCTCTTCGGCTACTCCCTGGCCTTCGGTCCCGACGTGCACCACATCGTCGGGAGTCTGGCCTGGATCGGTTTCCGGCACGTGGGCGCCACGCCGGACGCCGCCTACGCGCCGACCATTCCCAACGAGCTGTACGCAATCTTTCAGATGATGTTCGCCATCATCACCCCGGCGCTGATCGTGGGTGGCTTGGCCGAGCGCATGAAGTTCAAGGCGTTCCTGCTGTTCATCGTCCTGTGGGCGACCCTCGTTTACGATCCGCTCGCGCACTGGGTTTGGGGCACGGGCGGGTGGCTGCACACCCTCGGTGTCCTCGACTTTGCCGGCGGCACGGTCGTGCACATCAGTTCCGGCGTGGCGGGGCTGGTCATGGCGATCATGCTCGGCAAGCGCAGGGGCCTCGGGCACGACGAGCACATCCGGGCCCACAACATCCCGATGGTGCTCATCGGTACCGCGCTCCTCTGGTTCGGCTGGTTCGGGTTCAACGCCGGCAGCGCCGTCAATGCCGGGCCGCTGGCGACCTCGGCCTTCCTGGTGACCAATACCGCGACGGCTGCAGCCAGCCTCGCCTGGATGGCGGTCGAATGGATCCGGACTGGAAAGCCGACCCTGATGGGCGCCTGTGCTGGCGCGGTCTGCGGCCTCGTCGCGATCACACCGGCGTCCGGTTTCGTCGGTCCGCTGGCCAGTATCGCGATCGGCATCGGCGGCGGCGTCTTCTGCTACTTCGCCGCCTCGCTCCTGAAGAACAAGTTTGGCTACGACGACGCGCTCGACGCCTTTGGTGGCCACGGCATCGGCGGCACTTGGGGCGCCCTGGCGACCGGCCTGTTCGCCCAGGTGGCCATCAATAGCGGCGGCGCCAACGGGCTCCTTTACGGCAACCCGAAGCAACTGTTGCTGCAGGTGATCGGCGTGGCGGCCGCGTGGATCTTCTCCGGCATCGGCACGTTGGTGATCTACAAGGTGGTGGACAAGCTGATCGGCTGCCGCGTCACGCCGGAGCAGGAGGAGGCCGGGTTGGACGCCGCGCTGCACGGCGAGGAGGCCTATCCCGAGCAGGTCACGGTGGGGCGCATCCACGAGTGGCTCGGCAGCGACGACGCAGAGGTGCCATCGCTTCGGGCGGGCATCCGGGCCTGAGTGAGGGCGTCACGGAAACGCGGAGCCCTCACTCAGGCCCCGGTTCTTGGGATTGGCCCCGGAGA
>JAJZMB010000130.1:2573-5276 GCA_021803205.1 Bacillota bacterium | reverse complement strand
GCGAGTTGTTCGGGGTCCCCGTCTCGGTGGGCAGCGTGCAGAAGCTCTGCGAGCAGATGTCCGATGCGGTGGCGGCACCGGTCGACGCCCTGGCGGCCGCCATCGGCCAACAGCCGGTCGTGGGCATGGATGAGACGAGCTGGCGCGTCCAGCACAAGCTCCGCTATCTCTGGGTGGTCTGGTCGCCGATCGGTAGCATCTACAAGATCGGGACGCGGGCGGCCAAGGTGGGCCAGAGCCTGCTCGGCGCGGCCTTCGCCGGCTGCGTGATGACGGACCGCTACAAGGGGCACGACTGGATTCCCTGGCTACGCCGGCAGCTGTGCTGGGCGCACCTGGACCGCGACGCCCGGGCCCTGATCGAGCTGGGGAAGTCGGCGGGGGAGTACGGCAAGGGCATCCATCGGGCCGCCGTGGCCGTGTTCGGTGCCTGGCAGAACTTCCAGCAGGCAGGCGAGGGGCCCGCGGCCCGCGTCGTGGCGATGCAGGCTGCGCTGGAGCCCGTGCAGCAGGCGCTACACCCCCTGTTGCGGCAGGGCAGGCGGAGCCGGACGCGCACAAGGTGGTCAACCTGTGCAAGGCGCTGGACGAGGCGTGGGAGAGCCTCTGGCTGTTCTGTTCCGTGCCCGGGGTGGAGCCGACCAACAACGGCAGCGAGCGCAGGATACGCAAGGGCGTGCAGTGGCGGAAGAAGAGCCTCGGGACCCATAGTGCCGGGGGCGGCGCCTTCGCCGAGCGCATGCTCGCGGTCACCGACACCTGCCGTCAGCAAGGGACGCTCGCCGCTCACCTACCTCATCGCAGCGGCCAAGGCCCTGCGAGCGGGCACCCTGGCCCCCGCGCTCGTCCCGGACGCACCTGGGGAGGCGGCGCCACAGCCGGCGGCGAGCGCCGCTGGCCTCCAGATAGCCACGTCCGCCCCGGAGGCCACTGCCGCTGCCGTCGAGACTCCTGCACCGACCCGGGCTCCGCAGCCCGCTCGGGAGGCGGTCGTCCCGCCAGCCGCGGACGGCGCCGGCATCACCGCTACGGCCGAGGCCTTGCGTGCAGGCACCTCCACTCCACCGCCCGTCCCGGATGGGCCTGGGGAGACCGCGCTCCAGCCGGCCGCCGCCCGCCTCCGCCCAGCCACGCCCAGACCGGAGGCCGCCGCCGCAGCCGTCGAGACTCCTGCACCGACCCGGGCTCCGCACCCCGGCCTGGAGCCGATCGTCCCGCCGGCCCCGGACGCCGCGCCGCGTTCGGGTGCGGCACCCATGCCAGACCGGCCGCGGCCGCCGCCGCTCAGCCCTTGGCCCATGGACATCCGGTCCCTGCGGCCGATCGCCCCGCGACCCCGAACGCCACGGCGCCGCGGCGGCCGCGTGGGTCCACCGCGTCCCGCCGAGGTCCGAACAGCACCTTCGGCCGCCTGGTCGTACCTCGGGTCGCTTCCCCGTAGCCGCCTTGCGGCCAAGTCCCTCGCACTCCAGAGCCCCCTGCGCCCGGTCTGAGACCGTGCGCCTGCTTCGGTGTGTCCTGCTCCCACCGCACCGCGACCGCCGCGACACCTCCTCCCTCGCCCGACTCGTCGCTCGCGCCGATCGGTCGTCCACGACGCCACGGCCATCAGCCAGCCCGACCCCGCCCGCGCATGCTCCGGTGTCATGCCCCGCTTTGGTGCCCTTTCTGGCCCTCCCACGCCCCTCCACCGCCGACCACCGCGCCCCCGTCCCTCGCCCAAGCCGCCCTCGGAACCGTCGCCGAATCCTCCGCCTGAACGCTTACGCCAGATGGTCGCCGCAGAAGTCCGCTCTTGCGAGGCCACTGTCCCGCGTTCCCTTGTTCCCCAATGGTTCACGGTTCGCGGCCGGGGTAGAAGCCGAGGTTTGCGCCGCCGTACCGCGGGCCATCCGGTACGCGCGTTACGGAGGGCACGCCACCGCCCGACCGGTGAGTTGCTGGTGCACGTTCGCCTGCGGCGAGCGCACCGAAGACGGTCGGCGCCCGCCGCAATTCCATACGGAAGCCGCCAACGGTATCGATCAGGCGGGCCAACGCGGGATCAGCGGCGCGCAGGTGCGGCAATGCCTCCTGTTCATCAACGGCAACCCCCGGGCTAGCGGCGCGTCCATCAAGTTTTGTCTTGCTGCGTCGAGCGCCGGCAACAGCATGCAGCTCAAGTCCTGGCGCAAGTGTCTGCTGCGACGCCCTCCACCTGGGCCGTAACGGCCGCGCCCGATGACCGCTGCCTCAAGACGGTGCCCCTGTCCTTTGGCGACGGTCAGAACTTGATGGACGCGCCACTAGCGCCGGACCCCGGGGACTCCGGCACTCTGAGGTCGGACTCCGCCGGAGCATGAACCGCCGGATCGGTGGCGGGCACAGGGGCCCGCTGCACTTGCACCCCTTCCAGCGAGAGCAGATGGAGTTTCAGCGCAACGCCCCCGTGCGCGGAGAAGCCACCGGCACGGCGGTTCGCAGCCAGCACACGGTGGCATGGCACCACAAGCGCGAACGGGTTGCGCCCGAGCGCCTGCCCCACGGCGCGCGCCGCCCCGGGCGCGCCGCACTCCGCCGCCAATTCACCGTAAGAGACCACCGCCCCCGGTGGGATTGTCCTTGCGACGTTGTACACGCGGCGGTGAAACGGCGGCAGGGCGTCCATGTCTAGCACGGCGCCGGAGAGATCGCCGGGCTCACCGCGGAGCAGCGCAACAATAC
>JAJZMB010000130.1:0-2563 GCA_021803205.1 Bacillota bacterium | reverse complement strand
CCGTCGATCGTCCGCTGCACCTCGGGCGGCGGATGCGCCTCGCGCGCCCCCTGATACCGCTGCAGCACGCGCGTCCGGGTCTCGGCTTCGCGCGCTTCCGGCAACTGCACGCCAGCGATGCCGCGCCGCCCCCAGACGATACCACAGCGCCCGATCTCGGTGTCGAAGAGCGCAAAGCCGTAGTCCACCGGACAATCATACCTCGGGCCGTGGCGGTTACCGCCGCGCATCATACATTTTGGCGCACTCAGCCGCTGATCATCTGTTGCGTGTGCCGAAGTCCGAGTGCATCGGCCACCCCTTTGCGTTCCGGGGAGACCGGCGATTTGACGTCAGCCATCCACTCCGGGGAAACCGGCCAGGGCCGAGCCACCATGGGAGCAGAACGAAGCGACTGCAGGGGGAAGGAGAGCGGCGGCATAACCCCGACGTGGCACACCCCTGCCACAGCCAGCAAGTGCCAGAAAGACATTCGCAAGATGTCGCGGACAGCAAAGGGGAATTGCCTACAGGCGTACATGCGCGCCGAGGCGGTGTGCCTGGACCACCGCCTGGTCGATCACCAGTGCCGCCACGCCGTCCCGACCGTCGGTCGGTACCGGCCGGCCCGCCAGCAGCGCCTCCACGAAGGCCGCCACCGATGCCTGAAAGGCGTGGCTGAGTGAAAACCTGGGCTCTGGCTCCACAGGCGAGCCCAACCGTGCCGCCAACTCCGGATCGGGAGGCCAGGCCTCCACGCGCCGCGGGCGCACGTCGTTCACCGGCAGGCCGCGCAAGGCGCGGCGCCCACGCGTCCCCAGCACCTCCACATCGAGCAGCGTATCTTCGAGGGACCTCAGGCGGCTGGCGCACAGGGCGACGGTGGCCCCCGCCCGTGTCCGCAGCAGGGCCGCCACCGATAGCGACGGTACATAGAGAAACTCCTCGGGTGTGTGCCAGGGGAAGCCCCGCCGGGACGGCACGTCGTCCACCCAGGCGCCCACCTCGGCCACATCACCGAACAGGAAACGCACCAGATCCAGCGCGTGATGGTAGCAAAAGGCGTGGGCGGAGATCTGCGCCAGCACCACCTCGCCGATTGCACCGCCACCGATCTCCGCCCGCAGCACCTGGAACGCCGGCATGTGCCGGTAGTTGTAGTCGATCCCCAGTACGCGGCCGGCATTTACGGCCGCCTCGACCATGCGTCGCGCCTCCGCCACCGTGGCCGCCAACGGCTTTTCGCACAAAACATGACACCCGGCGGCCAGCGCGGTCAGCACCGGCTCCGTATGTGCGTATTCGGCCGTACACACCGATATCAGTTCGGGACGCTCCGCAGCCAACAGAAGCCCCAACGCACCGTACGCCCGCGTGCCCACCGTCGCAGCCAGGCGGTCGGCACGCTCGCGCGTGATGTCGCAGACCCCGACCAATTCGACCTGGGTGCCCAGGCGTGCATACGCCCGCGCATGCTCCGTCCCCGCTCCGCCGCAACCGACGATCCCTACGCGCAATGCCACCGGCGACACTCCCCGCAACGCTCACCAGATACCCGCGTCCGCTCCACCCACGCCGCAGCCGAACATCTCGCCCGTCATTTCGCCCGTCATTTTAATCTGCAGATCGACAACGAGGGATGAACCCGACAAGCCGCCCGGATAGGGGCGCTCGGCACAGTGAATATGCGGATCCATACGCACGCTGCTGGCATAAACATCCCGACGGGCAGGCTGCATTCGGCACTGCCGACAGTTCCGGTTCTCCGACCACGGGCACCGTCGCCAAACCGGACCGCAGCACTGCCATGTCTCTGGGCCCTCACCCACAAAAGACCGCCCGCATCAGCCACGGTCGCCGGAATCGGGTAGAAAAGGACCGCATGGAGCCCGAAGGATGTAGGACAGAAGCGACAGAGGCAATATGAATCCGGTCGACACGAGGGCACTGTCAGGGACGCGCGGGCTTCAGCGCCGACAGACCGGGATGGGCTTGCACACCCACCCCGGCCCACCGCAAGAATCTACCAGCGGCGGCTGTCGCCGCCTCCGGAGCGGGGTGCGCGCGGCTCGCGAGGCTTGGCCTCGTTCACGGTGAGCACCCGGCCGTCCATCTCCATGTTCTGCAGCGCATCGACTGCAGTCTGGATCTGGGCGTCCTCGACCTCGACGAAACCGAAGCCTCGAGAACGACCGGTGTCGCGGTCGGTCGCCACGCGAGCGGATAACACAGTGGCATGGGGCGAAACCAGGGCGCTCAGGTCATCCTCCGTCGCACTCCAGGGCAGGTTGCCGATATACACGGTCTTCGCCAACGGGATATCTCCTCCTCGGGTCACAATGCGGATGGGGTTATTGGGCCCGGGGAGGCATTGACCCTCCGAAAGCACCAGACGCCAGCCGTTCATGAAACAATACTTGATCGGGGACGCATTGCGCAAGGCCACCCCCGTCGCCGGGGTGCGCCGCACAATTGTGGTTGGGTCAAGCAGCGCTCCTCAAGCTCCGAGCGCTGGGGCGGCGCATCTGGGGTTGTTTGGCCCAGAACCGCGCCCACTGTCCGGAGCGGTGGACGGCGCGCAAAC
>JAJZMB010000079.1 GCA_021803205.1 Bacillota bacterium | reverse complement strand
AGATGCAGGGACGGGCCGCGGGCGGTCGGCTCCTGCATCCGGATCAGGGTCGGTCGTCTCGTCCAGTCGGCTGAGCGGGTGCCGTCGCGGAACGGGGGCGGGGCTCCGCGCGGCCGGCCCGATCCAGCGCTCGCGTCTGGAGCAGGGGTAGAGGTGCCCATCGCGGGGGGTTGACATATGCAGCTTAATGCGGATTGGATCCACTACCCTTCTGGGGAGCAGTCCCTCCCCGGCTATCTGGCGCGTCCGGCGAGGGTGGTCGCGCCGCTGCCGGCGATTATCGTCATTCAGGAGATCTGGGGCGTGGATGGCCATATCCGCGACCTGACCGAGCGGTTCGCCACCGCGGGGTACGTCGCCCTGGCCCCTGACCTTTACGGCCGCGGCGGCCGACGGCCGGAAACCCTGACCAGTGCCCGGGTCGAGGCGGTGAAGGTGTTCCTGGACACCCTGCCCCCCAGCGCGTGGATGAACCCCCAGGATCGGGACCGCGCGATCGCCGCCCTGCCTGAGGAGGAGGGAGCGCAGATCAGGGAGACGCTGAGAACGCTGTTTGCGCCTGACCGCAACCCGGAAGAACACGTGACCGATCTGTTGGCGGCGGCTGCCTTCCTCAGGGCGCAGCCGGAGTGCCTCGGCCGGCGGATCGGCTCGACGGGCTACTGCATGGGCGGGGCACTGTCCGCCCTTCTGGCGTGCGCCGACCCAGCCCTCGGCGCCGCCGTGATCTACTACGGCGCCGCTCCACCGGATGAGCGCCTGGAGGGGATCCGCTGCCCGGTCCTGGGCTTGTACGGAGGCGATGATCCGCGTGTCACCGGAGGTGTCCCGGCGTTTGCCGGGGCGATGGCCACCGCGGGCAAGTCGTTCCAGCACCGCATCTACCCGGATACCCCGCACGCCTTCTTCAATGACACGCGGAACTCGTACCGCGTGGACGCCGCGCGGGACGCGTGGGCCCGTACCCTGACGTTTTTTGCGGAACACCTGGCGCCTGTACCATGACGGTGGCGCCGCCGCCCACTTGGCTGGCATCCGGCGGCCAGCGGCGGTCTTCGAGTTGCCTGCGCCCAGACTTGCGCGGCGTTGAGCCTGCTGGTTGTTGCCATGGTGGCCCGTTTGCCTAATCGCTCAGCCCTCTCCCAGCGCAAGGCCTTGGCGCCCGATGAGTTCACTGAGCGGGTCCGGATAAACGGGAAGTGGGGTATCCATTTAGACGGAGTGCTGAGTGGCGGTGCTCCGCCAAGGGCGGTTGGCTCGGGGGCGATCGGGGCTCGGCGGTGGACCACGCCGCCCCGACGGCACGCGTGGCCGCCAGGGCGGCTGAGGGTGTCGCCTCACCTTGCCCAGAGCTGATTTTTTTTTGCCCGACCTCTCCACGCAGGAGACTCCGCCCGTCTTACCAATACTCTTGCCCCGTGGCAGTTTGGGGGGCGATGGGCAATGGCAGGACGGCTTTCCCGGCGGGCGGCGCTGGGGGCGGCCGCTGCGGCTTGTCTCGGATCGGTCCTGTCTGCCTGCCGGCGTGGGGTTGGGCGCGGAAAGACGGCGGCGGGCGAAGTCCTGCCGGTTCCCGTGTCCGGTGTGGTGCACTTGGTTTTCCAGCCCAATGTACAGGGTATTCCCTGGAATCTCACCACCCAGACCATTTATCAGGAGTTTGTGGACCAGCACTTCAATACCAACCCCAAATTCAAAGGCATCTGGGCCTCGGTTTTTTCCGGTGGCTGGGGCAATCCCCAGCCGCAAATCGCGGCGACCATCGCCGGCTCTGGGTACGCGGATATCTTTATGATGTGTTGCACTGCCATTCCCACGCTGGAGCAGGCTGGCGTGGTGGTGCCCCTTGACGGGCTGCTGAAGGTGGACAACATTCCCGCGACCCTGTGGTCGAAAGGCCACATCCTCGCGGACAGCTATGGCGGCCATCTCTACGGCCTGCCGAGTTACGACGGAACGCTGGTGATCTTCTACAGGCAGGACATCCTCGACCAACTCGGTCTCGCCTATCCAGACCCGAATTGGACCTACGCCGACGCCGCGCGCATCTGGCAGGCGGCCACCGGACAGAACCAGGACGGCACACATCGGGCCGGGGCATCGTTCTATTGGCATTCGGAAGCCCTGCCCTTCTGGCTCGCCGGTTGGGGCGCCCAGTATATGAACGCGGCCCAGGATCGGGCCACGATGGCCAGCGCCGAGGGTGGCGCCGCGGTCTCCTACGTGGAGGACCTGTTCAAAGCCGGGGCGGCTATCGACGGGGAACAGAATCCCCTACTGCTCCCGCGCGCGCAGGCGGTATTTGCCCAGTACCACAGCGCGCATGTGATCAACATCGGGGTGGGCAACCTGGGCAACCGGTACAAATGGGACCTGCTGCCCAATCCCGTCTGGCCGCGCGGCCGCACCACCTTCGTCACGATCGACTGCTACATGCTGAACGCGCGCACCAAGCACCAATCAGAGGCCTGGACCTTGCTGAAATGGATCAGCGGGGCCGAGGGCGACCTGGCTTGGCCCAAATTCCAGATCCAAATCAGCTTGGTGACACCATCGCTGATCAGTTTGTGGGATTATTGGGAGAAGACTATCGTTCAGGTGGCGCCGGT
The DNA here is from genome assembly GCA_021803205.1 of Bacillota bacterium. GTDB lineage: Bacteria > Bacillota > Sulfobacillia > RBS10-35 > JAJYVN01 > JAJZMB01. The sequence continues at coordinate 27,156 of JAJZMB010000079.1, read as the reverse complement.
GCTCGAGGGTAAGGCGCTCCACTGGTTTTACGACGCGGCCAAAAACGGCTACGACTATCCGCAGTTGTTCTTCCGGTACAACCCCCTGTCCGCCGACGCCTTGGTCAATACCTGGTTGGGGGATATCGGGGCGGGCAAGGTGGGTGTGCGACTCGGGTTGCAGCAAATGCAGAACCAGGTCAACGCCCTGGAGCAGACCGCCACCCCCCCGCTGTCCTTGCAGCAGACGATCGCGGCTGAGCGGAAGGCGTTGCAGGGGATGCAGGCGATGTTCGCGGGAGCCCGCAATGGCTGAGGGTTCCTCGCCCACAGGGACTCCGCCCGCGCACCACGCGCCGACTCGATCTCCCCGGCAGAGCCGTTCCGACGTGTAGCATGCGGCGCGCCCAGTCCGCACCTGGGACCGTACGTTTGGCGGTATTGGGGCAAAACCCCGTGCCCGCCACCGGGCAGATGCCGAGAAGCGCAGCCTCCGGGGAAGCGCTCTGCGAGGCTGTTACGGATCCGGGCAGCTCGGTCAAACGGGAGGTCGTCACTCACCGGTGTCGGCTGGCGCGGGTGGACCGGTGGCGGGCACGGCGCGTCCCAGATCCGAGAATCCGGCCGCCTGCAAAATCGGGCGCGCCGTTTGCGATTGGACGGCAGGCGGCCCCTGTGCAAGCGCAACGTTCCGGCGCCAACCGTGGGACATCCGCGTCGACCAAGGGGAGGCAGCGGACTATGGCTGACGCAGCAATCCCGGAGGCGGTTCCCCACTGTCCAACCATCGCCGTCCTTGGGTCCGAATGCGCCCCCGGCAGGATCCGCCGGCGCATGGCGCTGCGCGGCGCGGCGGGTGGCCTGGGACTTGCGGCTGCCGCGGTGCTGCTGGCGGGATGCGCGCCGCCGGTTCCGGCGGGAACGGGGCCCGCGGCGCGCCACGGGGTGCAGACGCTGACCTATGCCCCGTGGGGTCAGTGGACAAGCATCAGCAACTGGCAGCAGTACATGCAGCCCGTGCTCCATCGCTTCGAGCAGGCTCATCCCGGGGTGCGGGTGAATCCGGTGGCGCCGACAACGGGCCAATACCCCGCGGCCATTGTTGCCGGGAGCGCGCCGGACGTGTTCAGCGAATACGAGATCGTTCCCCTGCTCGAGGGCGGTTTGACCATGAATCTCCGACCGCTGCTTGGTCGGGACAACATCCCCTTGACGACGTGGTCCCCGCTACAGATGGATGCCTTCACGACCAGCCGGGGGATATTCTTCCTGCCGACGTACATGAATTGCGGCGTTTACGCCATAAATCTTGGAGATCTCGACGCCCGCGGGCTGGCCTATCCCGATCCGAGCTGGACTCTCGCCGAGGCCGAGTCGCTATTCCGCGCTGCGACCTGGCAATCCGCCGGGAAGCCCCACTTCGGCGTGGCGCCATCCTTCAACGGTCAAACGCTGCATCCGTTCGCCGACAACCCCTTGCCCAACAACCACTTCGCCGTGGAGATCTTTGGCGGCGCTGTCATGGATGGCGCGCAGACCGGTTGCACCATGGCGGATCCGCGTGTCGTGCAGGCCGTCCAATGGTGGGAAGCCCTGTATTGGGCCGGGGTTGCCGCCCCGGCCGGCAGCCCGCGGACGTTTCCCTATGTGACGTTTGTGGAGACGGCCAGCAACGGGATCCTGAATCAGGCCAAGACATGGCTGAACAAATATAAGTGGACGTACTTTCCGGTGCCCGGGTACCCGGCCGGCCGGAAGGCATGGGGGGGCGTGCAGGGGCACGCGATCAGTCTGGGCACCAAATATCCCGAGGCCGCTTGGACTCTCTTGAAATTTCTCGACGTCGATCCCTGGCACCAGCGCTACGTGATGAAACTCCTGCTGCGCCCGCCCAGCATCCTCGCCCTCTGGTCGGAGTTCACCCAAACGCTGGAAACGGTGATTCCTGGCCTGAAGGGCAAGGGACTGCAGTGGTTCGCCGAGTCCGCCGCGCATTGGTCCACACCCGGGCGCATCTTCAAGTATCAGCCGATAACCGCGGCGACGATGATCGACGCGACAATGGCGGGAGTGTACGCCCGCAAGGTGGGCGTGGCGACGGCCATGAGGTCTGTCTCGCAACAGGTGGACGCGTTGGAAACCGCCGGCGCCGCCGCGCTCCCGCCAACGTACGGCCTGCAACTGATCAAAGCGCACCAGCAGGATCTCTCGAGGATCAATCAGATGTTCGCAGCAGCCGTGGACGGACACCGGTCGACAGATCCGCAGGTCGCCCGTCCATGATCCTGGGTGCGGCGTGGCCGAGGGCGGCATCCCGGTTTAGGCGTAGGCCGAGCGGGGGGGGGCTGGAGGCTCCAACGCCGCGTCGGCGGCCAGCAGTGTGCACAACATGTGCCGCGCCAGGTCGCCGTGGGCGGGGTTTGACCAAAGGTTGACCTCTTCCGCCGCATCCGCCTCCATGTCGTACAGTTCACCCTCGTCACCCGGCAGGTGCACGGTCAACTTGTGGCGGTCAGTGATCACCGTCTTCACGTACAGCCGGTCCGACACGCGGTTTTCGACCAGCGCCGTCGAACGCCCCGCTGCGCGGTTGCCAGTCCAGACTGGCAGTTGGTTGATTCCGGCGAGGCCCGCGGGGAGTGGTACACAGGCCGCCGCCAGGAAGGTGGGGGTCAGGTCGGCCAGGCTCTGCAGCGCAGAACTGCATCGCCCCCCGGGGACCACGCCTGGCCAGCGGGCGATCAACGGCACGCGGAGGAGGTCTTCGAGGTGAAACGGGCCCTTGCCCCACAGCCCGTGGTGTCCGAGAAACTCACCATGGTCGCTGGTGAAGACCACTAGGGTGTTCCGGGAGAGGCCCAGTTCGTCGAGAGCGTCGAGGATGCGCCCCGTATGATGGTCCAGCAGCGCGATCATGGCGTAGTATGCGGCGGTCCACTGCCGGGCCCGCGTCGGCGGGATCGCGCGGTGGTCGAGGTCCGCGAATCCCGGGGCCCCGAATGCGTCGCCGAGACCGAGTCTCGGAAACCACCCTTCGTATGCTGCCCTGTATAGGACGGGCCGGGTGTCCAGTTCCCCCGGATCCCATGCGGGCAGGGGAGGGGGCGCCTGTGCGTAGATGTCGAACCATGGGCTGGGCGCGACAAAGGGCATGTGCGGATCCTGGAAACTCGCCCAGAGGAAGAAGGAGCCATCTCTGCCGACCTGCTGCCGCAGGAAGTGGATCGCGCGGTCGGCCACCCAACGGGAGTTGTGGTGTTCCTGGGGTAGGGCCCACCGTCCCTCCGGCCCGGTCCCCTCGCCGAGTTCGTGGCTTGGGGCGCCGCCGAAGTAACGGGCGACGTCGACGCCGCGGTCGCGCAGCCAAAGACCGTAGTGCATACCTGCCGCGTGCGGCTCTCGCGTGTGGCCGATGGCGAGTTCGCATGCCTCGAACCCGTAGTACGGGCCGCGCCAGCGGCGGAAGTGATCGAAGTCGAAGATGCGAGGGGCGGCCTCCGGTGACCCCGGTTGCAGGCACGGCTGCAGATGGACCTTGCCGATGACCGCGCTGGTGTAGCCGGCGGACCGGAGCAGGCTCGGAAGTGTGCGCGCGTCTTCGGGCAGCCCCACGCCCACGTTCCAGCAGCGGTGCTGGGAGGGCATCAGCCCGGTCAGGATGCTCGCGCGGCTGGGCGAACAGAGGGGATTGGTGCAGTAGGCGCGCCGGAAGGCGGTGCCCTCGGCGCAGAGCCGGTCCAGTGCGGGGGTGCGGATGTGGCGGTTGCCGAGGGCCGCGATGGTATCGTACCGCTGTTGGTCGGTCGTGAGCAGCAGGATGTTGGGTCCCTTGTCGGGCAACGCTCTCGCTCCCTCAGCCGGCAACCCGCCCGCTGCGTAGACACCACAGCAGAGGCGCGCGGCCGCCGCGCCCGGTTGTCAGGGGCGACCGCGACCAGATGCCGCCGCGCCGCGGAGGGGCGTCCCTTCCCTCGTTGGGCAATCCTTAGCGGCGCCCCCCAGGGGTGCGGTTCGAGGTGTGCCGCCGCCCTGCGCGGCATGGTCGGGGACGCACCGGTGCATCAGCCTACCGCGACCTTCCCGGTTCGGCAAGGGCGGATCCGCTGCCGCGGGGGCATTGGGACGGCGCCGAGGACCGGATGATCCTCCGCCGCATTCGCGTGCCCGCCGGCCGACGGGCTCGATGGCGTACGCGGGGTGTTGGGCCGAGTCGGCGCCCGGCCGGTGGCGACGGTGGTCGGGCGTGTCCCCGGCATCCGGCCGCACCGTAGTCACGCATCCCGCAGCGCCCGCAGGCCCTGTGCTTGGAGAACGTCCGGTGAACCGTGGGGTGCGCCGGTGCGCGGTGAACAGTTCGGCCCCCGGACAATTGCGGGTGCAGAGCGAACCGCGGTGTACGTCCCCAAGGGCAGCGGAGCGCCTGAGGGGCATCGTGCGGGCCATGCCGCAGACGCTTGCGCGCCACAGGTGGTTGTGGGTCCGCCATCCATCCACCGGGTGCGGCATCGACCGACATCCTCATTGCCCGGCCCTGCCGCCGGATACCCGCCGCCACGATGATGCCATTCCCTTCCGGGACCGGGTGCGGCAGGAGGTTCTCCCGGCGCGGAGCAGTCTTCCGGGGCGGGGGGTGCGGGAATGAAGACACAGCCGTTGCGAACCACCGTTGTCGGTAGTTACCCCTTCCCGGGGTGGTTGGAGTTCGCCGCAGCGCACCTCGACCGCTTCGGCCCCGCCGATGTGGCCGAACTGCAGGAGGACGCGGTGGTCGCCGCCATCCACGACCAGATGGCCGCGGGGCTCGACGTCATCACCGATGGCGAGCAGACCCGGTTGGACTTCAACCTGTCGTTCTACGGCTACCTGGAGGGCCTGGAATTGGAGGGCGCCCCGGCGCGGCGCTTCGGTCCGCCGGCGCACGACCAGCGCGGCCGGCATGCGGTGCGAGGGGAACTCCAGGCCCCGCGGGGCCTGGGTGCCGTGGCCGAGTACCGGCGCCTGGCCGCTCTGGCCCCACCCGGACCCGCCCTGAAGGCCAGCGTGCCTGGTCCATACACCCTGAGCGGGCGCCTTATGCCAAACGCCCGCTACCCTGATCGCTACGCGCTGACCGAGGCGCTGCTGCCGATCGTCGCCAGGGAACTCGAGGCGTTGGTCGGTGCGGGTTGCCGCGAGATCACCGTCGATGAGCCCTCGATGAGTTGCTACGCCCACCGTGAAGACCCGCAGCGCCTGGTGGACATCTTCAACCGGACCGTGGCGCCGGTGGTCGGTCGCTGCCGCCTGGCGACCCACCTGTGCTTTGGCAACTACAGAGGCCGGGCGGTCGGGCCCCGCCGGTACGCACCGTTGTTTCCGGCCTTCCTCGATCTGCGGATCGACGAGATGCACCTGGAGATGGCCAGTCGCGAGTTCGCGGAACTGGAGGTCGTCGGCCCGGTCAGCGAGCGTATGGATGTGGCCGTCGGCGTGATCGACGTGAAGAGCTACTACATCGAGACTCCGCAGGACGTGGCGGAGCGCGTCCACCTCTGCCTGCGGCACGCGCCGCCGGACCGTCTCGCCTTCGCGCCTGATTGCGGTCTGAGTCAGACGGCGCGCTGGGCCGCGCGGCAGAAGCTGATCAGTCTGGTCCGCGGAGTGCGGAGCGTTCGGGAGGAACTCGGGCTGTGATCCAGCCGGTGTGTACCGACGACGACTGGCTGCGCGACGTGGAGCAGGCGCGCGGGGGTGTGGGCTTCCGCCTCTGGTGGCTCGGCCAGAGCGGTTACCTGGTGCAGTGGTCGGGGGGCCACGTCCTGCTCGATCCGTATCTCTCCGATTCCCTAACGCGCAAGTACGCTGGGACCGACAGGCCGCACGTGCGGCTGACGGCGCCGCTGGTCGCGCCTGAGCGGTTGACGTTCATCGACGTGGTCACCTCCAGCCATAACCATACCGACCATCTCGACGCGGAGACCCTGGTCCCCATTCTCCGTGCCAACCCATCCGCGAGCCTGGTCATTCCCGAGGCCAACCGGGGTTTGGTGGCCGATCGGCTCGGTGTCCCGGTCGACCGTCCGGTGGGGCTGGACGACGGGGTGTCCGCATCTGTGGCTGGGCTGACCATCAGCGGCGTCGCCGCCGCGCACGAGGCAGTGGAGCGAGATGCGCAGGGACGCTGCCGCTACCTCGGGTATGTGCTGCGCTTCGGTCCCTGGACCATCTACCACAGCGGTGACACCATGTGGTATGAGGGCCTGGCGGATCGTCTGCGGCCCTGGAGGGTGGACGTGGCGCTCCTGCCCATCAACGGCCGCGCGCCCGAGCGCCGGGTGGCGGGAAATCTGGACGGTCTCCAGGCGGCGCGCCTCTCCCGGGACATTGGGGCGGCCGTGGTGATCCCTTGTCACTATGAAATGTTCGAATTCAATACCGCCTCGCCCGAGTCGTTCGTCGCGGAGTGTCGGCGCCTGGGCCAGCCGCACGCCGTGCTGCGCTGCGGGGAGCGGTGGGACGCGCAGGCATCGGGGAGGTAGGGATCGGGCCTTGGGCGGCATGGGAGGCGAACAATTGCAGGATGGCGCCGCGGCGTACATTGCGGCGGCGCAGGCGGTGATCGCGCGGATTGCCGCCTGCGGGGGGGAGGCCATCGAAACCGCAGCCCAGAGGTGCGCCGCTGCGATCGGCTGCGGCGGTCTGGTGCACCTGTTCGGCAGCGGGCACTCGCGCATGGCGGTGGAGGAAGTCTGGCCGCGTTACGGCAGTTTCCCGGGGTTTCACCCGATCGTCGAGTTGTCGCTGACCTTTCATAATCAGGTTGTTGGGGCCAACGGCCAGCGCCAGGCGATGTTCATCGAAAACACCCCGGGACTGGCGCGCGAGATCTTGCGCAACTTCGAGCTGGAGCGGCGCGACGTGATGATCGTGTTCTCCACCTCCGGCACGAGCGTGGTCCCGGTCGAGGTGGCCATGGTGGCCCGCGCGCAGGGGCTGTATACGATCGGCGTGACTTCGGTGGAGCACTGCCGGGGGACCCGCCCGAAGCAGCCGGACGGGAAAAAGCTCCTGGACGTGGCCGACCTCATCCTGGACAATGCCGCTCCTGCCGGCGATGCGATGGTCCGCGTGCCCGGGTTGCGCTGGCCCGTGGGCCCCGGATCGACCATCGGCAACACGGTCGTCGCCAACGCCCTCAAATGCCGTGTGGCCGAATTGCTGACAATCCGTGGGCAACCTCCGCTGGTGTTGACCAGCGCCTGCCACGTCGGCGACGAGGAGGCCAAGCGCTTGTTCGACGCGGCCTACGACGACCACCGCCAGCGAGTGCGCCGGCTGTGAGCGGCGTGCTCGGAGACCGGGTGGCGGTCATCACCGGGGCGGGCGGGGGCATCGGCCGGGCGGCCGTAGAACTGTTCACCGCCGCTGGTGCCCGGGTGCTCGCGGTGGACCAGGACCCCATACGCCTGCCGGGTCCCGGGGTCAGCGTGCACCCCTTCGCCGGTGACCTCACCAAGGCAGGCGTCTGTTCCGCCGCCGCCGCTGCGGCGGTTGAACATTTCGGAGCGCTGCACATCCTCTTCAACGTGGCGGGGATCAGCGGCCGGCGCTTCGGCGACGGGCCCGTGCACGCCTGCACCGACCAGGGATGGGCGACGGTCCTCGATGTCAACCTCGGCACCGTGTTCCGCATGTGCCGTGCGGCGTTGCCCGCCCTGATCGACGCTGGAGGCGGGTCGGTGATCAACCTGGCTTCGGTACTGGGTCTGGTGGGCGGCGGCGAACTGTTCGCCACGCACGCCTATGCGGCGAGCAAGGCGGGGATCGTCGGCCTGACGCGGGCGATGGCCACCTACTACGCGCCGCGCCGGATACGGGTCAACGCCCTCTGTCCGGGACTGGTCGCTACGCCGATGGCCGCCCGCGCCCTGGGCGATCGGGCGACGGCTGCCCATGTGGCGCGCATGCAGCCGTTGCTGGACGGGCCGCTGACGGCGGAGCAGGTGGCGGCGGCGGCCCTGTTCCTGGCCTCCGACGCGGCCGCGGGCATCACGGGGGCGGTGCTGCCGGTCGACGGCGGCTGGACGGCGCAGTAAAGGCGGTCGGTCGCGGTTGCTGCATCCCTGCCGGGGCCGTGCCTGGCGCGAGCGTGATGCCCATTCGCAGGGGGGGCTCCCCATCCCGCCCGCGGGCGAGCGCCCCTCCGCCCCGCGGTGCCCAACGCCGGGACGGGGAGTTGGGGCGGACGGAAGGCCTGCAGATGTGCGGCCATCCAGCCGGCAGGAGGGGAAACGGTGGGCGGTGCGGCCCAAGGCGTGGCTCGCCAGATCGCCGAAGGGGGTATAGACGCGTGGCCGTGGGGATTGCCGTGCTCGGCTCCGGGTTCGTATCCGAGTTCTACATGAAGGGTCTGGAGGAGGTGCCGGGCCAGCGGGTTGTCGCCAACTACTCCCGCTCGGCCGACCGGGCCCGTGCCTTTGCGGAGAAGTGGGGTGTTCCGCACCCGACGACCGACATGGCGGAGGCGGTCGGCAGGCCCGACGTGGACCTGGTGCTGATCGGCCTGCCCAACTTCGTGCACCTGCCGGCGACGCGCGCGGCGGTCACCGCCAAAAAGGCCGTGGTCTGCACCAAGCCCTTGGCGCGCACGAGCGCCGAGGCCTCGACCATGCTGCGGCTGGTCGAGGAGGCGGGCGTGTTTCACGGTTATGCCGAGACAGAGGTCTTTTCGCCCGCGGTGATGCGTGTGCGGCAGATGATCGAAACCGGCGCGCTGGGACGCGTCTGCACCATGCGTTCGCGGGAGGCGCACTCCGGGCCGCACGCGCCGCACTTCTGGACCCCGGAGCAGTCCGGCGGTGGGGCCCTGATGGACATGGGCTGTCACATGATCGAGGCCTTCCGCTACTTCCTCGGCAAGGAGGATCGGCCCGTCGAGTGCGTCGCCTGGGGGGACCTGCTTGTGCACCGCGAGCGAACGTCCGCGGAGGATAACGCAGTGGCCATGATCCGCTTCGCCTCGGGCGCCACGGGGGTGGCGGAGGTGTCCTGGACGGCCCTGGGCGGGCTCGATCTGCGCAACGAGGTGTATGGCGACCGCGGTGCGGCATTCACCGACGTGACTCGGGGCACGCCGGTTCGGGCCTTCACCCAGGGAGGGACGGGTTACGTGCTGGAGAAGGCGGACGCCGACAGCGGCTGGGTGTTTCCGGTACCGGACGAGGCAAGGGTCTACGGCTATCATGAGCAGATGCGCCACTTCGTCGAATGCGTCGCTGTCGGGCGCATGCCGCGGGAGACCTACGCCGACGGAGTCGCGGTCAATCGCGTGCTGGATGCCTGCTACCGGTCCATACGCTCGAAGCGCTGGGAGCCGGTGGAGTAGGCCAGGGGGCGCGGACGCCTTCCCTGCTCCGCTGCGGGGCTCCGGTGAGCGGTCGCGGGGGACAGGCCGCGCGTGGTGCCGCCGCGGGTCCGGAGACGGCGTGGGACCCGGTGCGCAGGGCATCCCCCGAGTGGGCCGATCGCTTTGCCTGCCCGTCCGGTTGTGGTGTCCGGCTCTGCGGCCGCCGCCGGATGGGAACAGGGAGGGGTCTGTGTGGCCGAGACGGCATCCGCCGGAGGCTGTCACCTCGGCGTCGATCTGGGCGGCACCGAGATCAAGGCCGTGGCCCTGAGCATGTCGGGAGGGATCCTGGCCCAGGGGCGGGCGTCCACCCCGCGCACCGGGGTTCGTGCGGTCATCGCGGCCATGCACGGGCTCGCGGCTCGTGTGGCCGGCGGTGTTCCGATCCAAGGGGCGGGGGTCGCCGTTCCGGGCGTGGTGGACATGGGGCGGGGGCTCGTCAAGTTTCTGCCCAACGTGCCGGGCGTTTGGGCGAACGTGCCCCTGGTGGAGGAACTGGGACGGCTGCTGGGTGTGGGCTGTGTCCTGCTCAACGACGGCCGGGCGGCGACCTACGGCGAGTTGTGTCTGGGCGCTGGCCGCGGGTGCCGTGACTTCGTGCTGCTCGCGGTCGGGACGGGGATCGGCGGCGGGGTGGTTGTGGACGGGGAACTGCTGCTGGGCAGCGGTGGTCATGCCGGCGAGGTGGGGCATCAGGTGATCGACATGCACGGCCCGCGTTGCGCCTGCGGCGGGTGGGGATGCGCCGAATCCCTCGCCTCCGGCCCGGCCCTGGTGGCGGCGGCCGTGCGCGCCGTCGTCCAGGGGATGGACACCGGGTTGCATGCCGCCTGCGGCGGAGACGTGGGCCGGATCACCCCGAGCCTGGTGGCCGAAGTGGCTGGAGCGGGGGACCCGGTGGCGTCCGAACTCCTGGAGGAGGTCGCGCATCGCCTGGGAACGGCGGTCGGCAATCTGGTGGTCGTGCTCAACCCCGAGCGTGTGGTGATCGGAGGAGGACTGAGCCTGGCCGGTGAGCGGTTGTTAACCGGTATTCGCAGCACCATGGCGGAACGCATCGGCTGGTACCTGCGCCACGCGCCGGTGGAAGTTGTGGCGGCAGAACTGGGCGTGAACGCGGGGGCCCTCGGGGCGGCCGCGTGGGCGCGCCGGCTCGCGGTGGGTCGAAGTGCCTTGGGTGAAGGTCTGGGCCTCTGAGTCCGGGCGGCGGCGAAAAGTGGAGCCGGGGTGGCTCGCTCCACTTCCCTGCGTTCGCCGGCCGTCACGCACCGGCTGCAACCGGGGGGGAGGACGCATATGCGGATCGGTGAGGGCGCGCACACATATGTTTGGACGGATGGGTGGGCACGCCTGCCGGCGGGCCTGCGCTTGGGTCTCACGCACGGAGTGGTGGTGGACGCCCGCGACCACGTCTACATCCACAACCGCAGCCGCGACGCGGTGGCCATCTTCGACCGAGAGGGCGCCTTCCTCGGTTCCTGGGGCGAGGAGTTCGCCGCCGGGGCCCACGGGCTCTACCTGAGCCGGGAGGGGGGCGAGGAGTACCTTTACCTGGCGGACCCCGTCCGGCATCTGGTGGCCAAGGCCACCCTAGACGGGCGCATCCTCTGGAGACGCGGGGTGCCGCAGGAAGCGGGCATCTACAGCAACGAGGCGGAATATCGGCCGACCGACGTGACGGTGGCGCCCAGTGGCGACATGTACGTCTGCGACGGCTACGGACAGAGCTGGGTGCACCGCTTCGACGCCCAGGGCCGTTGGCTGAGGTCCTTCGGTGGCAAGGGAGCGGAACTCGGCCGCCTCGATTGTCCGCACGGGATCTGGGTGGACACGCGGACACCGGCGCCCGTACTGCTTGTGGCCGACCGGGGGAACCGCCGTATCCAGGTCTTCACCTTGGAGGGCGACTCCCTCGGTTGCGTCACCGAGGGCATGCGGCAGCCCTGCTGTTTTTACCAGCATGGTGACGACCTCATCGTGCCGGACCTGCACGGCCGGGTGGCAGTGCTCAGCCGCGAAAACCGCGTCGTCGCCCTGCTGGGGGACGACCCCGGCGTCTGGGAACGCCCCGGATGGCCGAATCTGCCTGAGTCCGAACGGCGGGCTGGTCAGTTCATCGCCCCCCACGCTGCCTGCGTCGATTCCCGAGGTGACCTGCTTGTGGTGGAGTGGGTCGCCGGCGGCCGGGTGACGAAGCTGGTCCGGGTCTAAGGCCGGTATGCACAGCGCCGGTTTCCGGGATCGACGTCGTCTACTGGTGGATCAGGGGCCGCCGGAGCCGCCGCGCTTGGCGGACAGGGCGTCCCGCTCCGGGCGCGGCCGTGGTCCGAGGGAGGAGTGCGCCGTGTGGGTTCGTGGCGGGTTCTGCACCTTGGACCGGCGGGCGGGGGGCCGTCGCCGTGTCTTCGGTCCTGGTCTACGCGGCAGCGGTGACCGGTGGCATCCGGCGCGCGTTGGCAGGCTGATCTGCACACCTGCGTCGAACTGCACGCGGCGGTGTACTGGGTGCTCCTGCCGGGTGGCCTGGGACGGGGTCTGGCCGCCGGGCTGGCGATCCTGCCGTGGAGCGCGGCGGCCGCCCCCTGGCCCTTTCTGTGGGTCGCCGAAGACTGGAAAATACCGGCCCGCTCGGGCGGGCGACCGGACAGGGTGGAGCAGGCGTGACGCGTACGCGGGTGCTTCAGGTTTTGGCCGGGTTCTGGATACTGGACGGGCTGTTGCAGTTGCAGCCCGCGATGTTCACCATGGCCATGATCCAGTCCGTCATGCAGCCGGAGACCACCGGGCAGCCCGTCTGGATGCAGGAAATTGTCCGGTGGGTTATCGCGGTGCTCTCCTGGAATTTGCCCCTGGCCAACGGCCTGATCGGAGGCATCCAGCTCCTGCTCGGCGCCGCCCTGCTCTGGCGCGGGCGGGAGCGCACCTGGCCGTTGTGGGCGTCCCTGGTCTGGGCGGCCCTGCTCTGGATCTTCGGACAGGGCTTGGGCGGCGTCCTGACGGGGCAGGCAAGCCTCCTGAGCGGCGCTCCCGGTTCTGCCGTCCTCTATGCGCTTCTGACATGGGCCGCCTGGCCCCTGCCGGCCCCGTCCGACTCCGGGCGCGAGGGGTGCCGGCGCGAAGCGGTGGCGGTCTGCCTCGGCGCCCTCTGGGCCCTTGGCGCCGTTCTCCAAACGTGGCCTTCCTTCTTGCCGCGCTCCGGTCTCACCGGTCTTGTGCTGGGGGCGGCAAACGGCCAGCCGGCCTGGCTGTCGCACCTGCTGCACTGGGGCGCGGCCGGGATCGGCCGGGCCCCGGTGGCGACCAACGCGGCGGCCGTCATCCTCATGGCCCTCATCGCCGCCGGCATCTGGTCTGCCGGGCGCCTGCGCCGTCCCGCGCTCCTGCTCTCGCTGGCCTTCTCGGCATGGGCGTGGCTCTTCGGTCAGGCCCTCGGCGGGATCTTCAGCGGCATGGCCACAGACCCCAACAGCGCGCCGCTGTACGCGGTCGTGGCCCTGAGCGTCTGGGGGCCGGGGATACCGACGGCGAACGCCGGCTCCGCCGGGCCGGGTTGTCCTGTTCGCTCGCCAGGAGCCTGATGGTCCGGGTCTCCGGGGAGGCAGTGGGGGGCATCTACGTCGGCGCCGGTTGCCTGACGGGCTGCTCCTGCTCGGTCTTCTCCGTACCGCATGACCGGGGCGGCCCTGCTGCTCCAGCCCGTGGACAACACCCCACCGCCCGCCGCCAATTACCCGCGCTACCTGGACCGCCGAAATGACGGATCCCGACCCCGAACAACTGCGGCAAAAATCATGCACTCAACGTTTATCCTGATCGCCAACGACCTCCAATGGTCGCCGCGCGAACTACGCCCGGGGCTGGCGGCCTTCGTCCGCTGGCCGCACCGGTTGCCCGCAGGCGTGGCAGAAGCGCCAGTCCGCCTGTACCTGCGCGCCGCAATGTGTGCAGGCACGCTTGGTCTTGCGCTTGAGCAGGGGGGTCACGTTGCCGCTCTTCCCCTGGTGGCCCTTTGGCCCGGCGGACCGCTCCGGCCGCCGCAGTTCCGGCTTTTCTCCGTGCGTGCCGGAGGCCGGAGGCCGGATGGAGGGCCGCAGTGCCTCCAGTTCCTCCGGTGTGAAGCCCACGGTGATGGCGTCCGTGTCGGGGGCGGGGGGAGGGGACCAGCCGGCGATGGTCTGGCAGAGCGCGGCCAGGGGCTGGGATACGTCGGGGCCGCTCGCCCAGAAGTTCGGGGTCCGGATGCGCAGGGGGAGGTCACGCCGGGCGGAGGGGGTTGCCCGGGCGGCATCCGCCGTGGCTGCCTCGGATGTCCGCGCCTCCGCCGCGCCGGCGGCCGCGGGCTGGCTCGCCGGGCTGCGCCCAGTGCCCCAGAAGGCCTGGGCCGAGATCGCCGGGCGGCGCGAGGGTGTCCAGGGGGTGTCGTCGAAGGCTGGCTGTCGGTCTGCGTCCGTGGCAGCGAGGACTTCGTCCAAGAATGCGGCGTCGTTGGCATCGGCGCCAACGAAGCGGAGGAGTAGGGACGGGCGGCGGGACAGTTCGGCGGCGAAGGCGGCGCCCAGCGCGGCCATGTGGGAGCAGGGGGACTGGTCTTCGGTGCACATGCAGACCCCAGATAACCGCCGGGGGAAAAGGGGTATGCCGGTGGACTTCAGGACCTGCTCAAACATGGGGCCGACCAACTCGGGCCCCGCCTCGTCGGCGAATTCGGTGAGGATGCGCCGGAGGTCGGCCAGACCAGACTTCCAGGAACGCGCAGGGACAGGATCGATCCAGATCTGCACGGGGTGCTCACCCCGGTGGCCGGGGACACGGCCGAAGATACACCCCGCCCGCACCTCAAGATCCTTAACCGGCACCGTGCCCCGGGGCGCCGCCTCCAGCGGCCCCCCGCCGAAGGCCTGCCGGAAGACTTCCAGCCACTGGCGCCCGAGCCACACCGCCTCCGCCATCGGTCATTCCCGCCCTTGCCGTCAGCGTGCGCACTTCGGGGCCGGCGGGCGCCGCCGGGAATGCCGCCCGACGCTCCAGCCATGCAAGGAGCCGACGCCCGCGCCGCGGCATGAGTCCGACGCGCCGGTCGGCAGCGTGCCACTGGCCGCCGCAAGGATCTGCTCAAGCGAGGCCATTGCCCCCATGTCCCTTCTCCCCCATCGGTCCACTGTTCGCGGCCGGCGTGGCAACCGTCCTCTGCACCGCCGTCCCAGTTCGGCGAGCCAAGGAGCCACACCTCCGTCCAGTGCGTGGTGTCAAGGTTCTGCCGCCTTGCACAGCGCTGGAGCATGAGTGGTCGGGGCAGGGCTTGGGACCTGGGTCGATTCGGTCGCGATAGCCGTGGACCGACCAGTCGGCGACGTGGTGGACCTGGCAACGAGTACGGGAGGGCATCCGCGGGGTTGGGGGGATGGCAGCAGACACGTTGAGAGCACGCGGAGCCGGCGATTGGCGGCTCCCCATCCGGCGGGCGTGCCTCTTAAATCCAGATTTTTTGCGACCAGTAAGGAGCAATCCTGTTGCGGGTTGTCTCGCGCCCAACGGACTGGTCCTCGCCGGGGCATCCGCATGCGCCGGTGCCCATGCTGGCGCCCGGCTGCACCGGGTCCGCCATCGACCGGCATGCCGGTTGCAGGTCCTCGCGGCCGAAGGCTCGCGACAGCACTCGCGCCTCTCCGCCCGGTTGGCCGCCGTGGCAGGTCTGCTGCGATGACCGGCGAAGGCGGTGATCACGGTTGCCGTTGAGTGGTGGGCCGTTTCGAGATGGCGGCGGGTGGTTTCGTCTTGTTCAGCAAGCGTGAAGGCGGTCGCATCCCGGAGCCGTGGCGTCTGAAGCCTTGGCCGCACGGGCACGTTGTCCGGCCCGGTGAGACGGGATCACCCAGGGTGCCCCGACGTTGTTCCCACCGTGATCACACCGAGGAGGCGGCGGTGATGCCCCGTCCAAATCTGCTGATCGTCTATCCCGACCAGATGCGTGCCGACGCCCTTGGCTGCGCCGGCAATGCGGTCCTGCGCACGCCGAACGCCGACCGCCTGGCCGCCGAGGGTGTGCACTTCGCACAGGCCTACACGGCATTCCCGCTCTGCTGCCCGTTTCGCGCCTCCCTGTTCACGGGCAAGTATCCGCACGCGCACGGGCTCTGCGCCAACCATTATCCCATCCCGCTCGGCCAGCCTTTCCTGGCCGATCTGTTGCGCCAGGTCGGCTACCGGACGGGTTACGTCGGGAAGTGGCACCTCTCCGGCGGCCACAAGCACGCCTATGTCCCGTCCGGAGCGGGGCGACTGGGGTTTGAGCGCTTCATCGGTTTCAGCCGTGGCCACCAGTACCTGCAACCGATCTTCTACCGCGACTCACCTGAACCGCTTACGGCCGGCCGCTACGAGCCGGAGCTGCAGACCGACCACCTGCTCGAACTGCTGGAGGGTTGGCGCGGACACGACTCGGATCCGTTCTTCGCGATGATCTCCTACGGTCCGCCGCATCCTCCCCTGTCGGCGCCGGAATCGGTGCTGGCGCGTTACGCGCCGGCTGCCGTGCCGCTGCGGGCCAACGTCCCGAACGAGCCCGCGGCGCAGGAGCGGGCCCGCCGCTTCACCGCCGCCTACTACGGGCTGGTGAGCAGCATCGACGACTGCCTCGGCCGGATCCTGCAGTACCTGGACGACACGCGACTGGCCGAGGACACCCTGCTGGTCTTCGTCAGCGACCACGGAGAGATGGCCGGGGAGCACGGACTCTACGGCAAGAAATCCTATTACGAGGGCTCGATGCGTGTCCCGTTGCTGGTCCGTTATCCACGGCGCTTCGCCGGCGGCCGGCGGTTGGAGTCGCTGGCGGACCCATCGGTGGACCTCATGCCGACGCTGCTGCAGGCGGCGGGGATCGAGGTGCCGGCCGAGGTGCAGGGAACGAGCTTGCTCCCGGTGCTTGACGGAGAGGCCGCATCGGTGCGCGAGGCGGTATTTTACGAGATCTGCATGGAGCGGGAGGGACCGGAGCGCTTTCCCGTGCCGGAAAGGGGTGTGCGCACGCGCGACTGGCTATACGTCCGCACGCCGGCGGGGCCGAAGGCCCTGTTCGATCTGAAGCGGGATCCGCTGGAATGCCGCGACCTTTCGGCGGACGCAGGCCTGCAGCCGCAGCGAGATCGGCTCGAGGCGTTGCTGGCCGCGCACATGAGGTCGACGGCGGACGACTGGTCGATCGAGGCGATCTTTCCGCCTCCCGACTTCGAGACCCACGGCGCCGGCGCGGACCGCTACCGGGTGTTGCTGGAACGGGCGCGGTGGGAGACGTAGGTTGAGCCGGCACGGACCCTAACGCGGCCCGTGTCGGCGGGGCGGGGGCGGCGGATCCGCTCGCCCCCGCCGGGGTTATGCTGTCCTGACCACGGTTACCTGCGCGCGTGGGAAGCCATACCCCGACTTTGCTGCCGTTCGGCGAGCGCAACGGACAGGGCCCGTGCGTTCTTCAGACGTGGCGACCCTGCCCGTCAGTACATTTCGCCTGGGCCTCTCGCCGCTACTGGGCCGACGATCATCAACGCTTGGGCTTTGGCGGTCGGTGGCGCCGACCCCGGGCCCGGCTGAGGCGGCGGGCGCGGAGACAGTCAGGCACCCCAGGATCTCAGCAGATTCGCCCCGCGCCAGCAGCAGGTGCTCCGGGGGCACCGTTCCGCGGATCGCCGGCATGTGGCCGTGGTCTTGCCGCTCCTGCCGCAGGCGCGGTCCCGTCAGGATGGCGTCGTCCACGGCGGACAGACTGAGCGACAAACCATGGCGGGCACACTCCGAGATCGGGGCGGGCGTGTGCCGCCAGGGGGCTGCGCGCGCCGGGCTCACCCAGGCCCGCACAGCGGGTCTCCACAACCCACAAGTCGGTGCGTGCCGCTCGGGCCGTCAGATGTCCTGGCCGGCGAGCCGGCCAGGACCACCTCGTTGCCGGTGAACAGCCCAGACCAGAGGCGATTACAGGCACAAGCCGAAATCCCGGTGGACCTCCTCGACGCGGAGTCCGGCCACCGCGGGGCGCCAGGGCGCAAGCCGCGCCCCGCAAACACTTGCGGCTCCGTGGACAGCGGGGTTCTCCGCCGACCGTCACCCGGGGTTGCCAGGCATTGCCCCCCTGGCCTGTCCCCGGAATGACGCCATCCTGGCGGGCCAGACCTGCGGGCAGGTGCGGGCTACCGGGATGGCGTAGTTCACAGTGGTGATGCGACATGCCCGCCGACCTAGCGCCTCCCCGCGCCGGGACACCTTCCGAAGCCGACAAGAGCAAAGCCCTGGAAGCGGTGGCCGCGCGGCAGCGCTTGACGCGAGAGCAGGCACAGGCACTGACCGCCGTCGGGGTGTCGGCCGCCGAGCACCCCCAGCAGGTCGAGCGGCCGTGGGGCATGGATGATGATGCCCTGGCCCGGCGCCTGTCGCTGGTGCGCGGCTGGTCGCCGGCTGCCATCGCCGCGTTCGTGAACCGATCAGAGGCGGTGGTCCGGGCCGCGCTCGCCCGCCGCCCGCCCGGCCGCCGGCCCTGAATCAGGCCGCAGTGGTCGGCTGAGCCGCTCTGGCGCCGGATCGGTGATGGCGCGGCATGCGACGTTGGGAAGGGGCGCCCGTGGCCATGAACTGTGTCGATCCCGGGCGACGCGGCCGTGCCGGCGGCGCCCGGAAGGGGCCGGCCGCGTGAAGGGATGGAGGGGCTGGCGTCGGCCCTGGGAAGGATCGCCATTGTCAGCCTCGGTTTTATCGCTGCGCAGCACCGCACCATCCACCCCTGGGAGGGCGTTCCGTGAAGAACGTGGAGTTGAAGGTCGAAGGTGACGTTCTCACGATCCGGGTTGACCTGACCAAGGAATTTGGTCCCTCATCCTCTGGCAAGACAACGATCGTCGCCAGCACTGAGGGGAATGTGGCAGTTCCTGACCACGAGGTGAAGGTGGGACTGAACGTATATCGTCCGCGCGGGCAAAAGGAGGGACAGCCCACTTCCGCCCAATAGATGGTCGGGTAGCCCTGCAGGAAGGAAGCCAGGGGAAGTCCTGGAGACGCTCAGCCAAAGGGTCGCGCAGCTGCGCACCCGAAAAGATCGCTTGCGGCGAATGTTGCAGCGTTGACGGCGGTCGCCGCTGACCGAGATCTCCGACGTCCTCATCGGACGGATGCCGCGGGACCGGGGCTGGATCCGCAGGTGTCCCGGTGCGCTGTGCCGTAGGTGGGGTTCGCGGATGCGGCACGGAGGTGGACGGGGTGGCGGAGGAACCGGTACGGTTGGCGTTCATCGGGTGCGGCGGCATGTCCCGCACCCATGTGCGCGGATGGGGGGCCCTGCACGCCAAGGGTGCGAACTTCAAGGTGGTGGGGGCGGCGGATGCGGTGGAGTCTCTGGCCGCGGGACACGCCGCGACCGTGGCCGGGTGGCAGGGCCAGACTCCGGCGGTGTACACCGATTGGCGGCGGATGGTCGAGGAGTGCAAGCCCACCGCGGTCGACGTGTGCACGCCCCATCACCTGCACCACGAAGTGGCCTGCGGCTGCATGGAGGCTGGCGTGGACGTGATCGTGGAAAAGCCCCTGGCGGTCACGCTGCGGGCTGCGCGGCGCATGTTGGCGGCGGCGGGGAAGACGTCTGCCATCCTGGCCGTGGCCGAGCAGGTCCGGCGGTGGCCCGGTCCGCGAGCCCTGGCTTGGGCGGCTGGCGGCGGTCCGCTCGGCACCCCGCTGCTGTGCTCCATCCAGCACGTCGGGGGCGCGCGCCGCGATCCGGCGATCCAGACCGTTCCGCAGCCGATGCCCTGGCGCCTGGAGCGCGTCAGCGCGGGTGGCGGTGTTGTGGTGGACATCGGCGTGCACATGGCCGATCTGCTCCTGCGCTGCTTCGGGCCCATCCGCCGCGTCACGGCCTCCTGCCGGTGTTTCGCCGACCTGACGTACGGGGATGGCCGGCGCCCGTCGGTCGAGGATGCCGCCTTCATTCAGCTGGAGTTCGACAGCGGTATGAGCGGCACGTGGACCCACGCCGGGCGCTTGGCCGGGGAGGGCGTGCAGAACAACACGTACTACGGCACCGGCGGCTCAGTGGTGGCGCCGGGCTTCTATCCCCGTGTTCCACGGTTCACCAGCTGGGACGGCGCTGGAGTCATGGAGGGGCCTCAGTTCATCGCCGCCTACCTGGCGGCGCTCACCGCACCAGAGCGCGAGCGGCTCTTCCCTTCGTGGGTGGCGGCCGACCCACTGCAGCCAAAAGGGGGGGATCTCGGCATCCAACTGGAGTTGGCGGACTTCTTGGACGCGGTGCGCACGCGCCGCCGGCCGGAGGTCGGCGGCGCCGAGGGTCTCGCGGCGCAGGCCGTGAGCGCGGCGATCCTGGAGTCAGCGGAACTCGGCGGCCAGCCCGTGCTCCTGGACGATGTCGTCTCCGGCCGGGTCTCGCGCTATCAGGATCCCATCGACGCCGCGCTCGGTCTGGCCTGAGGGCTCCGGTGGCGGGCCCCCCCTCCGGCGGGGCGCCCCGGAGGGTGTCGTGTTTGACAGGGCGGAGCCCGCCGGTGGGCGAGACGGTGTCGGCGGTGGTGTTTGATGTCGCGGGCGGGATCGTCGGGAGCACGGGCTCCTGCCGGTACTCGCGGGTCGGTGCGCGCGAGGGTGCGGTCATCGACGGGACCGGCGGGTTGATGAGGCCGGTGGGGGGCCGGACGGGTCGTGGTGGCCGACGCCTGCGCACAGCGGCGGCCAGTCATGGTGCAGAAGACTTTCGCGGCGAGCGGCGGGGAGTCGGTGCAGCGGTCGCTGGATGCGGTGGGAGCCGGCGAGGAGCCGCCGACGAGTGGGCGCGGCAACCCGCGGACGATGCGGGCTGTCGCTGCGTGTTAGCAGGCGGCGCCGACGCGCCGGCCGGTGGACGTCGGTGCACGGGAGGCGGGTGACCCGTGCGGGCCGTGATCGCCTGGTCGCGCCATATCCCGGCAGGAGTGCGTGGCCGTGATGGCCAAGCCGCAGCGCATGCCTGTGCTGCTGGCGTCACACTATCGCTCGGGAACCCCGGTGCAGGTCGCCTGGGAGGGCGGCCGGATCACCGATGTCCGTTCACGGACCGCCGCGGTGCCCGGCGCCTGGATCGCCCCGGCGCTCCTGGACATCCAGGTGAACGGCTACGCCGGGTTCGACTTCTCCCGGCCAGAGGACGTGGGTCGCGTGGCTGCGGCCCTGGCCGCCCACGGGGTGGCCCGCTTTTGCCCCACCGTGATCACTGGCACCGCCGCCGCGATGCAGGGGGTCCTGGCCGCGATCCACGGGGCCCTGACGGCGGACCCCGCGCTGGAAGCGGCCGTTCCGGGCGTCCACGTGGAAGGGCCCTACATTTCGGAACTGGACGGCCCGCGGGGTGCGCACCCGCGGGCGCAGGTCCGGGATCCGGAATGGGCGCACTTCGAGGGTCTGCGGCGCGCCTCCGGCGGACGCGTTCGCATCGTCACCCTTGCGCCCGAGCGGCCCGGGGCGTTGGCCTTCATCGCTCGGGCGTCGGCCGCCGGACTTCTGGTGTGCATCGGTCACAGTGCGGCCGATGCGGATGCCGTGCACGCCGCGGTTGCGGCCGGTGCCCGCCTGTCGACGCACCTCGGCAACGGTTTGGCCGCGACGATCGACCGGCACCACAATCCCCTCTGGCCGCAACTGGCCGCGCCGGGCCTCTCCGCCTCGTTCATCGCCGACGGTCACCACCTGCCCGCCGACGCCCTGACGGCGATGATGGCCGCCAAGGGTCCCACCCGCTGCGTACTGGTCAGCGATGCCGTGCGGCAGGCGGGGCTGCCTCCCGGCCGCTACCCCGGCGTCGGCGGCGGGGATGTCGATGTCCTGGCGTCGGGGCGGATTCAGTTGGCCGGTACGCCCTATCTCGCGGGTTCAGGCGCCCATCTGGCCCACTGCGTGGCCCACGCCGCCCGCGTTGGGGCGGCATGCCTGTCGGACGCCCTGGACATGGCGGCCTTGCATCCGGCACGCCTGTTGGGCTTGCCGCCGCCTCTGCTGGCACCCGGGGCGCCGGCGGATCTGCTTGTCTATCGGAGCGGGGCCGCCGGGGAGTTGGAGGTGCTGGCCACGGTGCGCGGTGGGGACGTGATATTCGGGGAGCTGCCGGTCTGACGGGGCGACGGTCCCTGCCGCAGCGGCGGGAAGTGGCCGCGCGCGGCGTGGAACATGCTGCCCGGGGCTGCGGGCCTTGACCGTGGCGACTTCTGTGTTCGGAATGCGCGGCGGCCGCCCCGGTGGTCGGTCGGATGGCCCGGCGGAAACACCGGAGAAACGGTCAAATGCCTCCACGTGGTCAGGGCGAATGGCAATGCATTCCCAGCCGCTCACGTCCAGCCATACGGGTCCTGGCGAGCGGAGCACCGGACAGGATCGGCGACCGGGCCATGACCCGCCGGAGTCGGCGAGACGCGGTGGGCGCCCGGTGGCGGAGTGTCTGTCCGGGTCTCGGCGCGGCGGGAGCCGCGGAGGTGTGCGACTTGCCGGCGCATGCGCGGCGCAGTGGACCGGATGCCGGCCGTGGCGGCCCGCCATGGCCCATCTGCTGGCGGTGCGGGGTCGGCGTCCCCCTCCGCAGCCGGATTCCGGGAGCGCTCCGCCAGACCCGGCGTGGCACGGCCCCCGTGGCGGCGGCGTGGGTCTGGCCGCCGCATGGGATGTGGCGGCCAGGGCGGTGGAGCGAGCGGCGCTGTGGCTGCAGCGCATGGGTTCCTGAGCTTTATGGCGGCCACGCGGCCCGACCGTCCGGCGTCGGGGCGCGCGTGGTGGATGCGCAGGGCGGCGAATCGTCGCATGGGAGGTGTGGCCGATGGCGGTCCGGGTCGTGCTCATCGGTTGCGGCGGGCGGGGTACCAGCGCCCACGGGGCATGGGCCGCGAAGTCGGAGCGGCTGGATCTGGTCGCGGTCTGCGACGTGGATGCGCAGAGGCTGCAGGCGGCATCCGCGAGGCTCGGGGTTCCGGGAGAGAGCGACTACCGGCGCCTGCTGGCGCGGTCCGACGTAGAGGCGGTGCTCATCGCCACGGGTGCCCGCTTCCACGCGCCCATCGCGCTGGATGCCATCGCGGCCGGCAAGCACGTCTTCGTGGAGAAGCCGCTCGCGGACAGCCCGCAAGCGGCGCGGGCCCTGGCCCGAGCGGGGCGGGCGGCGGGCGTGGTCGGCGTGGTCGGCTACCAATTCCGGATGTCGCCCTTTGCGGCGGCGCTGGCGGCGGAACTGCCGGCGATCAACCCGGTGCAGGCCCTGTTGACGGTGCAGCGCGGGCCGATGGCCCCCCAGTACTTCTTCGAGGACCACTATGGAGGCATCCTGGACACCGCGACGCACACGATTCACCTGGCCCTCTGGGCCATGGGCGGCCGGCCGGAGGGCGTGATGGCCCACGTGCGGCGCGGCACGATCGCCGGCGACCGAACCATCGAGTTCGCGAGTCTGCTCATCGACTTCGACGGCGGAACCCGCAGTGCCACGCTGGTCACGAGCATGTTCGGGGTCCGGGCGGCGAACCTGATCGAGTTTGTGGGCAGCCGCGGGGTTGTCAGCAGCACTGACCGGCGCTTGCTCCAGGTGGTGCGGCACCAGGGCGTCGGAGAGCCTGGGGCCCGCCTGCCGGAGGGTCTGGAGGTACGCACGGTGGACACCGGTGCGGCGGGTGGACGAGTGGAGACGGAGGCGTTGCTCGACCACTTTGCCGACCTGGTCGAAGGAAGGGCGGATCCCAGTAGACCCACCGCCTGCACCTTCGAGCAGGGGGCTGAAGCGGTCGCGGTCACGGCGGCGATGGCACGTTCGGCCAGTGAGGGGCGGAGGGTGTCCCTGGCCGAGGTCGCGGATGCGGGATGATCCACGGGGGGCGCGTGGGACGGCGTGAGATTGCGCGCCGGGCGGGGCTCTGGGCGGGCGCGGCGATCGCGGGCCTGGGCCTGCTCGACGCCTGCGCGGGGAAGGCCCAGGTTCCCGCGCCTGCAGCGCAATCTGCGGTCACGGAAGTGGTCTTCGCGCCGTGGGGGGGCTGGCCCGCCTATGCCGGGCCGCATTGGCCCGCTCTCATCCGACCCGGCCTGGACCACTTCGAGCAGGCCAACCGCGGGATCCGGGTCAAGGTTGTGGCGCCGGGGGGAGCGGGATCCTTTCTGGCCGCGATCGTGGCGGGTGAGGGGCCGGATGTGTTTCAGGACTGGTCGATCGCGCCCTACCTGGAATCGGGCGCAGTGCTCAACCTGGCGTCTTTTCTGCGGCAGGACAACATTGCCACCACCATCTGGTCACCGGGACAGATGCGCACCATGCAGGATCAGGCGGGCGTGTGGTTTCTGCCGTGCTATGTCCACGTCGACGTCATGGCGGTCAATCTCAGCATCCTGGATGGCCTGGGCGTCGCCTATCCCGCGGCGGACTGGACGTACAGGGAGGCGGCCGCGCTCTTCCAGGCGGCCACGGGAACCGTGGCCGGCCAGCACCGCTACGGTGTATACCTGCACTTCGCCGGAGGCAGCCTCGGCGCGCCGCTGGGGAACCTGACCACCTATCTGCTGCACGGGTTCGGTGGGTCGATGACCGACGAGGCCCGCACTGGCTGCATGCTCGGCCAGGCCCCCGCGGCCGCAGCCGTGCAGTGGGCGGACGCATTGTATTGGGAGGGCGTCGCGGGCGGGGGGGCGCTGGATCTGGCGCACACCGCGTTCGTGGAGGTCGGTTCGAACGCCCTTCCCAAGGAGTTGCAGCTTTGGGAGAACGCGTTCAAGTGGTCCTTCTTCCCGGTCCCGCGCTATCCGGCGGGACCAGCGTCGTTCGAGGCCACCGACTATTACGCGATCAACGCCGCCACAACCCGCCCCGAGGCGGCCTGGGTGCTGCTGCGCTTTTTGGCGGCGGACGCGTACTGGTCGCGGTACTGCATGCACTACCTCCTGCGGACGCCCAGCATGGTATCCCTGTGGGATGAGTACATCCTGACGGTGGAGACAGTGGCGCCGCTGGCCAAGGGCAAGGGTCTGCACTGGTTCGTCGAGGCGGCCCGGGGTTGGGGCGTCGCCAACCGAGTCTTTCGGTACCAGCACCCGGAGGCGGTGGGCTTGATCAATACCGCGCTGGGCAGGGCGTTTGCCCGGACCCAGTCGGTGGCCGCCGCCCTGGGGTCGGTCGCCCGTGCCGTGGACGCGATGGAGAGCTCGGCTGCGCGGGAGCAACCCGTGCCGTTGGCGCAGCGGATGGCGGCCGAGCGTCGGCAGAAGGGGCGCTTGGCCCGGCTGTTCGGCGCCGCCGGGTAAGAATGCCATCCGAGGTATGAGGAGAGGACCGCGGGCGGGGCGCGGGCTCCGCCAATATGGGGGTTTTCTACGACCACGGCAATGTCCATTTCTACGATGGGCTGGACCCGTGCGCAGAGGTGGCGCCGATGGCGGCGGGCCTGTGCATCACTCGTCGGCGCGGTGCGGCGCATCTGCCGGCATGGTGAACGCGTCGGCGCCTGTTTCGCCGTCGAGGCGAGCGGGCGGAACCTGGTGGTGCGCGTGCCGGAGATACAGCGACTGATCGATGCGGTCGGCAGCCCTGCCCCGGCTGTCAACCTCGACTCGGCCAACTACGTGATGTGCGGCAACGACCGCCTCCAAGCGGTGCGGTTGTTGGGCCGCCGCATCGTGCACACGCACGCCAAAGACGGCCGGTCCGGGACCGGCCCGGACGGCCGGACGCGCGAGATGTCGCTGAGTGCGGGCGGCGTCCCCTGGACGGAGTATCTGGAGGCGTTGCGTGCGGTCGATTATGACGGCTTGCTGACCAGCGAGCGCGAGGGCGATCCCGACCCCGGGGCGGACATCGCCGTGGCGGCGGAATTCCTCTGCCCGCAGCTCGTCGGACCAGCCCGTGCCTGACCGCTTCTGACCCGGTCCGTCTCTCGGCTGCACTCGGCGGCCCTTTGCAGAGACGGCTGCGGGGTGCCCGGTGACCCGGGATTGCGCCACATCGGATGGAGGTGCCGGGATGGTGCGGTTGGGGTTTGTGGGCACCGGCGGCCGCGCGACGGCGGAGATGCGGGAGCTGGCCACCATGCCGGACGTGACGCTGGCGGCCTTCTGCGACATCGTGCCGGAGAAGTGCGCCGCGGCGCTGGATCTGGTTAACGCCTCACTGGTGCAGGCGGGCACGCCGCCCATCCGCGTTCCCTTTTTCAAGGAGGCGGGCGAGATGCTCGCCGCCGTCGAGCTGGACGGGGTGTACGTGTCGCTCCCGCCCTTCGTCCACGGCCCCATCGAACACGCCATCCTGGATGCGCGCAGGGCGCTGTTCGTGGAGAAGCCGATCGGCTTGGACATGACGGTGACGCGAGAGATCGAGGCACACGCCCGTGAGGCCGGCGTGGTCACCTGCGTGGGCTACCAGCTGCGCTATTCGCCGGCGATCGATCGCGCCCGCGAACTGCTGGCCGGCCGCCCGATCGGCATGGCGGTGGCCACGCGCTTCGGCGGCGTGCCGCCCACCCCGTGGTGGCGGGTGCAGCGCCAGTCCGGGGGCATGCTCATCGAGCAGCACACCCACGGCGTCGACCTGCTGCGCTGCCTGGTCGGCGAGGTCGAGAGCGTGTACGCGCAGGCGGATACGCGCCTGCTGACCGACATGGCCGGGCTGGACATCGCCGACGTTAACGCCGCCACGCTCCGCTTCGCCTCGGGTGCGGTCGGTTTGGTCGGCAACTCCTGCGCGCTCGTCGGCGGCCTGCGTGCGCCCGGGCTGGCTGCCACTGCGATATTGGCCAAGGGGCTGATCCTGCAACTCGGCGGGCGGGAAGCGACCGCCAACTTCGAGGGCGGGCGCACTGAGGCCCTTCCGAGCGGCGGCAACGCCAACCGCCGGCTGAACGAAGCATTCGTGCACGCCCTGCGCACCGGAGACCGTTCGCGCATTCGCTCCGATTACAGCGACGGCCTGCGCAGCTTCGAGGTCACCTACGCCTGCCACCTCTCGGCCACGCGTAATGCGCCGGTGCGCATCGGGCAGGGGTAGCGGGGCGCTCTGGCGGACCGTTCCGCGGTTCCCTTGCTGCCGTTGCGGTCTCCGTCCCGAGAAGTCCGCCGGCGATGACAACGCGTCCGACCAAGGGATCAAGCCTCAGGCCGGCGATGCGCAAATCGGTTTCTCCTTGGGCCGCAAACAATGCGGCCCTAAGGGACAAGGGGGTGCGGCGCAGTGACCGCGCGAACGAGGACCTTGGCGGCGGCCACCCGCGCGAACGGATGAGGCGCGTAGAGCAAGGATGTGGTCGGTCCCCGTAGAATCATCTTTAAAAAAATCAAAGAGGATTTACGATATTTTTCCTCGCGTCGGATTTCGGAAGGCATGCCCTGGTCGGTGCAGAAGGAATTAGCCGGTTTGAACAGTTCTTGGGAGTGCCTGTGGTGTGCGCGAGTGCGCGGCGCGGGGGAGATGGGGAACGCGGCACCGGCGCGCGAGCCCTCGGCTTTCTCGGAGACTCGCGCAGTGCAGGCCGTGCGGATGGATCGCGCTGACCCTCACGCTGTTGCGGTGGAGTGAGCCATCATGCCGATGACGGGTGGTCTGTCCCGGCGGAGCCGCGCGCTGGCGGCGCTGTGTTGCAGTGCGCTGATGCTGGCCGCGTGCGGGACCAAGAGCGCGGCGCAGGTGGCGGGCAAGTCAGGGACCTCCGCTGCGGCTGCGACGTACGCGTCGCTCCTGGCGGCGTCGACGAAGGCGGCCACTGGGAACGCGGGTGCGCTCTGCGGCTTTCCGCTGAAGCCCTGCGACCCCGCCA
>JAJZMB010000028.1 GCA_021803205.1 Bacillota bacterium | reverse complement strand
TGATGGGCGAGCTGCTGCTGAAGGGTGTCCGCGGGGATCACCCGTCCCCGCGGATCGGTCAGGAAGTAGAGGGCGTTTGTGGCGGCAGGGTGGGCCACGGCTTCCAGCGCGGCCTTTCCCGGGTTGCAGATGGGGCCGGGAGGCAGACCGGCAACGACATAGGTGTTGTATGGTGACACGGTGGCCGTCTGCGCGAGCGTGAGCGAGTGCTGCTGGGACAGCAGTCCCAGGGCGTAGAGCACCGTGGGATCGGCATCCAGGCGCATCCCCACGCGTAACCGATGCAGATAAATCCCGGCCACCAGTGGCATCTGGGCCGCATCCGCCACTTCCCGCTGCACAATGCTGGCCAGGGTCACCGTCTGAGCGGTGTCCAACTGCGCATTGGCCCGCGCCGCCGCCGCCAGTTGGGGTGTCCAGACCGCATCGAACTCCGACAGCATCCGACCCAGGATCTGCGCGGCCGACATCGTGCTGCTGAAGGAGTAGGTGTCTGGGTAGAGGTACCCCTCCAACGCCACCTTCGTACCCGCCGCAGGCGCCGGCAGGGCGGCGGCGGCGAGTAGGGCGGGATCGGTAGCGGCGGCGGCCAGGGCGGCTTGCCCATGACCAAGATGGGCCGCAGCGAGAGCGGCGATGATCTGCGTGGCATTCCAGCCCTCGGGAATCGTGATCCGGCGGGCACCCGTCACCACCTCGCCCGAGGCGATACGCTGCAGGACGACCTGCGGCGGCATGCTGGGACTGAGGGCGTAGGTACCCGCCTGCAGCCGGCGCGCCTCCCCCCCGCTGACCGCAAGGACCTCGAAGACCCAGGCCCGGCGGATGACTCTCGCTGCTCGCAGGGAGAGCGCGATCTGCCGCAGTCCCATCCCCGGCCGGATCACGACGGTCACCGGGTCGCGGGCCACCGTCGCCACCGGACGAGCAAGGGCGGAGCCGACGGCACCGGCCCCAACCAGGCAAGCGACAGCGAGCACTAGCGGCAAGAGGGTCCGGTACCGGCTTGCCCGACGCCGAGACTCAGGCGGGTGGAACGCCGCGGGTGGGCTCGGGAAGGGTGTCTCCCCTTCACCCCCATCGACACTCCCTTCCGCCGTCCGCCCGTCTGGGGAGCGATCGGACCTATCCGGCGTGGAAAGATTCACACCAAATCCGCGTGGCCGTCCGCCGCGCCGCAAAGGGGACCGTCTCCGCGCTGCGGACGCCGGAGTCGCGAAACTCCGCAGTGGACCGGGTGCCGGCGGGCCCGGCCAGCCGATCTCCATGTCGCTCGCGCCGGCGGGCCTGGTGCGAAAACAACAGTCGGCGTCACCGCACCAAAACCCGGGTCCCCACGCCCGGGCACCCGAGTGGGTACCGCCTGCGCCAACACCTTGCGGAGACGCAGGCGACCGAGAAGGATGCCGCGACCAGACCAGCGCCTGGAGTCCGCACGCCGACCGCGCCGACGCGTGACCGATGCAGGCAGGGCTGCCCTAACGCCTCCGCGTACCGCGGCCGTCCTCCTCCTCGCCCTCATCGGCGGCGGCGTCCTCCTCCTCTCCTTCATCTTCCTCCTCTTCCTCGTCTTCCTCATCGTCCTCATCGTCCTCTTCGTCCTCGTCCCACTCGAGGGAGGCCTCATCCTCGAGGATCTCGTCCCAACGAGCGGCAACCTTCTCCCACTCGTCGTCGTCCTCGATATCGACCAATTGATCGTTGCCCTCCGCGTCCTTCTCGACGCGCAGGACGATCGCTTCCTCGTCGTCCTCATCTTCGGTGGAGGCGAGCACGGCATATTCCTTCCCGTCGACCTCGAAAACGTCGACAAGCTCGAATTCGTGCTCCTCCCCGTTTTCATCCGTGAGAACGACCAGATCCCCTTCTTCTCGCTCCACCTGGGGTCACCTCGCTTGGGACGCAATTGATCTGCCCGCGGGGCTCCTGCGCTGGGCAGGCAGCATGACCGACCCGCAGAAACAACGTCTACAGCCGCGACTGAAGTCGCCGGGGTCATCCTGGGACCCCGCCCTCCAGCGCGGACCGCCGCCTGCCCTCGGCAGGCCCCCAATACCCAGATCCGCCGGACCCCCGGGATACGACCGCGCGCAGTGCCGGCAACAACCGCCTGCACCCACGGTCGCGGCTACGGGAAGGAGCGTGGACGACCTCGGCCTGCCCCACGCTGCCGCCTCAGCGTGGATTCTCGGTGGCCCTTGCAAAAATCCTCTGCGACAGGGTCATCCGTTGCGCACCTCTCGGGCCCCTGGGCTTTCCGGCAACGACCCACCGCGGAGACGACACTGTGCGCTGCCGTCCTAGTTTGTCCCATCGTTACCGTGTGCTGTGCATGCACCGCGGCCCCGGTTCAGGCTCCCACGCACACAGCCGACTGCTCCAACGCGGCATCGCGGCCCTCCCCCGGCCGCGACTCCGGCGACCCGTTGGCTTCTCTACCCGGATACCCGCGCAACGCAAACGGCCCACCGCCATTGCGGGCATACCGGCACCTCCAAGGGTTCACTCCGACCAGTGCCGCCGGGTCGCCCGAGCATCAAGAAAGCCCTGCAGGATCACGCTTGCCGCCACCTGGTCGACGAGGGCCCGGCGCCTGTTCCGCCCCACATGCGCTTCGCCCAGGATGCGTTCCGCAATACGGGTGGTCAGGCGTTCGTCCCAGAGTTCAACAGGAATGGAGGCAGCCTCCCGCAGGGCGCCGACAAACGCCAGCACCTTTTCCGCCTGTGGGCCCAAGTCGCCCGCCAACCGTCGCGGCAATCCGGCCACGAAAAGCTGAACATGGCGCGCCATGGCAAGCCCCGTAACCTCTGCCAGGTCGCGTTGCAGCGTTGTGCGACGGACGACGCACAGCCCCAGCGCAACCGTGCCACCCTCGTCGCTCACGGCTATGCCCACGGTTCGGTCGCCGACGTCGAGGCCCATCACGCGCCCGAAGGGTATCATCCCCCCGCTGGAGGTGTCAATCAATGGTCACCGGCGCACGGGAAGGGCGACTTCGAAGCATCCAGAAGAGCGCCGCGGCGAAAACCGCTGCCGACAGCCCGAAGGCGCTATGGATGCCCAGGGCGTCTCCCCAAACGCCACCGATGAGCGGACCGAACAGGTTGCCGACCTGCTGACTCGACGTCAAAATCCCGTAAGCACGGCCGCGAAAGGCCTCGTCGACGGATGTGGCCGCGAGGGTGTTGAGGCCGGTGCTCGCCCCGGCGTAGGCGGCGCCGATCCCCAGGCGAATCGCACCAAACACCCAGAGCGAACCCGCCAGCAGCTGCAGGCCATTGCCGAGTGCCGCTCCGAGCAGCCCCAGGAGGACGATGCGCCGGTACCCTGCCCGTTCTCCCAGCCGCCCCCAGCCCGGAGAGCAGAGCACGGAGGCGAGGCCGACGAGGGAGAAGAGCAATCCGGCCAGCAGAGGCACCGCGGAGACCCCTTTGAACTCCCCGACGTAAATGGTGATCAGGGGCTCGATGATCGTGGTGCCCAATTGGACAAGGACGGCGCCGACCAGGACCGTCACCAGTCCGGGATTGCGGCCCACCTCCCGCAGGTCGCCCCGCACGTCCAGGCGGCTCCCGCGGCGCAGCGGCTCCGGCTCGCGCACCAGGATGTAGACCAGGACAGTAGCGCACAACTGCGCCGCAGCCGCGAGATACAGGGTCCAGTGAATGCCCCAGAGTTCCACCAGCGCCCCGCCGATCATCGGTCCGGTGATCGCGCCGGCGGCCGGCCCGGCCTGCAGGATCCCGAGGGAGCGCCCGAGGCGCTGGGCGGGAACCGTCGCCGCCACCAGGGCGAAGGAGGTGGGAATGAAGCCGGAGAGCGCGCCGTTGAGCAGCCGCCAGGCAACGACCACCCATGGGGCACCGGCGTTCGCCAACCCGATCATCACCACGGTGATGGCCAGTCCCGAACGCAGCAGGTTTGGTTTGCGGCCGACCGCATCCGCCCAGGCACCCCAGATGGGGGAGCACACGACCGCAGTCGCGAAGGCGGACGAAAAGGCGATGCCCGTCCAGATGGAGAGGTGTGCCACCGGCACGCCGAGTTGCCGAAGGTAAATGGGGAGGAATGGCAGCACCAACGACCACGATGCGGAGGTGAGGTAGGCGCCGATCCACAGCACCACCAGGTTGCGGTCTTCCTCCCGCCGGGAGAGGCGGCGGCCCACAGTGGCGGTCGGATCCGGAAGCCCCCCTGTCCCCGCCGGGCTCTCCACGGCGGCGGCGGGTGCCCGTCCCCGCCCCGCTCTCCATCCGTCCCGCAACCGCCTTCACCCCCGGGGCTGGGCAGCTGCGACCCTACGTCGCCAGTTGTCCGCGCAGTTCTGCGAGGCCCGCGGCCATCGCCTGGGGAATCCGGCCGGCATCGGCGATACCGGCGTGCGCAAGATCCGGCCGGCCGCCGCCCCGACCACCGGCGGCCGCCGCAGCCACCGCTACCGCCTTGCCCGCGTGCAGCCCCCGCTGCACCAGGTCCGTGGTCACCGCGCACAGCAGGACCACCCGATCCGCAGACGGGGCCGCCACCAGCACGACACCGGAGCCGAGCCGGCGGCGCAGGTCATCGGCAAGCGTGCGCAGGTCCTCCACGGCACTCGCGGCCACTGTGCCGCTGGCCATACGCACCGTTCCGCCGGGTACGGCAACCTCCTCGGCCGCCGCCGCCAGACGATCCGCCTCCGCCTCGGCGCGCTGCCGCTGCAGGACTGCAAGGGCCTTCTCCCGGGCAGCGAGTCGGGCGGAAAGGTCACGCACGCGCGCGGGCAGCTCGTCCGCTCGAACTCGGATGACATCCGCAGCCTCCGCAAGGCGCATCTCCGCCGTCCGGAGCGCCCCCAGGACACCCGCACCCGTCACAGCCTCGACGCGCCGGATGCCCGAACCGATCCCCGTTTCCGAGACCAGATGAAAGAGGCCGATTTGGGATGTGTTGTCCACGTGGATACCGCCGCAGAGTTCGAGCGACCAGTCGCCCATCTTCACCACCCGCACCCGCCGGCCGTACTTCTCGCCAAAGAGCGCCATGGCCCCCATGCCTCGGGCGTCCTCCAGCCCGGTGACAAACCACTCCACCGGCAGCGGTTCCAGGATGTGCTCGTTGACCAAGCGCTCGATCTCCGCCAGACGGTCCGGCGGAATCGCCGCCCCCCAGGTGAAATCGAAGCGCAACCGGTCAGGCGCCACCAACGAGCCTGCCTGGTGCACCACATCGCCGAGGATCTCCCGCAGGGCGCGGTGCAAGAGGTGCGTGGCGCTGTGGTTGCGGACCACGGCACGGCGCCGGGCGGCCGCCACCTCGGCGCGCACCGCCATACCGACGGCGAGCCGCCCCCGGGCCACACGGCCGACATGCAACAGCACGCCCTGTCCCGCGCGACGGGTGTCGGAGATCTCGACCTCGACCTCGCCCCCCCCCTGGCCCGTGCCGGGCGCTGCAGACGGCGTGCCCTGACGCAGCGCGCCCGTATCACCCACCTGGCCCCCGCCCTCGCCGTAGAAGGGGGTGCGGTCAAGGACCACCAGCACTTCCTCGCCGATCCCTGCCGCGTCGAGCCTCTCCGCACCGGAGGCCGAAAAGAGCGCCTGCACCTCCCCGACGGCCGACAGGGTGTGGTAGCCCAGGAAGGTCGTTTCCGGAAGTTCATCGAGGCCGGGAGCGGACGATCCGGTCCCGTAGCGCACCCCGTGCTCCCGCCGGTCCGCCCTGGCCCGCTGCCGCTGCTCCTCCAAGGCGCGCTCGAATCCGGGAACGTCCACGGCCAGACCATGTTCCTGCGCCACGTCGAGCGTCAAATCCAGCGGGAAGCCATAGGTGTCGTACAGACGGAATACCGTCTCCCCGGCCAGGTGCCGGCCGCCCCGCTGTTCCGTCGCCGCGATGGCCCTCTCCAGGAGTCCCAGACCATCGGACAAAGTCTCGGCGAATCGCTCCTCCTCGGCCCGAATCGCCGATTGGACGATTTCGGACCGTTGCTGCAGTTCCGGGTATGCCCCGCCCATGCCCTGCGCCACCGCGGGAGGCAGCCGCCAAAGGAAGGGTTTGTCCAGCCCCAGGCGCCGTCCGAAGCGGGCGGCCCGCCGCAAGATGCGGCGCAGCACATAACCGCGCCCTTCGTTGCTCGGCAGCACGTCGTCGGCGATGAGAAAGGAGCAGGCCCGCGCGTGATCGGCAATGACCCGGAAGGGGAAACCGGACTCGCCCGGTGCGTAGCGGCAGCCCGAGAGTTCCTCGACCGCGGCGATGACCGGTCGGAAGGCATCGGTCTCGAAGTTGCTGGCAACCCCCTGCAGGATGGAGGCCATGCGCTCAAGCCCCATCCCGGTGTCGATGCACGGGCGGGGCAGCGGCGCAAGCCGCCCGCCCGCGTCGCGCTCGAATTGCATGAAGACGAGGTTCCAGATCTCCAGCCAACGGGGGCAGTCGCAGATCCCGACCCCGCAGACCGGCGCCGCACAGCGCAGGTGATCCCCCCGG
This sequence comes from Bacillota bacterium, assembly GCA_021803205.1. Lineage (GTDB taxonomy): Bacteria > Bacillota > Sulfobacillia > RBS10-35 > JAJYVN01 > JAJZMB01. Next base: position 23,440 of record JAJZMB010000028.1, on the reverse strand, counting down.
TCGTAGTGCAGTTCGCTGGATGGCCCGCACGGACCGGTGTCGCCCATCGCCCAGAAGTTGTCCTTCTCACCCAGGCGCACCATGCGCTCCACGGGGATGCCCGCCGCCCGCCGCCAGAGGTCGGCGGCGTCGTCGTCATCACGATAGATGGTGATCCAGAGGCGCGCGGGGTCAAGACTGAATTGCCGCGTGACCAGCTCCCACGCATAGGCGATGGCCTCGCGCTTGAAATAGTCGCCGAAGCTGAAATTGCCCAGCATTTCGAAGAAGGTGTGGTGGCGCGGCGTGCGCCCCACGCTATCCAGGTCGTTGTGCTTGCCACCGGCGCGCACACACTTCTGAGCCGTGGTGGCACGTGTGTACGGCAGGCGCACCTGCCCCGTGAAGACATCCTTGAATTGGTTCATCCCGGCGTTGGTGAACAGCAGGGTCGGATCGTCCCGGGGAACCAACGGGCTGGACGGCACGCGCGTGTGCCCGTATCCCTCGAAAAACCGCAGATAGGTCTCCCGAATCTCGCCTGAACCCATGCCGCGCACGCGCAGCCCCCCCGTGCCGTGGCTCGTCCGGGAACGCGCATTCCCTTAGGTGTGACAAGGCCACGCCTAATCCACCCCGCCGCCCTGGCCCATCCGCTGGCCGACTGCGGCGGCTCGGTCGTCGCACCGTGCCTGGCACCCGCCGGGGATATGGGGAAATGCCGCTGAAATATCGGTGCCCCGAGGAACGCAACGCACGCAGGCACAACAATGCCCCTGCGGGGCGCAACTTCACGTAAGCCTACGCGGCGCACGTACGGCCGTCAAGACACGCACGCCATGCCTCACCAGCACGCGGGCACAGCCCGCCGCGGGTACCGCGAGGATGATGCCGCAAAGGCCGCCCAGTTGGTCGCCCACCAGAAGCGCGGCAATCACCGCCAGCGGATGGAGGCCCACCGATCCTCCCACAATGCGCGGAGCCAGAAAGACGCTCTCGATTTGTTGGATGGCGAGAAAGGCCAGGCCTGTGTACACGACAGCCGGGAATCCTCCCGTCCCGGCGGCCACGGCGAGGGCCGGCAGGGCGCCCAGGACGGGCCCGAAGTAGGGAATCAACTCGCCCAGACCGGCGACAAGACCGAGCGTGAAGGCGTAGCGCAGGCGTAGGACCAACACCGCCAGCGTCGCCAGGACTCCGACTGCACCTGCGGTAAGGAGTTCCCCGCGAATCCAACCGGCGATGACGGCATCCAGATCCGCCAAGCAGAGCAGCACCGGCTGCCTGGCTGCGGGCGGCAGCAGCCGGGACAGGCGCGTGCGCAGCAGGGGCAGGTCGCAAAGTATGTAGAAGGCGAGAACCGGCGCAAGAAGCAGAGGTACGATCAGCCCGAAGACGCTGACAGCTCCCGCGAGGGCTTGATCGAGCGATGCCCGAGCCGCGGCCTCGGCCTGCAGCAACGCACGATCGGTGGCCGCACGCATGGCGGGCGGCAGCGGCAGGCGCCCGTATCCGCCGCGCAGTGCGGCCAGGCGCACCTCCAGTCGCGCCGTGTACGCGGGCAACCCGGCGGCGAGCCGCTGCATCTCGGCAACGAGATCGGGCAGGACAAACACGGCAAATGCGGCGATCACCAGCAGGGTACCGGCGTAGGCCACCAGGATGGCCAGTCCCCGGGGCAGCCCTGCGTGTCGCTGCAGGCGCTCGACCACCGGCGCGACAAGGTAAGCGAGCACCGCCGCCAAGACGAACGGGGTCAGCAGGCTGCGGAGAACGTAGAGCAGCAGCACGGCCACGACCGTCAGCGCGGGGAGCAGCCACACCCACGGCGCATGTCCGGTCGCGGCCGCAGCCGTCGGGATGGCCCGGCGCGCGGCTGCGGCGGGCTCTGCCGCCCATCGCGGCGCCAGTTCCGCGGCCGCTTCGGAATCCGGGCGTTCGCCATCTCTCACCACCGCCTCAGGGGCCGACCCCGGCCGGCGTCGCTCCGGCCATCTCCACTGCTCCAGAGGGCCAATGCCACCACAGCCAGGGTGCCTAGGGCGACGCCCTTCCAGAAACCGCGCAGCAAGTGTTCCCCACCCCTTCAGCGTCCCTCAGTCCACCGGATTCGGCACAAGGTCGCCGACGACGGACGCCTGAGCCGGTTCGCGCGCGCGCGCGGCCAGTTCGACGAGGCCGCCCTCTTCATCGACCGCGAAAAAGCGCCACTTGCCCGGCTGCCCGTGGAATTCCAGGTAACAGTTCCAGCAATAGTACTGCCCGTTGCCGACCTGACCGTACTCCAGCTTGTCGCACACCGGACACCGCACGCGACGTCCCTCCCTCACACCGGCGGGGTGAGCAGCACCGGGTCGTCAGCCCCTGTGCCCCGGGCGATGAGCGGCGCATCCCCCGTACCCGCCCCCCGTGGTGCGCGCCGTACCCTCTCCACAGGCAGGAATCCCTTTCCTTCGCTGACGTCCCTGATCAGCCCGCGAGAAACGAGGTAGCCGGTGACGGAACCCGCGGCATCGGGTTCGAAACAGACGTCGTCCACAATGCCGAGATCCCGGCCGTCGGGGGTGAGCACGCGCAACCCGAGCACCTGGGCGTGGGGCCGGCGCAAGCGGCGCAGGCGTGCGCCGTCCCGCGTCGCGAGCACCACCGGGCGGTGAAGCATGACGGCCGCGGGACCGATCGCGGCGACCTCCTCGTACGGGATCAACCTCCGCCGCCACCACCGACCGCCCTGCAGAAGAAGGCCGATCACGCGATCCCCCTTGGCAGAGAAAAGCAGATCGGCAACCCGCCCGGCCGGGAGACCGTCCTCCTGGCCGAAAGCGGGCAGACCCAAGACATCACTGCGATGCAGCGTGTTCGGACACCCCTGCCCAGCAGTGTGCCGGATAGACCTGCCGGCTATGCGACGACGCGCACGATGGGGGTGGGGGATGTGCGGAACGCGGCGGGGACAGCGGTCGGGTGCCCCTGCACAGGACAAGGATCCCGGCGGCCAGCCGCGTCGGCCGCAGATGCGGGCTCAGGCGCCACGGGCACCGGGCAGGAGGTCAGGCGCTGCTGCTGCGCGGCACCACCTGAGTGTCGCCGGGACTCCCCACACTCGGGAGGGCCACCACACCTTCGCGTTCCCGCCGCGTGGGGAAGGCGGTCGAGGAGTCGCGCAGCAATTCCAAATGACTCTCCAACTGACTGCGGATCTGGGCGCGAAAGGCCTGGGCCTCTCGCTGCATCTGACCGAAACGCTCCTCCAACTCGCGGAGGCGCTGTTCACTCGCCTTGACCCGCCGGGACGCCTCCTCCTCGGCCTCACGGATGATGAGCTGCGCCTCCTTGCGCGCGCTTTGTTTGACCTCTTCGGCGGTCTCCTGCGCCACGATCAGGGCGCTGTGCAGCGTGTTCTCCAACTGCCGGTATTGTTCCACGCGGGCGCGCACTTCCTCGAGTTCCGCCTTGAATTGCTCGTTTTCCTTGAGGAGAGATTCAAAGTCGGCAACAACCCGGTCGAGGAAGTCATCCACCTCGTCCTCGCTGTACCCCTTGAAGCGCACGCGGCGGAACTCCTGATTGTGGATGTCCAGCGGCGTCAACATGCGAGGCACCTCCCGTGCTGCGGACAGCCCGCGCCGCGCGGCCGATCAGACCATGAGACGCACCACAACCCATCGCGCCACTTCGATGAGCAGAAGCAGGACAAAGGGGGAGAAATCCACAGCCGCCCCCCCTGGCAACCGTTGCCGTATGGGTGAGAGGATCGGCTCGATGATCCGGCGCGCCGCACGCTCCAGGGCCATCAGCCACATACTTCCCGAGACCACACCCGGGACCCAGCTCAGAAGCGCCTGGATGAACACCAACCAAAACAACACACTCAGTGCCGCGCTCAAGGCGAGACCCAGAATGGGCAAGTCGCGTTCACCACCCTCGGGCACGGCCCGTCAGCGGCTCTCCGCCCGCTCCCCCATCCGCAGGGATAAGGGCAGCGTCACATCGATGCCGGCCGGGACGAAGAGCACCGCCGCGCCGACCCGATGCATCTCGCCACCCAGCGCGTACACGCTGCCGGCAAGAAAGTTGATCAGCCGCTGCGCCAGTTCACGCTCCACGCCCTCCAGATGCAGCAGGACCGGCTTGCCCGCCTTGAGGTGGTCGGCCGCCTCCTGGGACTCCTCAAAGCGGCGCGGCGCGGCGACCACCAACCCCGGGAAGCCCGGCACCAGGCGGGTCACCGTGGCGCCGCGACCTGTGCCCGACCGGTACTCCGCGCCCCGGTCCTCCCCGCTCCAGCCGGAGCGGGCAGTGCGGACGGTGGCCATCGTCCGCCGCCGCGGCAGATCCTCCCGACCCCCAAGCTGGGCCTGCCGGGGGGCTGCCGCCGTCACCGCCGCCAAGGCGACCGACTGCTCCTCCTCGACATCCTCTTCCTCTTCTTCGAACCCGAGGAAGGCCAGCATTCGGTCCCACATGCCCGCTGCCACGGGGAACACCACCTTTGTCGGTTCCATCGTCATCCGCCGTGCACCCGTTGAGCCCAGACCGGCGTGGGGCCGACCACCGCAACCATCGGGGCGCTCGCGCCTGCCAAGCCTGGGGCACATCGTTCTGGCCAGGCACGGAGAATCCTTCACCGAATTTGCCGGGAGCACCGCATCCCGCCGCCGATGATCCCTCATCCGGGCGGCGGACCCGGGCGGTCGTGGCCGGGCCCCCCGCCGCCGGCGGGCGGCTCTGCGACGACGCGCTCTCCGAAGATGGCGCGCCCGACGCGAATGATCGTCGCACCCTCCTCCACAGCGACGCCATAGTCTCCACTCATGCCCATGGAGAGTTCCGGCAGCGGCAGGTCGCACTGCACCCGCAGCCTGTCGCGCAGGACGCGCACGGTGGCAAAAGCGGGTCGCGTCTGCTCGGGGTCGCGCGTCAGGGGAGCGATGGCCATGAGACCCAGCGGAAGAAGGTGCGGCATGGTGCGCAGACGCCGCAGCAGATCGCCCGCCGCGGCGGGCGTGACGCCTCCTTGACCCGGCCGGCCGGAGAGGCTGACCTGCAACAGCACCTCCTGGATGACACCGGCTTGATCGGCGGCGCGTTCCAGGCTCTCTGCCAGATCCGCCCGGTCGACGGCGTGGATCAGCCGAAACCGGCCGACGACCTGGCGGCACTTGTTGCGCTGCAGTTGACCGATCAGGTGCCATTCCACCGACGGTAACGCCGCGCGTTTGGACAACGCCTCCTGAACACGGTTTTCCCCGAACTCGCGCACCCCCGCACCAGCCGCCATCTCGATCGCGGCTGTGGGAAAGCCCTTGCTCACCGCCACCAGGCGTACCTGGGCGGGGTCACGCCCCACACGCGCGGCGGCACGGGCCACCGCCGCCCGCACCTCCCGCACGCCGGCGGCGATCACAGTAGCGGCAGGGGGCGGCGGGAGCGGAGAGGTTCCCGCGGTCGACACGGCATCAGGGGCAGATGCATTATCCAGGGTGCGGGCCTCCTCGTCCGAGCGGAGATGGAATCCGAGACCGGGGGAAGCGCGCCATCGGTCCGCGCACCACACCGGGGCGTGGCCGACAGAGGCGGCCGGAACAACGGCCTGGCACGCCAGCCATAAAACTGACGGCCTCCCTTCCCGCTGGGCGCGGCTTGGCCGTGCACCGGCTACCCTGGAGGCGTCCGACTCCTCCGCGCACATCGACCGCCCTGCACCCTTGCCGGTTACGGCCCGGTCGTCACGTTGGCTGCGTCCGCACCCTCGCCGACGCATGACCTCCACCGCCGTAGGCGACCGGCCTGCCGGCGTTGGGAATCCCACGGGCGCGATACGGTGGCGTCTCTTGGCGCGCCGGTGGCCGCTCAGCGCAATAGGGGCAACCGGGTGGCCATGGCCCGCACCGCAGCCTTGCCCACCACCGGACCGAAGGTGAGCAGTTCGCGCAGCGCCTCCGCCGCGGGTGCCCAGGCAACCGCCGGCGCCGTGCATGCCTCTGCCAAACGACGGGCGGCATGCACGGCCGCCGCCCGCCGCCCGTCGTCCAAGGCCGGATCACCTGCGGCGGCGGCGGCGACAGGATCGACGTCGGCCACCGGCGAGGCGGACAACACCTCCGCCTCCACACCCAATTCCGTCAGGGCCCGGCGCAACAATTTCCTGGCATCCGCCAGGTCCTGACGCATGCGTATGGTGTGCGCCTCCACCGAAATGCCGGCTACTTCATCGAGGCCGGATTCATGTACAGGTCCGGCGCGGAAGCGTAATCCGGCAAATTCGATCACCGTGGGATGGAAGCCCAGGGCCTTGCGCAGACCGTCTGAGGTCGCGGCCTGCCAGCGCCGGAACTCCGGCGAACCCCAGCGGGCGCTCATCAGGACCTCGATCTCTCGAAAACGCGCCATCAATTCCTCGGTCCGCGCATCCACGCCACCCACCCCCTCCTCGCCGGTGGTCGCCGCCTGCCGGAGGACGCTGCGGAGCATCGAGGGTCGTGGGGCGTGCGCGGCACCGGCGGACATCCAATCACACTTCCCCATCGCCCCAGGGGCTCCCTGCAAGGAGTCTCGTTCCAGCAGGGTGCAGTCATTGCGGTGGTGGGCTGGCAGGCCGCACGGCCTGAGAATCGCCGGTCCGGTTGCTGCCGCACCCGGCGGACCGCGGACGCGCACTCGCTCGCGGCGCATCCGGCGGATGTACGCCGCGCTTTCGCCCTATACCCGGACTTGCCCGTGGCTCAATGTGTTCGCCGACAACGACGCGATAGTGCCCGGCCCCAGCGCAGCGGTACAACCGGCGCTACAGCCTTTCCCGTTGGGCTGTCCACGCCGGACTTTAGCCCGAAAGCCTCAAGGCCGGTGTCCGGAGGCATCTCGGTGGCCGCTGCAAGAGTCGGTTTCGGGGCCGACCCCGATCTCGAAGCCCTTGGAGGATAAGGGTCCGGAGCCCAACTCTACTGCGAAAGGCCCCTTTTTGCGGCGGCCTCCGCGACGGAACTCCGCCATCCGCTCAGACGCTTGCTCCACGCACTTGCGGGTCGCCGCCAGGGTCCGCCAGCACGAGCATTCCCGGCTCCAGCCCGGCGACCACGGCCCGCCGCCCGACCAGCGCTTCGAGCCGAACCCGTTGCAGGTGCCACCTACCCGCCCCTGCGACAACGACCACGGCGGTTCTCCCACCCTCGGCCCCCGCATGCAGCAGGGCTCCGCTGGGAATGATCTGGCCGGAGACGGGTGGCAGTGTCACATTGACCGTGGCGCGGACCGGTGGGCCGGGATCCGGTCCCAGCGCCCCGGCGGCGAAGATACCCACCATGCGCCCGGCCACCGTCGGACCGGTGCCGGCCGGATGGACGGCCATGGATCCGCGGCCGCCTGCCCAGCGGATCGTCGCGTCCGCCGCATGCCGGAGTGCGAGCCTCGCCGCCGCGGGCAGAACACACAGCCAGTAACCGCTCCAGGATGCGCCAAGGGTGCCCAGCGTCACCCCTCCGACCACTTGTGTGCCCGGCAGCGGTGCCGGCGCAACCGGCAGGAGCACGGCCCACGGGGGCAGGTCCGAATAGGCGACGGGAGGAAGCGCCGCCAGCGGGTCCCACCCGGGAGAGAACCATCCCGCGCCCTGCGCCGGAACGTTGGACACGGGATCCGCGGGCACGGGTGCGGGCGACTCCGGCGCCGCGCACGCCTGGCGCAGACAGACCAACGCTGCAGGCGCGGCGCTGGCGGCCCCCGGCGCGGGGAGGCGGCCCGGCCCACGGTGTACTGTTCCGACGTATGCGGTTTCCGGCCTGACCGGTACCGCTGGCGTGAACAGGGCCAGACGGGCGCCCGCCGCAACGAGGCCCGGCCCCAGCAGTCCGAGCAATCGTCCGCCCGAGGGCATCGCGACCGGGATGCCCGGACGGATGAATGCCGCCGGGACGGTCCACGACGGGGTGAGCACTCCTGTGCGCACCATGGTCGGAGCGCCAAGAGCCAAAAGCAGGCGGGGCGTGCCCACCACCATGGCCGCCACCAGCGCCAACGCGGGGCAGGCGGCGGCCGCAGTTCGGCGCAGTCGCCGCCTGCCCCGGGGCAGAACCGGACGGAGCGCGCGGCGGCGCGGGCCTGCCGCCCTGGACTGAGGCAGCCGCACTCCGGGCCGCGGGCGGCCCACAGCAACCAAACCCACCCAGAGGGAGGTGGCGACGGAGGCGGGCACAGGCGGCTGGTCCATGGCAGGCACCCCCGTCCGGCCGCCGAGTGCCCGCCTGAGCGCGGAGCGCACCGCAGTGCGGCGACCGAACGGTTCGGGCTTCACCCGTGGACCCGCCAACCCTTCTGACACGCCGGCCGCAAGTTCCGCGCCGCTTCGCGGCGGCGTCGAATCCGGTGAGCCGAGGCACGGAGCGCGCGCGCCGCGGAGGCGGAAACCTTGGCCCCCCCGCACCTAACCTTCCCGCTCCGCCAACCAGAGCGCCCCCTGCATCCGACCGGTCCGGCCGCCATCCCGGCGGTGGGAATACAGTCGGTCCGGATGGCACGCGGTACAGATGCCGGCCACGTGGATGGAAGCCGCAGGGACGCCGGCGTCCAGCAGACGCCGCCGGTTGGCGGCCCAGAGATCGAGGAGCGCGTGCCCGCCGGGACGGATGCGGAGCACGTCCCCGGCCCAGGACGCCGATTCGGCCATGGCACGGATCACCGGCCCGTCCACCTCGTAGCAGCACGGCCCGATGGCAGGGGAAATGGCGGCCACAAGATCTCCGGGATGGATGCCGAAGGACGCGGTCATCGCCCTGACGCTGCGCCCGGCCACATCGGCCGCCGTCCCGCGCCAGCCGGCGTGGCAAAGACCGACGGCGCGGCCCCCGCTGTCGGCCAGATAAACCACAACGCAGTCCGCCGCCGCAATCGTGAGGACGACTCCCGGCCGGTCGGTGCAGAGACCGTCCACCGGACCGGCGGAACCGGGGCGATCCACCACGGCCACGGCGGCACCGTGCACCTGCTGCGCTCCCGCCACCGCTTCGAGCCCAAACTCGGCGGCCCGCGCAAACCGCAGGCGGTTTTCCTGCACCCGCGCCGGATCGTCACCCACCGCCGGGCTGAGATTCAAACCCTCCCATGGCGGCGGGCTGCAGCCGCCCAGACGAGCGGAAAACACGGCGTGCACCCCGGGGAACTCCAGTGCCGCCACGCGCCACAGCGCCACGCCGGCACCCTTCCCCGCCTGCCACTCCCACGCCCTGGCACCCATGACTCTATCCCCCCGCTGCACCGGTCAGCGGGGCCTGCCGCACCAGGATGACATCCTCACCAATGGTCACGATGTCGTTCCAGGGGATGCGCAGATCGTCCTCCGCACCAAGCAGTCCGAAGAGTTTCGCCGCTCCCAGGATCAGCAATGCGGCCACCCGCCCGTTGGCCGGATCGATCTCCAGGTCTCCCACCGCGCCGATGCGCCGTCCGTCGGCGACGCTGACGACGTCGCGCTCGCGCAGGGCCGACAGCTTCACCATGCCTTGGACCGTCCCCCCCCGCCGCGAACATGCCTATGCCGGCGGGTCCGCGCGCAGCACACGCCCGGCGGCTCTCCCCCAGTCCAGAGGCGGCGGGGAGCGGCGGGCGTACTACAAGGCACTGACGCGGGGCGCGGTGGTGCCTCGCCCCCACAGGGCGCCTAGCGGCCGCTGCAAAAGTCCGCTTTTGCGAGGCCACTGCTCCGATATCCCCTGTCCCCCAATGGTCCACGATTCTCGGCCGGTGCGGAAACCGACTTTCGCAGAGCCGTCCTAGTACTGTCCTCGGCACTGGTAGCCATTGGCGACGGAGACGGTCCGGAACATCGGCTCAGAGGCCGGAGCGGCGGCCCCAAAGGCCGTGGACGGACGGGCAGGCCCGAGTTCGGCGCTTCATGAGTCCCCTTCCCGGTCCAGGCCTTGCCAGTGCGGAGGACAGTACTAGGACGGTCCGGATCCGGTCCCGGCGCAGACCGTCGGACCCCCCAGTACCCCGCGCCGCCGCCTGCTGGCCGGAATCGTCAAGGCGGCCGCCGGCGCGGCTCTCCCGCTCGGGCTCCTCACCCCGGGGGACGGGCCGTGGCTGCTCGGGAGTCTGGTCCCGCTCTTGGTCGTTTTGGTCTTGATCTTCTTTTGGCTGCTCGACCGCCGCCCCTGAGCCCGGGCCGCACATACTCCCAGAGGATGGCGCCCGCACCGAACGGCCCCACGCCCAGGTAGGCGGCTGCGCCGAGCGCCCGGGCGGGCAGCCGGGTGAGGACGGTGGCACCGTGGGCCACCGCGACGGCCCAGAGGGCGGCGGCGGCCATGGCGCACGCTCGCGCGGCCCCGGTGATGCGGTATGCAAAACCCGGCGGCAAGCCGCGTTCCGTCCAGCGGTGGTAGCCGACCAGGACTACAGCGGCGGCGGCGGCGGGGAGCACCGCCCGGGGCGACGGATGGATCCCGGCGGTCACCCCCGCGCCGATGCCCGCGGCCAGAAGCGCGCCCCCGAGGAGCACCGACCACCGCCAGGGCGCGGGCGGCGCGCGTTCGCTGCGCGCACCCCACCCAAAGGCCGCCAGCAGGGCGGCGGCGATGGTGGCAGAGAGCGCGGAGACGACCGGCACGGCCCGGCCGGCGAGACCGGACAACGTGAGTGCCAGCACCGGGATCGACACGACCCAGGCAAAGACCCAGGCCGCAAAGTGCCACCACGTCCGGTGTGCCATGGACCCAGTGTGACGCTGTGCGCGGTGCGCCGCAAGCCTCCGGCCGCCGCGGGCTTTCGCTCCGCCCTGCCCGGCAACCGGCACGGCATGCCACGCCCCCGCATGGCCGAAGAGGCGGTGGCACCCGCGCTCCCCCGGCCGCCACAGGTGTGGCGGCCCGCTTTTGTCCGCCCTGCGGTCGCATGCATCCGCCCCACGGGCCTGGGGATACTCCCTCCCGACGACGGGAGGAGTGCGCTTGACCGGGAAGGTCGAGATTTGCGGCGTCAACACGGCCGAACTGCCGGTGTTGGGGAACGAGAAGATGCGCGTCCTCTTCGCCAGGATGCGTGACGGCACGACCGCAGAGCGGGATGCCGCCCGCAGCGAGCTTGTCCAGGGCAATCTGCGCCTCGTACTCTCGGTCATCCAGCGCTTCAACAACCGGGGCGAGCCGGTCGACGACCTCTTTCAGGTGGGCTGCATCGGGCTGATGAAGGCGATCGACAACTTCGACCTTGGCCAGAATGTCCGGTTTTCCACCTATGCCGTCCCCATGGTCATCGGCGAGATCCGCCGCTACCTGCGCGACAACAACCCCATCCGCGTCAGCCGGTCCCTCCGGGATCTGGCCTACAAGGCACTGCAGGTACGGGACAACCTGACGCACCGGCACGGCCGTGAGCCCCGCGTCGCGGAGATCGCACAGGAATTGGGCGCGCCGTATTCCGAAGTGCTGGCGGCGCTGGACGCCATTCAGGAACCGGTCTCCCTGTTTGAGCCGATCTACGAGGACGGCGGCGACCCGATCTACGTCATGGATCAGGTGAAGGACGAGACGACCGAGAACGACGCCTGGATCGAGGGACTCGCGCTCCGCGAGGCGATTCGCCGCCTCGGACCTCGCGAGCAAACGATCATCGATCTGCGCTTCTTTCAAGGCAAGACGCAGATGGAGGTCGCCGACGAGATCGGCATCAGCCAGGCCCAGGTCTCGCGCCTGGAGAAAGCGGCCCTATTGCAAATGCGCCGACTCGTTTGACGCAACCGGCGCGGTGGCGCGGCACGCAAAGCGGCAGCCTGCGGCCGACCAGAGAATCCGGGCCGCCACCGTGGTGGCGGCAAAGATGTCCGGCGCCCCTGCCTCCGGTGCCGCCACGGTTGCGCAGCCAACGCCGGCGGGGCTGCCCGCCCGCCGGCGTTGGCGCGCGTGCCCGGCAGACCCGCGCAAATTCCCGGATAAACCGGGCCGAACCTGGTATATCGCCCCTTCCCGTTGCCCAGGCTATGGGGCGACGGGATGGCGCGCGATCCACCAGAACGCGCGCCGCGGGGGGCGGAAATGTGGAGCGGCCGCCGGTGCAAGACCGACCCGCGGCGTGGGACCAGCCGTCGGGCCGCGCGGAGTTGCTGTCGTGCTGGGGGCGGACACCGCGCAGCCAAGCGGTCGCACCCCTTGTCCGGCGAGACAGGCGCATCGGGCCCCTGGTGGGCACCGCCGGGTTGATCCTACTCGCCGCGGGACTCCTCGCCGCAGCCGCAAGGGTGGCGGTACACATGGCGCCGGCGGCCGGGATGTTCGATCTGCGCGTCATCGGCGCTTCGAACCGGCCTGCCGACCAAGCGGTCAAGCTGCAGGTGCGGGACGCGGTTCTGGCGGTGCTGGCGCCCGGTCTGGTGCACGCGACCAGCGAACGTCAGGCCCAGGCCTACGTCGCCGCGCGGCTCCCGGCCGTCGCCGCGGCCGCCGCCGCCGTCGCCGGCCGCACTGGGCAACATGTCCGCGTTCGCCTGGGACCCGCCCCGCTTCCCGCCCGCCGCATCGGACTGCTGGCCTTTGCGGCCGGACGCCCGCCCGCCCTGGTGGTGACGCTGGGGGCGGGCCTCGGCCACAACTGGTGGACCGTCCTCTTCCCACCGCTGGCCTTTGTGACGGTCCGCGGCGAACTGACGGTGGTCGGACCGGCCGGGGCAGCCGAACCGGTGCGCGACCTCTCCGCAGCGCAGCGGACAGCCCTGCTCGCCTGGGTCGCGGGACAGACACATGTCTCGCTGGACGGAGCAGTGGCTCCCGGAGGTCCGAGTGGAGCCGCGGGCGTGCGAGTCCAGGTGCGTTTCGCCATATGGAACCTGCTGCGGCGCATTCCGTGGGGTCCGGTGCAACGGGGCCTGCTCTCCTGGCTTGGCGCACGGACCACACCCGCCGGCGGCCGCAGACCGTCGGCGACCAGCGCGTGAGCCCCGGTGGAGGGACGGCCCCGGGCCCGGAGCCATCCCGGCGGACCCCTGCGGCGTCGCCCGGGAAACGCGCAGGGGGCGGGGGTGCTGGCACGCGCAGCACCCCCGCCCCCTGCCTCAAGGCCGGCGCCCGCCATGACCGCTGTGCAGCGCCGTCCCAGGCTTCAGAGCCGGCCGCGGTTCTCCGCGATTAGGGCCGCATACCGTGCGACCCGACCGCCCATGTAGCGCGCCGCCGCCAGCACCTCTTCGGCGACGGTGTCCCGATTCGCCGTAAAGCTGACACCGTACGGGTTGCCGCCAGCCGCGAAGATCGCGGGATCTGTGTAACCCGGGGCCACGACCACCGCTCCCCAATGATGAAAGACGTTGTACAGGGAAAGCAGCGTGGACTCCTGACCGCCGTGGGGGTTCTGCGCTCCGGTGAAGGCTGCGGCAGCCTTGTTCGCCAGCTTGCCCTGGCCCCACAGAGGCCCGGTGGAGTCGATCAGCTGCTTGAGCGGCGCCGCCACCGACCCGTAGCGCGTCGGCGTGCCGAAGATATAGCCGTCGGACCACTCCAGGTCGTCCAGGCTAGCCTCAGGCACCCCGCTGGTCGCCTCGACGTTGGCCTGCCACGGGGCCACGCCCGCGATGACCTCCGGGGGCACCAGATCGCGCACCTTGCGCAACCGCGTCTCCGCTCCGGCCGCCCGGGCCCCCTCTTCCACCGCCTGCGCCACGCGGTAGGTGCGTCCCGTCATGCTGTAGTACACGATCGCCACTTTCGCCGCTGCCATACCCTGCCCCACACCCCCATGACCGCTTCATCCGGCCGCGCAGCGCGGCCCGCATGTCCGGATCCACTCACCGCGTGCCCACGCGCCGCGCTGCCCTCACGGCATGCGCCGGACACAGCCGCGCCGGAAGTCGCCCGCCTACGACCACGAACGGTCCAAACGGCGCAGCATCGCCGACAGCAGCACCCGCTCCTCCGGCGCCAGGACCGCGAAGTGCCCCGCCACCCATGCCTCGTGAGCCGGCACGACCGCACCGAACAGCTGCCGCCCCTGGCGCGTGAGCTGAAGCCGCTTGGCCCTGCCGTCGGGCACCCGCCGCAGAAGGCCTCTCGCCTCCATGCGGTCCAAGAGTTGACAGATATTGCCTTTTGTCGTCAGAAGTGCCTCCGCCAACTCCTGCTGCGTGCACCCGTCCGCTGCGCCCACCTGAGCAAGTACGTCGAACTGGGCGCCGGTCAGGCCATACGGCCTCAGGTGCTCCACCATGGCGTGCGTCACCTTGTGATAGACGCGGGCCAAGCGGAGCCACGGCAGGATCTCCGGCCGGACCATGCCCCGCTCCCCTCTCCGGAACGGTGCCCCGGACAACTGAAAGTTTAGGTATAAACTATGATATCCGTCAAGACCCTTGAACCGGCCGCAGGCGCCATGCGCCGCGGCCGGTCCGGAAGATCGATGCGCAACGTCAATCTCGGATCATCTGCGCGTGGCAGCATGAAAGCGACCCGCCGCCATCATGCTCGATGCATGCCTCGTTGCCGCAGTCCTCGCACCGCGCGTGCGCGGCGCCGGCTCCTGCAGGGACATTCCCGACGGATGGACGGAGGGGCCGCTCACAACACTGCACATGCCCCGTACCGACCTGTTCCATCCGGATCTCGGTACCACAGTGCCCGCAACTCAGGCGATCACCGACGGCGACGCGTTCGGAGGTCCTGTTGGCCATGCGTTACACCCCCTGAGTCCCCAGCATGCCCAACCGCGCGCCACGCCAAGTCGTCGCGGCAAAACTCCGCCTTTCAGAGACCCCTTGTTCCACGGCCGTTGTGCCCCAAGACCCTGGATCCCCGACTCGGAGCCAAACCCCCATACCGCTCAGTTTGGGCAAGTTCGTCGGGAGTGCCATCGGCATTCGGCCATTGGCCACGCCGCCGACAGGTCTTTGAAGTCAACGTCTCCAGGCTGGCGGCCGCCTCGCTGGCGCTGCGGCGAGAACCCGGTCGCGGCGCCGTAGCTTAGCGGTATTGGGCCAAGCCACCCGTTTGCGGCGCCGTCGGGCTGGTTGCCACAGGCGTTGCATCGTGCCCCGCGCACCGCTGTCGCGTGCCGCCGCGCCGCAGGGGGTTCCTTCCATCTTCGCCGCCCGCTCACACGCTGGGAAAGGCACTCCCCAGTTGCACGACGATCTGGGCCTGTGACCCGGCAATCTTCTGCGCCGTCGCCCGCGTCCCCAACATCTGGCCCAGGATCACGGCCTCCGTCGGCAGTGCGGCCGCCCGCGCGAGATGCACGACCGCCGTATTGACGTAGACATGGTTATTGGCAAGGTCGGTCCGCGGGGCCGGCATCGACGGCAGAACCTGCACGCCCATGTTCTGCAAGACGCCGGTGAAATAGGCGCCCGCCTTCTGCGCCGTCGTCCCGTCCTGGACCTGCACCGTCATCCGGGTCATCCGCGCCAGGAGACTGCCAAAAGCCTGCTGCACAATCCCGCGCGCCACGCTCTGGTGCAGCAGCAACACCTCGGCCCCGCCCGCGGTGGTGTAGTTGCTCACGGCGCCCGAAGTGTAGTCGAAGACCCCGGAATGGATGCTGGACCTGGGGAGTTGCAGCGCCTCCCGCACCAGCAACGGGATGTCCGCGTACGGAAGATTGGTTTGGACCAGGTTTTGCATGTCGCTGATGATCGTGGGCAGCTTGAGCAGATTCCGGGGCTGCAGCAGGGCCTGTTTGAGGGCGAGCAGGACCAGCTGCTGGTCCCGCTGGCGCTGGATGTCCCCGTCGCGGAACACATGGCGTTCGCGCGCGAACTTCAGCGCCGTCGCCCCGTCCAGATGCTGCACGCCGGCCGAGAGTCGGAAGGTTGTACACTTGTTCTCCGCGGTGTTGGGGTAGCACGTGTCGTCGATGTTATAGGGCACATTCACCGTGATGCCGCCGACGTCGTTCACCAGCTTCACCAGAGCCGGATAGCTCACGACGGCGTAATACTCGATGGGCACTCCGACGTATTTCTCCACGGTGAGTTCCGCGCCGGCCACGCCCACGTTCTCCAGGGCTGTGTTGATCCGCTGATACCCAAAGCCGGGGATGTTCAGCCAGAGGTCGCGCGGCACCGAGAGCATCGAGGCGCTGTGGGCGCTTGGATCAAGCGCCATGACCATCATCGAGTCGGTGAGGTTTGGCCCCGCGTACCCGGGGGCCAACTCCGTCCCCAGGACCAGTACGCTGACCGGCTCCTGCGGCTGCACGCGCACCACCGCGCCGGTGGCGGGTTTCTTCTGCACGGCGGCCAGGGCCGCCCCCGCAACCCTGGCCCCCAGGGACAGAAATCCGCCGGAAGCCCTGGCGGCACCGACCAGCACGATGGCACCGGCGATCACTGCCCCCGCTACGATGGTCCACCAACCGCGAGGGGCGATGCGCCGGCGCCGGCGCCGACGCCGACGCGGCGTGTCAGACCCCATGGATCGAGCCAGCACGCCTTCACTTCCCAACCATTGAACTAATGATCTGCAGCGCAGGCGCTGACCCTTCGGTGAGAAAACCACATCACCTGCGGGGATGCGCCATAACTCCGCGCTCCCCGGCAGCATAAGGGAACGGCGCGCACCTTGTCGATGGCGCGTCGCAACCGGCGTCGCCACTTCCCACATTCGTTTCCAGGAGGTAACTGTGCGCGCCGGCCGCGGGGAGGGACGCAACTGACCGCGCGCCGCGCCGGGAGGCGGCGTTTCCTCAGCCCGTTCGCTGCATCTCCTTACGCAGCCGGCGGATGATACGCTTTTCCAACCGCGAGATATAGGACTGGGAAATCCCGAGGCAGTCGGCGACCTGCTTCTGGGTCCGCTCCACCCCGTCCTGCAGCCCGTAGCGCAACTCCACGATCCGCCGCTCGCGGCGTGTGAGCTTGGTCAGGGCCTTGCGCAGCACAACCCGGTCCACCTCGTCCTCGAGGTCGCGGTACACCAGGTCCGGTTCGGTACCGTGGATATCTTGGAGCAACAGTTCGTTGCCGTCCCAGTCGACGTTCAGAGGTTGATCGAACGATATTTCACTGCGAGTGCGCGAAGAACGTCGCAGAAACATCAGAATCTCGTTTTCGATGCACTTGCTGGCGTAGGTGGCCAGCTTGATCCGCTTGTCGGGATCGAACGAATGCACGGCCTTGATCAGTCCGATGGCGCCGATGGAGATGAGGTCCTCAATGGCGATGCGCGTATTATCGAACTTGCGGGCGATATAGACCACCAGGCGAAGATTGCGTTCGATCAGCGCCGGCTTGACCGAAGCATCCCCCGCGGACAAACGGGCAATGAGGTGCGCCTCCTCGCTCGCCGACAGCGGCGGCGGCAGGGATTCGGCCCCCCCCACGTAATGCACCGGGGCTGGGTCTGCGAGACGCGCGCGCAGCAGGCGAATCCGGCGGGCACCGGTCTCCAGGAGGCGCGCCGCGACCGGCAGGGCACGGAGCACGCGTGCCCAACCGGTCTCCCGCCGTTCGGATACCACATCCCCGGCCGCGAACATCACTTGGTCGCACCACCCTCCAGGTTGCTGAACACCCCGGCGCGGCCCGCCACAGGCCGTTCGGCCCCATCGGTCGTCATCAAGGCGGCGGGGACCAGGGCCGCGAACTCTCGCTCCGCACCGAGCCGGGTAGGACTGACCGCCAGGACCGCGCGCACCGGACGCCGTGTCGTACCGTCCCCCAACCACACCGCATCGGGCCGGACGGCCGGCAGAATGCCGTTGTCCCTGCCCACAACGCGATACGGTACAAACCGGAAGCGGCGGGTCCAATGCGGCGGCACGGTGGGGGCATCCAGGGCCGCCGCCAGGGATGCCGGCCCGGCGCGCAGCGCCTGCAACAGCGGGGTGGGTATCAGGCCGGAAAGGAATTCGGCGGGCACCACGATCGCGGGCCCGTCGCCGCAGGGATCGGCGAGGCGGTTGCCGCTGTCCAGCAGCGCGCGGCACGTCGCGCTCCGGCCGCCGATCTCCACTTCCAGGGTGGAGATCCAACGCCCGGACGGCATGACCCGGCGCCGATCATAGACAGCGGCGGCGCCCGCCAGCGTCCCCCCGAGCGCCAGCACAATACCCCACCAGGGCACGCCCGCTTGCCCCCAACCCACGCCGTCCGCCCCACCGGCGATCACCAGCGCCAATCCGGCCGCCGCGGCACCGGACCCGTAGAGAAAGCCGAGGAGGCGCAGCAACGCACGCACGGAGCACGGCGCATAGGCGGCGGTCACCATGAGCGCGCCGGCGGCCGCAACGCCCGGCCAGGAGAACGCGGCAGGGACGGGCAGCAGCAGGGCGGCCAGGGCGTACCCCCCACCGAAGGCCGCTGCCGCGAGGAGGCGCCAGCCGGACGAGGCGATGCCGGCGAGTCTGCCGGCGGCCAGCAGCAGCGCGTAGTCCGCACCGGCGTTAAGGAGGAAGAACAGATCCGCGTACACGCGCATCGCCGCCATCCCCCCGGAGCGCCGTGGCGGACGGGTCCACGGCCAGCTTTATGTCTCGGGCAGGGGGATTATAACGGCGGCCCTTCTGCAGAGGCTGTCGGAGGGCGGAAGGCAGGCCTCCTGCTCATCCCCCCTCCATACGCCGGAGCCGCTCGCGACGAGCCACCGCGGCCAGCAGTTCGGGCCTCAGTTCCGCGACCACATGCAGGCGACCGCCGGCCCGTCGCGCGAGGTCTCCCAGGTAGCGTTCGTTGGGCTCAAGCCCGATGCAGCAGAGCGCCACCCCGGAGCCGCGGAGCTGATCGGCCTCCATGAGCGCCTCCTCCAAAGGGCTGCCACCGCCGCTGCTCACCGTCGGAATGCCGTCGGTCACCAGCAGCAGCAGTGCGTTGCGGGCATGACTGCGGCGCAGATACGCGCGGGCCGCGGCCAGGCCCGCACCCAGCGGCGTGAGCCCCCCCGGCACCACCTGCCGCAGGCCGCGCTCCGCAGCGGCATAATTGCGTGTCAATGGTACAGCCAGAGCAGCGGACCGTTCCTGAAAGGCCATCACCGCGACGCGGTCGCGGCTGGTGAGCAGAAGGTGCCGGGCAAGCGTCTTGGCTGCCCGCATGCGGCCCCCCTCCATGCTCGCTGAGGCATCGAGCAGGAGGCAGAGGTCGACACGTTTGCGCCTGCCTCGCCGCCGCAGGCGCAGGTCGCGTGCCTGAATACGCAGAGGGGCGGCCTGCACCGCCACTCGGGTCGCCGCCGCCATCGCCGTCTCCGCCGGCGCCAGATCCCCGGAGTGCTCGCCCCGCCTCGGGTCCACGGTGCTCCGCCCACGCGGTCGCGCGGACGGACCGGGATGCCCGCCCTTGGGGGAGAGTCCCCGGGTGCTGCTGTGCGCAACACGGCGAGCGGCGCTGCGCAGCGCCAACTCGATCTCTCGCAGGCGCCGGCCGAAGACGCCGCGCAGCGCCGCGCCCTCTGGGGTGAGGTGCCAGCCCCCCCCGGCACACTCTGCCCATCCCGCCGCGACCAGACGCGCCACCACCTCTCGCGGACGCAGACCACCACAGTCCGCAGGGCGCAGGGCACCCATCGGAATCGGACGGCTCAGGGCGTCGAGCACCGCGCGCGCCGTGTCGGCGCCCCCGAACTCCTCGGCCAGGTGCGCCGCAGTCACCACACGCCCCTCGTCGTCCTGCCACGGGGGCGCGGCGGGCCCTTCGTCCCGGTCACGTACCTGGTCGCCGCGGAGGTAAGTGTCGGTCAGCGCCGCATAGTCCCGCAGATCTGCCGCACCAGCTCCCCCGGCAGGACCGGCGGATGCGGCGATCACGCGCTCCGGCCTGCGCAACTCAGGGCCGGCGGCCACGACCGCACGCTCCACCGCCGCAATCAACGCAAAGCAGAAGCCGGCCTCCCCGGGCCCGAGCCGGCCGGCCAGATGCACGTGCCCACGGTGCGCGGCCAGGACGGTGGGACGCTGCCCGCTGCGCAATGCACCACTGGCACGGCCGCCACCAAGAGCCGTCTGCAGGTCGAAGTGGTCCGCCGAGATCCCCGACCCTGGATGGCGTCGCTGCGCCTCGCGGAAGGCGGCGGCCACCCCTTCCGGGGGCACCGCACCCGGCGCGTGAAACACGTCCAGGTGGACAATCTCCCCCATCGCGCGCCGGCCGTAAAAGATCTGGCCGGCGTCGCGGTCGGTCAGAACCGTGACGGCATCCGGGTCGGCCGGCGTGAGGACGTGCACACAGTTGCTCACCACGGCGGACTCACCCACACGGGCTCCAAACGGGAGTTCGCGCCCAAGCCACTCGGCTGCCGCCGGCGTCACTGGCGGCCCCCCCGCGCCGGGATGGAAGGTAGAATCAGCGCCTCGGGCGGCAGTTCCGTCAGAAAGTGCGCCGGTTGCCTGGGTGTGATAACCGGCAGTTCGGTGGGATCGCAGAGCCGCAGAGGCGCGGCGGCGGCGCTCGCCGTCCCGGGCGGTGGATTCCTGCGCCACCTCTGCCACCACGATCGGCGCACGTGACCAGAATCCGCCGACGTGGCTGCCGGAACTTCTCCCCCGCTTCCGCCTGGGGCGGCCGGCTCTTCCGGGGAGCAGACGCCCCCCGGTGCGGCTGCCAGCGGCGCCGCGCCCGCCAGGGCAGCGGATTCAGCGCTCGGATCGCGACCCCGAGCCAGGTGGTCGAGCAGGCGCGCCAGTTCCTCAGGTTCGAGGCGGTGGCGCAGAGCCAGGGGTGCCGTCCGTTGCAGGTCCGCAAAATCTGTGGCCGCCTTGCCGGCTCGCAACGCCAGCAGCCGGGCGGCGGCCTGCCAGGCCTGGACGGCGCGGAGGCTCTCCACCTGAAAATCACAATAGATGGCGGCAAGGAGTTCGCGCAGTTCAACCGGAAGCGGTGGGACGGGTTCGGTTCCGCGGGCGAGCAGTTCCTGACGGAGCCTGCCCGTTGCCTCCGGCACAGGTGCGACAGGCGGCCGGGTCCAGTCCGGCGCCTCGTCCGGACCGTCGACGACCGGTGATGGCGGCGTGCCGCCTGGCACCGGCTCCGAGGGCGGGACCGGCGCCAGGCGTCGACGGTGTCCCGGCATTTCGACGAATTCATCGCGGTCGAGCACGGCAATGACGGCGGCGGGCTCTGCCGGACGGCGCATACCCAGGGCCATGTCGAAACGGTCCGCCAATTGGCGGCGGATATCCGCCAGGGGACCGGGCTCCTCGTCGGGATTGCTCGCGGCCCACACCGTCACCCGGCACGGGATGACCACCGCGGGGAGCCCCGTCTCCTCGATCTGCAGACGGCCCGGTTTCGTCCCCATCACATCCAGCAGGGCGTCGGCAAGTTCCGGACCGGTGTCCGCCAGCCGGTTGATCTCGTCGATGAATACCACCCCGCGGTGCCCGCGGGCCAGGGTTCCGGGGAGCAGCGCCGCCTCGGGGGCGGCGTGATCCGTCAGCCGGCCCAAATCTATCGATCCCACCACTGTGCCGATCTTGGCCGAGGGCGATATCTCCAGAAAGGGCGCCGGCACCGTCTCGACTCCCAGGCGCACCACCTCGGCGCGCGCGAGACCGCGATGCAACGGGCAGTGGGGACGGGCGGGGTCGCAATTGTACACGCAGCCTGTGATGCGGCGGATGCCGGGCAGTAGTTCCGCGGCCGCGCGAATGATCGTGGTCTTGCCTGTTCCGCGCAGCCCCTCGGCGTGGACATGCATGGGATGGCCGCGCGCCACGCCGAGCACGGAGATTTCCAGGGCGAGATGCAGGGCGTCGTTACCCGGATGACGGATGAGATCGGCGTAGGATAGCGCGGCGCATCCCTCCCGCAGAGGTTCGGGGCGACGTGCCCGCACCGGGCAGCGGTTGCGTCCGTCCGTGTCGACGGCGGACGGACACCCGACGGTAGCCTTGACCGAGGTATGCCATTTCATGCAGGCCGCGCTCGGGGAAGCGCGCGGGAAGCAAACGCCGGTATGAGCGACGCGCAGGGCCGCGCGGGGTGTCTGACGGGTCGCGGCCACCGGAGCGCGAGAGAGGTGAATGCGCCCGCTGCCGAGGACTCCGGGCACATCGGGTCGAATCGGGCGCGCTGCAAGGGGGCTTGTCCGCATGCCGCGCAGGATCGTTCTCGCCTATTCCGGGGGACTGGACACCTCGGTCGCCATCCGCTGGCTCGCGGAGCGCTACGACGCCGAAGTGGTCACCCTGACTGCCGACCTCGGTCAGGGACGTGACGTGGGCGAGGTTGGCGCCCGCGCCTGCCGTATCGGCGCGGTGGCGGCGGAGGTCGTCGACGCGCGCGAGATGTTCGTCCGCCACTTCGTCTTCCCCGCCCTGCAGGCTGGGGCGCTGTACGAGGGCCAATACCCGCTGGCGACGGCCCTGGCCCGCCCGCTCATCGCCTATCTCCTTGTGGAAACGGCCCGCAAGCACGGTGCCGAGGCCGTGGCGCACGGCTGCACCGGCAAGGGCAACGATCAGGTCCGATTCGACCTCGCGGTCCAGACCCTGGATCCTCGGCTCGGCGTGGTGGCCCCGATCCGCGAATGGTCGATGACGCGCGACCAGGAGATCGCTTACGCGGCAGAGCACGGCATCGAGGTCCCCGTGACCACGGCCAAGCCGTACAGTGTCGATGCCAACCTCTGGGGGCGGAGCATCGAGTCCGGCGTGCTGGAGGATCCCGCACTCGAGCCGCCTGAGGACGTTTACGAATGGACGGCACCCGTGGAACAGACGCCCTCGAATCCGACGGTGATACGCGTCGGATTCGAGGGCGGCGTGCCGGTGTCCCTGGACGGGGAGCGCGTCAATGGCGTGACGCTGATCGAACGACTCAACGCACTCGCCGGACGATACGGTGTGGGGCGCATCGACCACGTGGAGAACCGGCTGGTCGGCATCAAGTCCCGTGAGATCTACGAGGCGCCGGCAGGCACTGTCCTGCATCAGGCACATGCGGCCCTGGAGACTCTCACCCTGACCCGGGACGCCGCCCGTTTCAAGCAGGCCGCATCGGCCGAGTACGCCGACCTGATTTACAACGGCAAGTGGTTCTCCGCCCTGCACCAGGACCTGATGGCCTTCATCCGGAGTAACCAGCGGCACGTCACGGGCGAGGTCAGCATCAAACTGCACCGGGGCACTTCGCGGGTGATCGGACGTACTTCCCCCATGTCGCTTTACAGCCGCGCGCTTGCCACCTACGACACCGGCGACGCATTCGACCACAGCGCGGCGGTCGGATTCATCCGGCTTTACGGCCTAGGGATGGTGCAGCAGGCCCGGGTGCAGTCACTGCCGCTTGTGCAGGACCTCCCGCGGCTCGGAGGGGGGGAACGCCCCGAGGGGCGGGAGTCCTAGCGGCAGTTTCCTGGGACGGCTACCACGCGTGGGCCAAAGTATAGAGAGTTTTGGGTCAAATCCTGGCGACAGGGTGCAGAATGATAGACCCGCGGCGCGGGCCGAAAACGGAGTGGATGAAGGGGCCGGAGTGGGTACGCCGTCGGTCAACAAGGTCGTAGGTCTGTATCTGGAGCCGCCGCCTGAGTCTGTGGTGTTGTGTGTGGATGAG
>JAJZMB010000071.1 GCA_021803205.1 Bacillota bacterium | reverse complement strand
TTCCGGTCGGGGAGGTGTGGCGGGCGGATCGAGGCAACGCACCACGGGCGTGGTCTGGCCGGCGGTCACGGGCATGTCCGCCTCACCCGCCTCTCCGCGTCGACGGCGCCCCCGTTGGTGCCGGGCGCGGGGTCCCGCCAGCGCCAAGCTCAACTCATCGCGGCACGCACCCGCTCGCTGGCCGGCGCCTCCGGCTCCGGGACGCCCAGCAGTTCGCGCTTGCGCTTCAGGTAGTAAAGGTAGGTGTCAAAGGTGACGTCCGGGGGACAGCGGTGGTCCACATGCGGGATGTATCCGCCCTGCTCCGTCAGGCGCACCACGCGCGCCAGTTCTTCGTCCACGCCCCGTTTGCCCGCGATCAGCGCCGTCTTGTCGACCCCGCCCATGAGCAGCACATCCCGACCGTACGTGGCCCGCAGGTCCTCCGGACGCGTCCCGGCCCGGATCTCCAGGGGGAACATGCAGTGGACGCCCGCCTCCAGCCACAGGGGAACCAGTTCCGTGATGTCTCCGTCGCAGTCCACGTACACGATGTCCACCCCGCTTCCACGCAGCAGGTCGGTGATCCTCCGGTACCTGGGCACCATCCACCGTCGGAACAGGCGCGGGGAGATCATCGGCCCGCTGTTGAAGCACATGTCCTCCCAGAAATCGGCGAAGTCAAGCGGCACGTCGGCCAGCGCCCGGCGGAGCACGTGCAGCACCAGTTCCGTCACATGCTCCATCATCTCTTCCACCAGGGCGGGCTGCTCGATGCACGCCGCGGCCGCCCCCTCGAAACCCATCCAGTTCCGGATCCAGCCGAACAGGCTGCCGACGGCGATGCCCAGCGGGTAATCGCGACGCCGCCATTCCGGAAGGCGCTGTTCCCAGTTCGCCGGATACCGGGCAGGATCGTCGGGATCCAGGCGTTTCCTGAACTCCAACCAGTCCGTGCGGTTCTCCACGGGGAAGCGGATGAAATGCGGGATCGAGGACGTGCCGTCCTTATGCTGGAGCAGCGTCTGCCCAAGGCCGTTGACGATCACCCTGTGCCGCTCGTCCTCCTCCAGCACGCGCACCGGGAGCATGGGGCGGACACCCATCACGACCGGGACACGGGCCCGCGGGGCGAAACCGAAGTACCGGTTGGCCGCCGCCTCCGAGGCGACCTCCCGCGGCAGCCCCTCCCGCTGCCACACCCGGTAGGTGTCTGTCCAGTACCCGAACTCCTCGTCAGGCACGTGGTCCACGCTTTGGAAGCGGAAGGTCCGCAGCCAACGCCGACGGTGATCCAGGCCGGTGCCGACCCCCGTGCCCTGCTCGGTCT
Source organism: Bacillota bacterium (assembly GCA_021803205.1). Taxonomy (GTDB): domain Bacteria; phylum Bacillota; class Sulfobacillia; order RBS10-35; family JAJYVN01; genus JAJZMB01. The sequence continues at coordinate 4,124 of JAJZMB010000071.1, read as the reverse complement.
GGACCGGCCGGCCGTCCGTCTCCTCCGGCATGTCGCGCTCCCCCCCTCCGGTCGGGTCGCCTGCGCACCGTCCGCCCTCAGGCCGTCAGCCGGGCCAGGACCTCCTTGGCCTTGTCCACGGCGCTGGCCGCATCCGGCGCGTAACCGTCGGCGCCGATCTCATCCGCATACGCCTGCGTGAGCGGGGCCCCACCCACCAGCACCGCCACCTGCCCGCGCACCCCAGCCGCCTCCAGGGCCGCGATCGTCTCCCGCATCGCCGGCATGGTGGTCGTCAGCAGCGCCGACAGGCAGATCAGCCGGGCCCCATGCTCGCGCACCGCCGTGACCACGCGTTCCGGGGTACAGTCGACCCCCAGGTCGACGATCTCGAAGCCGGCCCCCTCAAGCATCATCAGCACCAGGTTCTTACCGATGTCGTGCAGGTCCCCCTGCACCGTGGCCCCCAGCACGCGCGCCAGCGGCTCCACCTTCGCCGCCACCAGTTCCGGCCGCAGCACTTCCATGCACGCCTTCATGGCCCGCGCCGCCATCAGCATCTCCGGCACGTAGTACTGCCGGCGCTTGAACAGATCCCCCACCGTGGCCATGGCCGGCACCAGCGCGTCGTCCAGAATGCTCCGCGCCGGCACGCCCTCCCCCAGGGCCGACCGCGTCGCCGCCACCGCCGCCGTGCGCTCGCCCTCCACCACCGCGGTCCGCAGTTCTTCCAACGACATGTGCTGTGGGCACGCGGGGACCTGCCCCGCCACCCGCCGCCTCCCCCCAATGGACTACATCTCGCCCGTTCGCGTTGCACCCGGCCGTCCCTCCCGCTCCGGCGTCCGGTTCGTCGGACTCGGTGCCGTCATGCCGCCACCCCCACCCACCACATCTGGTGGCGGCTCCGGGGGCTCCCCGTCAGGCGCCGTTATCAGGAACACATTCAGGGTAAGCGTTTGCGGTTATCCGGCGGCCGCGTGGTGTCCCCCGGCCGACCACAACGGGTTGTGGTCGGGACGGCGGACATCCGGTTCGCGCGGAAGGACTGGACGGGCCACCCGACCGGCACTACCGGACAGATGCAACCGGACCAGACTGCACGCTTGGTCCGCCCATCCGACCGTCTCCGGTACCCCGATCGGACGAAACCGCGCCCTATCGTCCAACTGGGGAAGGCCACCGGCAGGGGGGAGCAGCCCGGATCCGAACTACCCGGATCGTCGCCGCCGCGCCCATCGGACCCTGACGGTCCGGTGTCACGCCTCGATCGTGGTGCGTATGCCGCTCTCATGGTGGTGGATCGCCTTGCCCGACCCCCGCGAGGCTGAACCCGCGTCCTCTCCGCCCGGCGCGTCGTCCGGAAGGGACCGCTTGTTCTCCCCTCCCGATGGCGCGGTTGGTACTCTGGGCGCTCTGAGCCTCCGTTTCCTGCCCTCCGAGCTCACCGCGCAGGTGGCGGTCGGCGGCGCGGTGCTGGAAGCGGCAGCCGGACTCGGGCTGTCCATCGAGGCGCCGTGCGGCGGGCGCAAGTTGTGCGGCAAGTGCCGTGTGGCCTTCCTGGAAGGGGCCCCACCGCCGACGGCGGTCGAGCGCGAGTTGGTCAGCGCGGAAGACCTGGCCGGAGGCGTGCGCCTGGCGTGCCGCAGCCGCCCGCGGGCCGGTGCCACGGTGCGCCTGCTGCCCCCACCCCGAGTGGACTGGTGGAAGCTGGGGGCGACCGACACCGGCGTGACGCGGCCAGACCCCGCGGTGCGCGTGATCAAATGCCACCTGCCCACTGCCACCCTCAAGCATCCCACCGCCCTGACCACGCTGCTACGGACGGAGTTGGGCGAGTTCGACCTGCCGCTGGCGGTCCTGCGTTCCCTGGGCGGGCGGTGGAGTTCCGGGAAGGGGGGGTGCGCCCTGCATGCCGTGGTTGTCGGCGACACGGTGGCCGAGGTGCGCCCTGCGCCGGGCCCGGGCGAGCAGTCCGCCCCCGTGTGCGGGGTGGCGCTGGACATCGGCACCACCACCATCGTCGGCTACCTGCTGGAGCTGACCGGCGGGCGTCAGCTGGCTGCGGCCTCGGCCATGAACCCCCAGGCCTCATTCGGATCCGACCTGATCTCGCGCCTGCACGCGGTCCTTGACGATCCCACCAACCTGCAGCGCCTGCGGGAGGCGGTGGTGGGCGCAGCCGGCCGCATCATCCAGCGCGCCTGCCGCGAGGCGGGCTGCGCCCCCGAGCAGGTGTACGAGGTGACGGTGGCCGCCAACACCTGCATGCACCACCTCCTGCTGGGCCTGGACGCCTCCGCCCTGGCCACCTCCCCCTTCGCCCCGGTGGTGGCCGCGGGCCTGGACCTGCCGGCGGCGGACGTCGGCCTGCCTGTGCACCCGCGCGCCAATGTGCACCTTTTGCCCAACGTGGCCGGATTCGTGGGCGCGGACACCATTGCCGGCATACTCGCCAGCGGCATCGCCCACGCCGATGGCTGGCGACTGCTGTTGGACGTCGGCACCAACGCGGAGATCGTGCTGGGCTGCCGCGACCGGCTACTGGCCTGCTCGGCGGCAGCCGGACCGGCCTTCGAAGGGGGCAACGTCTCCTGCGGCACAGTGGCCCGGGACGGGGCGGTGAGCCGGGTGCGCTGGGAGGATGGCAGGCTCCGCGCCGAAACCGTCGGCGGCTCGCCCGCCGTCGGCGTCTGTGGCTCCGGCCTGCTGGATGCGGTGCGCGTACTGCTGGAACTGGGCGTCGTCCTGCCCAGCGGGCGGTTACTGGCGCCGGAGCGTTGGCCCGAGCCGGTGCGGCCGGGCCTGCGCTGGTCCGAGGATCCGAGCGGGGTGGTCCTGGCCCGAGGAGACCGTCCGGTGGTCCTCACCCAGGGGGATGTGCGGCAGTTGCAACTCGCCAAGGGCGCGGTCCGGGCCGCCTGCGAACTGCTTTTGCGCACAGCTGGCGTAGCGCCTGCCGAACTGGAGGAAGTGCTGCTCGCAGGCGCCTTCGGCAACTACCTGGACCCGGGCAGCGTGCTGGCACTGGGGTTGGTCCCACCGGTCGCCCCCCATCGGCTGCGCAGTATCGGCAACGCCGCTGGCACCGGCGCCAAGCTCGCCCTGCTGGAGCGCTCCGCCCGCGAGGAGGCGGCGAGGCTGGGGCAGGCGGTGGAATACCTCGAACTCTCCCTGCACCCGGGCTTCCAGGACGCCTTCATGGAGGCCATGGCGTTCGGGGACTGAAGCCGCGGCACCGGCGCGCCTCCCGGGGGTGCAGGCGCCGAACGAAGGAGGTGCAGACCAGTGGAGTGGCGGCCCGCCACCGTGGACCAGCCCTGGTTGCTGCCGGTGCGCGGCGTGCATCCGGGTCCCCGGCGGGTTCGGCCCGCATGCGTTCCTCCCCTGTGCCACGGTCTGCCGGCCGACGGCCCCTTCGCCGGCTGGGACATGGAAGCGGCGGCCGCCTGCGGGATATCCGGCGCCGTACCGGCCCACCGGGCCGTGGGCCAGCACTTCGTTGCCGCGCCTGGAGCGCCGACATTTGAACCGGGCCCCGGCCGCCTCAGCGGGGACGGGCTCAGCGGCGCAGGGGCGGGCCGCTGGGTGCACGACACTGCGCAATGCCGGTTCCCTCGAATCCTGAAAGGGCTGACAGGCAAATGGGCCAAGAGGTCGGTCCGGCCCGGCAACGCTACCGCGAGACCGCCTATGCCCGCTGGCAGGACGCGGTCCCGGGCCGGGCGCTGCTGCCGGTGCGTTGCGGGCGCGACCTGCTGGTGGGCGGCGGTCAGGTCTTCCCGGAGATCAACTTCACCCTGCCGCCGATGGCGGTGAACGCGGCCACCCTCCCGGAGGCCGTGGCCCAGTTCCGCCAGATGGCAGAGGGGTGCCTCGACCGCGCCGCCGCCCTGCACGTGCCGGGCGTGGTGCTGGAGCTGGAGCACGTCTTCGAATTCACGGCACATCCCGCCTGGGGCGAGGCCCTCACCACCGAGGTGCGCGCGGTGCTGGACCTCTTCCATCAGCAGCACGGGATCCCGTGCGCCATGCGGGTGACCGTGGCGGACATCCGGGACCGGGTCCGGCCCCCGCGCCGGCGGGGGGGACCCGAGCTCGAGGCCATGCTGGAGAGCTTCCGCCGCTGCGCGGCCGCCGGGGCG
>JAJZMB010000058.1 GCA_021803205.1 Bacillota bacterium | reverse complement strand
GCCCCTGGCGTTGTCGCTGCGCCGGGATCGCTCCCCCGCCCCGGCGCAGTTGCCCGCCGCGTTGCTGGAGACGGCGGCCGCCACCGACCCCGGGGCGGCTCCTGGCCGTGCGGGCATCGCGCCGCGCACCGCCGTGCCCATCGGACCGTTGCAGCGCCGGCAGGTCGCCCTCGCGGCCCTGGGCAGCCTCGCCCTGGTCATCCCCGCCGTGGGAGCGCCGGTCTTGCTCGCGCACACCGTCGGCGGCTACCGCCTGGTCGGCGCGGTCGGGGCGGCCATGATCCTGGCCAACATCGCCGCACAGGGCCTGGCACCGTGGCTGTCCGCACGGCTCGGCAGCCGCCGCCTCCTCTGCACGCTCGGTGCCACCGCCGCCCTGTTGCTGTGCAGCCTCGCCCTCGACCGCGGCACCGCTGCCACGGCGGCGATGTGCGTCCTGCTTTCAGGCGTGCTCTCGCTGTGGGCGCTGACCTGGCTGGCGTGGGCCCAATCCGGGATAGCCGCGCAGGCCATCGGGCGACTCACCGGCCTGTTCCGCGGCGTCGGCGACCTCTCGTCCGTCATCGCCTATACGGCATTCGGGCTCATCGCGGCGCACCTGGGACCCGCTCTGTGGCTGCTCGCGCTCACGGTCGCCGCCAGCGGCGTCGGGGCCCTGACCCTGCGGGGTTGAAGCGGGGCCGGAGGGCACCGCGGCGAGCATGCCCCCGACCGCATGCACCGCGCGGACCATAACGCGCGGGCGCCATACAACCTCGGCCCGCGGCGCCGGGCTTACAGGCCCACCGGGACGGCCGTGACGGTGGGCCCGACCGAGGGAAACCGAGAGGACGAGGCTTTGGCGGATTCGGCAAGGACCGGCCCCTGGGTCTGGATGGCATTGACCTGCCGCGTGGCCGCCCGCAGGCCCGCCGCAGGGCTGACCTTCCCGGACAGGATATCTGCGAACGCGGCGTTGACCACGTTCATCACCCCCACCGGGTTGTATTTGTAATCCGGCACCGCCCGGGCCCAACTGGCGGCCGACTCGGCATACCAGTGCAGCCCCTTGCCCACGAAACCGGGCACGACCTGCTCCATGATCGCGGTCATCTCCGGCCAGAGAGACAGGATGCTTGGCGGCTTGAGCACGATCTTCATGCCGTACCGCTGCCAGGCGGTGTCCACCGCCAGAAATTTGAGGAACGTCCAGGCGGCCTCCCTGTCCTTGGCGCCGATGCTGAGCCCATACCCCTCGCTGCCCACCCAACTCATCTGTCCCGCCGGATACTTGGGGATGGGCATGAACTGCCACTTATACTGTTTGGTCCAGTTGCGCGCGTCGAACATGAGGTGGTTGTTCCGGTTCTCCACGAACGTGGCCCGCCATGGGCTGGCCAGTGGGGAATGCTCGCTGGTCGCCACCCCGTTGGTGAACATCTCGACCCACCACTCGGCCGCCCGCACCACCCTCGGGTCGTCCAGGGTGCACCTGGTGCGCGTGGGGTCGATCACTGAGCCGCCGAAGATCTCCAACGCGTACAGAGCGTTGGGGAGAGGACCGGAGGACTTATACGGCAGGCCGCGAAAGACAGGGGAGAAGCCGTAGCGGTGCTTGCCACCCCTGTCCGAGGTCGCCGCCTGGAAGAGTCGGAGCGCCTCATCGGATGTCCAGTCGTTCGCCGGGTACGCCAGCCCCAGCTCATCAAGGTCGCCGAGATTGACGGCCATGACGGCGACGTTGAGGTAGTTGGGGAGAAACCACAGTCCGGAACCGGTGTAGAACTGTGTCATCTGCCCCGCCGACCAGATGGCGGTGGAGATGTTGTCGCGTTGCAGCAGCGGCGCCAGATCGACCAGCAGCCCTCCGTGTTCCATGTAGGGCACGATGTCGTACTCGCTGAAGACATCGGGCGCCGTGCCGCCGATGATCTCCGGGAGGGCGCGGCCCGGTTCGACAGGCGCCATTACCTGGATCCGCAGGCCGGGATTGGCCTGTTCAAAGCTGTCCAGCGGCGGCCGGATGAACTTCGTCCAGTCTTGGCCGATTCCCGTCCATCCACCCCAGGGGGCGAACTTGAGCAGCGTGACCGCGCCCGCGCCCTGCGGCCGCGCCCGCGCGGCGCACCCCCCCGCCGCGACCCCCAGGGCTCCCGCCGTCGCGGCCAGGAGTGCGCCCCGCAACAGGCCACGCCGGCCGATGCCCACCATCTTGGTCGCTCCTCCCACGGGCTGCCGGCTGCACGCGCCCCGTCCCGACGGCGGGCGACACGCCCAGCGCGGCAGATTGCCCGCCATGGGTGAAACTCGAAAATACGGCGTCATCCACGCCATCCCTGCCGCTGCTGGAGCCACGGCGCAACTCCGGTTCAGCGCCGGCATGCGGTGGCGTCCCCGCCCGCCTCCAGGCAGTGGCGGATGTACTGCGAGAGGATGTGGTTGACGGTCATGTGCAGATCTTCGACCACCCCGTAGTCGCGAGAAGGGATGACGATCGCCAGGTCCGCCATCCCCTGCAGGCGCCCTGCGGCCGCACCCACGATCGCGGCCAGACGGGCACCGCAGGATCGGGCGGCGGCGAAGGCCCGCACAAGGTTCTCTGAATTCCCCGAGACCGACAGGGCGACGACGAGGTCGCCCGGCCTCGCCCAGTTGCGCAGTTGCTCCGCCAGGGCATCGGCAAAGGAGAGGTCATTGGACAGGGCGCTGGACCAGCTGACGTGCTCCGACGGGGCCAGGACGCGGAAGCGGCGGCTGTCGCCCACGTTGACTCCCTTGCCGAAATCGCAAGCCCAATGCGCGGCGGAGGCCGCGCTGCCGCCGTTACCGAGCACGAAGAGCTGCCGGCCCTGGCGACGGGTCTCCTCCAACCAGCCAAGCAATTGGCCCAGGGCGCCGAGGTCCAGCCCCGACCGCGCACGTTCGAGTTCAGCGCCATACCAGGCAAAATACGCTGCGAATCCCTCCGCGGGCTGTTCCGGGCAAGCGCGGACGGTTCCGGTCGGCTCGGGCGTCGACGGCACCGGGAGGCCCCCCTTGCACTCTACCGCTCGACCAACACCGCGGCCCCCAGCAGAGCCGCGTCGTATCCAATGCCGGAACGCACCACCGCCACCTCGCGGTTCGCCTCCCCGATCACCCTCTCCCGCACGGCTTGCCGCACCGCCGGCAGCAGCGGCGCGAAAGACTCCATCACCCCGCCCCCGAGGACGAGCATCTCGGGATTGAGCAGGTTGACGACGATCGCCAAGCCCCTGCCGAGATCCCGCGCCGCTGCGGCGAGCACCGCCCGGGCCCGCGGGTCCCCGGCGCCGGCCGCCGCAAAAACCGCCTCCGCCCGCTCCCCCGCCCGTCCTCCGGCCTCATGGAACCGGCGCGCGAGAGCCGGGCCGCTGACCAGGGCCTGCAGGCAGCCCCGGCGGCCGCAGGCACACGGGGGCCCGCCTTCGTCCAGGATGAGGTGACCCACCTCTCCGGCCAAGCCGCGGGCACCGGCGTACACCTGACCCCCCAGGCAGAGGGCGCCCCCGACCCCCGTGCTCACCTGGATCCAGGCGTAATCCCGCACGCCGCGGGCGACGCCGAAGCGCCCCTCGGCCTGGCAGCAACAGTTCACGTCGTTGTCCAGCCGCACCGGCAGTCCCAGGCGCCGGCTCAGCACGGCAGCGAGCGGCACATCGCGCCAGGGCCAGTCGAACACCTGATGAAGGATGCCGGCGGCGGCATCAGCCGGGCCGGGAGCCGCCACGCCCACACCGGCCACCTCCGGCCCGCCGGATTGAGCCAGCAGGGCGGCCCACTGTTGCGCGATCAGGTCGCACATCGTGTCGGGATCTGGCTGGCGAGGCGTCCAGAAACGGAGCCTGTGCCCCACCCGACCGTCCGGTGCGACCAGGGCCATGGCCGTCTTGGTCCCGCCGAAATCGATGGCGCCCCGCCAAGCCTGCCCGAAATCCAAAGTGCTGCCACCTGGTTGGTAAATGTGGACAAACCGATCCTTACGGTCTTCCACACGCCCGCCCAACCAGGCTTTCGCCCCTCTCGGCCTCAGATTTGCCCCGCTCGGGGCGATAGGCAACAGGCGGACTCGGGATACGCGGCGCGTGCCGCGCACGCCGGGACTCCCACCCCGGCGGAGGAACTTGCGCACGGCCCGCGCCCGTGGCCAGGGTCGGCCCGGCCCCGCGCACCGTTCGCCTCACACCACGCCCGCGCCCTGTTTCGCGACGCCCAATCGCTATTCCCTCCCGCTGACACCGCCTATGGTCACAAGGTGGAGCCGGGCGCCACCGGGGTCTCGACCGGCGGTCCCGGTGGCATGCCGCCCACCGCCCGCCGCGGCCGGCGGTCCCGTCGCTGTCGCGCCCTGGCGCCAGCATGCAGAGGCCGACTGTTCACGCGTGCGGCCGACGGATTTCACCGGCGGACCGGCATCCCCGCCGAGGAGTTCCCAGGCCCGTTGGGGAATGCCGGACCCGCTATCAGCGATGCGGAGGGGGGGGCATGTCCTTGAAGGCCGCCGCGCCGGGCCTGCCGTCCGGGCAGCCCTGGGAGCTCTACGCCTCACTGACCACGCCCGTGATCGTCCTGGATGCGGAGGGGCGCGTCCTGTACCTGAATCCCCGAGCAGAGGCCTTCTGGGACCTCCATCTCGAGGATCTGGCCGGCCGTCTGGTCTGGGAACTGGCCCAGACGTCGGGCCGGCCCGAGCGCAACGAGGAGTGGATTCGCTCGGTGCTCTTCCCGGCCCTCGAAGCCGGCACGCAGCTTACCACCGCAGCCACCAGCGCCGACGGGCGCGTGCGCACGGCCGCGGTCAGCGGCACCTGGATCACGCAGGGGGACGAACGGTTCGCGGTGCTCACCGTTGCCGGCGAGGGCATCGGACCCTCGGTCGTCGCCCCGCCGGAATGGGCCCTGCGCGACCCGCTCACCGGCCTGCACAACCTGCACCACTGGCAGCAGCAGCTGCCGGAGTGGGACACCAGGAGCGGTGCGATCGCCTTCTTCGATCTCGACGGGCTGAAGGAGATCAACGACCTCAACGGCCACCTCAGCGGCGACCGGGCGCTGGCCCTCACTGGCCAGATCCTCGCGGCCGAGGCCCCGGCGGGTTCCCTCGTCGTCCGCTACGGCGGCGACGAGTTCCTGCTCGTGGTCGGCGCCGATGACGCCCCGGGCCTGCCCGCCGTGGCCCGCCGCGTCATCTCCCGGGCGGGAGAGGGCGCCCAGGCCGCGGGCGTCCTCCCCCTGCACCTGAGCTTCGGCATCGCCGCGTTCGTCCCCGGCGGCTTGCCGGACGCCGTCCAGCGCGCCGACGACGCGATGTACGAGCACAAGGGCGTGCTCATGCGGGCGCAGGGTCCCGACCGGATCGTACTCACCCGGGCGGGCCGGACCCTGGTACGCGGACCGGGCGCTGAACCGGAAGAGCAGCGGCCGGGGAACTTTGCCGTCAACTTCGGCGCCGAGTTCGACGGCTACTTCCGGCAGGCGTACGCCCGGGCCGCCGCCCAGGCGCGCGAGTTCGTGGACTTCGTCTCCCCCCGAACCGGAGAGGCGGTCGTGGAGGTCGGAGCGGGTTCCGGGCGCATCTCCTTCGACGGCGGCCTGGCGGAGCGCGTCGGTCGGAGCGGCCAACTCCTGCTCACCGACCCGTCCGCGCCGCAGTTGCAGGTGGCGCGCAATCGGGCGCAGGAACTCGGCCTGGATTGGGTGCGCTTCCTGCAGGCCCCGGTGGAGGACCTGCCCCTGGCCTCCCGCACCGTGGGCCTCTGCCTCGGCTCCACCTTCCTGCACTTCAGCGATCCGGCCGTCGCCCTCCGCTCCATGGCGCGGATCGTGCGACCCGGGGGCAGGGTCGCCGTAAACGCCTGGGTGAGCCTCCGGTTCGGCAGCGGTTGGATGTGGGCCCTGGAACCGGTGGTCGAAGAGATGCGCCGGCGAGGGATCCCCTTGGACGGTTTCCTGCCGCAGCGCAGTGAACTTGAGGCCGCCTTCGCCGGGGCGGGGCTGCGCGTCGATCAGGTGGAAATGGCGGACGACCAGCGCGGTGAGTTTCCGCGCGTGGAGATCGCCCTGGGCCTGGCGCACCAGATCGGGCTGGTCCGGCTCCTGCTGCGCCGCGCCGCGGACGAGCACACCCAGGCACTGGAACAGGCTTTTGAAGATCGGCTCAGGAAGCGGTTCGGAGACGCCAGCATGGACTGGGCCAACAATGGCCGAGCGATCAACATCCTGGCCCACCGGCCGGATTGAGGGCGCAGAGGCCCTGGCGATGCGTCGCCGGAGACTTTGCGCCCTGCGGGCAGCGGCGGGGTAGTTGTGGTACCCCCCGCGCACCCGCCCGGACCCGGGGCGCCCGCCGCAACCGTCCACTTCGCCGTACAGTTGGACGCTCGTTTCCGCCGGGTATCCACACCCGCCATCCGGCCGCGCAGCCCTGAATGTCCGCGTTCAACCGGATTTCCAGGAGATCCCGGCGGTGATCGCTCCAGCGCACCGGACCGAGGTGCAGGCGGCCACCACCGTCGCCGGGATGCCGCGCAGACGCCGCCTCGTGCGACATCATCCGCCTCCCCTCGATTCCACCCCGATCTGTTGTGCTGGCAGGCGCAGGCCCTTGGCGGATGGGCAGCTCAGGTCACCCCGTCCGGACCTGGGGCCGCCTCCCCCGCCGCGGCGACGATCTCAAGCAGGGCGCGGGCCCAGGCCTCCAGGCGTTTGGGGCCCACGCCCGGGATGGCCGCGAGCGCCCTGTGCGTCGCCGGTCGTTCGCGAGCCAGCGCACGCAGGGTCCGGTCGTGCAGGATGACGTAGGGCGGCACGCCAGCCTCCCGGGCCTGCTGCGCGCGCCACGCCCGTAGCGCCTCGAACAGTTCCCGGTCCGCCGCTGCCAGCGGCATGGCCAAGCCGCCGGTCCGCTCGCGTGCGGCGCCGGAGTCCGCGACATGGTTCGCGGGCGGCTTGGCGCGCGCCCCCGGCGGCACCAGGGCGGGCAAGCCGTCCCTCCGGCCCACCACCAGCACCGGGAAGCCCCCCGCGTTCTCTTCCCGCACCAGGTGGCCGGCCTCCGCCAACTCCTCGATCCAGCGGCGCACGGTGCCGGTTCGCACCGCGCCCAGCATGCCGAAGGCGGCACTGCCTCGCGCGGAGGGCGGCGTGGCCACCGATCCCCGGAGCAGGGACACCAGGCCGCTCACGCCAAGGGGCCAGCGCAGCGTGGCTACCGTGTCCAGGATGACCTGGGCGGGATCGTCCGGAACCTGCGGGGAAGGAGCGACCGCGGCCGCCCGCTTGGGAACGGCGCGGTCGGGCGCACAGACGTCACAGTGCCCGCAGGGCACCTTCACGGCATCCCCAAAGTGGGCCGCCACCTGCAGGTGGCGGCAGCGGGAGGTCCCGGCGAAGGTCAGCAGCCGCCGCACGCGATCCTCGGCCGCCGTCTGCAGCCGCTCCACCATGGCGGCGATGCGGTCCGCGGCATCGACCGGAGGCGGGAGCAGGGTGAGGTGCATCGCGGGGCCGCCGTCGAAGTGGCGCGCGATGAGTCCCGCCCGCTCCAGTACGCCGCAGTGGACGCGCGGGTCCTTGCCCTCGGGTAGCGTGGCGGCACGGGCGAGTTCCTCGGCGCTCAATTCCGCATCGCCCCCGCCCCGGGAGGCGGCGCGCAGGGCCGTCCACACCCGACGCAGTTCCGCGACCGTGGGGGTATCGCGCCTGGCGAATGTGCGCAGGTTCTGCGCGTCGCGGGTGGTGGTCAGGAGCGTGCAACCGCTGGGCAGGCCATCGCGACCGGCGCGGCCCACCTGCTGCACGTACTCCTCCAGGGAGGTCGGGTAGTTGTACAGCACTATCCAGCGGATGTCGGATTTGTCCACGCCCATTCCGAAGGCCGTGGTGGCCACCACCACGCGCACCCGGCCGGTGAGGAAGGCCTCCTGGGCCTCGCCGCGGGCGTAGCGCTCCAGCCCGGCGTGGTAATGGGCCGCAGGCACCCCCGACCGGTGCAGCAATTCGGCGATCCGCTCGCAGCGCTGCCGCGCGCGCGCATAGATGATGCCGGCGCCCTCGGCGTCACGCGCACGTTCGAGCGTAAACCGCAGCTTTTCTTCCTCGTCGCGCAATGGGACGACCTCGTAGCGCAGATTCTCCCGCACGACGCTGGAGCGCACAATGTCCATGTCGCGCCCGAGAGCGCGACAAATCTCGTCGGCCGTCTCCGGTGTCGCGGTGGCGGTGAGCGCCAGCACGGCCGCCTCGCGCAACGCCGAATCCAGAACCGACCGGATGAAGAGGTAGTCCGGGCGGAAGTCGTGCCCCCAGAGGGCAACGCAGTGCGCCTCATCGACCACGAGCAGGCCAATGCGCGCCGCCCGCAGGGCCTCCACGAAGCGCGCCTGGCGCAAACGCTCCGGCGCGGCATACAGCAGTTTGATGCGACCGGCCGCCACAGCCTGCAACCGCTGGGCAGCCTCGGCGGCGTCCAGGCTTGAGTTGATGAAGGTCACGCGATCCCGCAGGCCTTCCGGCATGTGCTCGATTTGGTCCTTCATCAGGGCAATGAGCGGAGAGACGACCAGGGTCGGGGTCGGGCGCAGCATAGCCGGAAGTTGGTAGCAGAGGGATTTTCCCGAACCGGTCGGCATGACCGCCAGGCAGCTCTGGCCGGCGAGCGCACGCCGCGCCAGGTCCTCCTGGCCGGGGCGGAAGGCGGCAAAGCCGAACAGGCGACGAAGCTCGGCGGAAAGATCGGGAGCCGTTGGGGCGTGGGGAGCGGGAAGGGCCGCAGGGGGTGCCGGCGATGCGGCGGGACGCGACGCTGCGATGGCCCAGGCAGCCCCGGCGGCGGCCGTGGGGGCTGTGGGGCCGGCACCGGCCGCAGCGGCGGGGACCGGGGCGGCGGCGGACAGCGCGGGACCGGAACGGCGCGCGGGCGGGACGGGCGTTGGGGTGTCCACGGTGGCAAGGCTTCGGCGGGCGGGGGGCGGGCTCCTGGCCGCTCGGCCGTATCCCCCACCGGATCCGGCAGCCCCATGCGGCGTGGGTCGGGCAGGCCATCAGGCCTTCGGTGCCGCCGTTGCGCGAGCCCCCCTGCCGGTCTATAGTCCAAAACGACATCACTCGGCCGAGTTCCAGATGCCGTGAGCAGGGATTGTGCTGTTCGGTGACGACGTGCCGACAGTTGCGCGGCTCCTCCGGAGAGGGGGATGTGCCCGGTGGCCGCTGCTGCGAGGGAGCGCACGCAGGCGACCGCCCAGGCCCTCGAAGTGGTGTCGTCGGTGGTACGGTTGCTGCGCGAGGCCGCCCAGGGCGCGACTCCGGAGGCGGGGGGAGTGTCGCTGACGGAGTTTCGCCTGCTAAAGCGCCTGGCGGCCGGGGTACGGCTGACGCGGGAGCTGGCCGCGGACCTGGACATGACCGCAGCCACCATCAGCGCCGCGATCGACGGGCTGGTGCGCCGGGGCTTGGTCGAGCGCTTGGCCCCGGCCGGCGATCGCAGGGCCGTCCCGCTGGTGGCCACCGAGGCGGGACGGGTGGTTTGGCAGGCCGCGCTGCAGCGGCAGCACGAAGCACTCGCGGCCGTTGTGGAGGAACTCAGTCCCGCGCAACGTCGCGGATTGCAGGTGGCGTTGCGCGGACTCACCCGGGCCCTGGGGGGAGCCACCCCGCGCTGAACCTCTGGTCTGGCCGGACGCGGGGCGCCGTGCCCGCGACGGAATGGCGCGGGCGGCGCAACCGCCGACGAGCCACCGTGGACCTGGAAAAATCGCTCCCGTCGCCGCTGGAGCTCTGGCGGAAACGAAGGCGGCCGATGGTCGGCTGCGCGCATTCCTGTTTGGCGCTGTTGGAGCACCCGGCGGCGGCGCGGAGCGTGGCGCTCCCGCCCAAACAAGCGCAGGTACCCCACCGGCGACGAGCCGGCCGTAATCAGGCCTTGCCGGCGACCGAGATCGTCACCAGCTGGCGGATCTGCGCCCGGTGCCGGCGGGCGAGCAGGTGTCACATCTGGCCAGCCCCGCCTCGCGTCAGTCTTGCGGCGCTTGCCGCAAGACTGACGCGAGCCGTTTCGGCTACGAGCGTGATGAACGGCCGTCCCGCTGGGCACCGCGGCGCCGGGAGCGGTATGAACAGCACCTTTCAGAACTCGGCGCATTCTTCATCCTGATGATCGCCGGGCTGGCAACGGCGCTGCCCGCCACGATCTCCTCGGCCCTGGTGACCCACGGCGTCCCGGGCGCGTCTCGGAACGGGAGGCCGTCAGCGCAACGCGGCGATGATGAGGGATTGTTCCTGCGCGGTCAGCGGCCCGGTCAGTCTTCCGGCCGCGTCCTCGGTCATCAGACGCTCAGCCTGGGCACGGGGCGGCGCGATCGGTCCCCGCAGGAGCGGATCCCGAGTGGAGGCCATCCATCGGTCCAACCTTTCGCGAAACTCCCCGCACAGGGCGGCGCGCGCGGGGTCGGTCGCCAGGTTGACCAGTTCCTGGGGATCCGCGTTCAGGTCGTAGAGTTCCTCCGCCGGGCGCGCCTCCGCGTAGTATCGCTGCCGCGTGGCCGCGCCGGAGGGCGAGCGGTAGATGTCGGCCGGTAGGTACACCCGCGGCGATTCGGGGTCGAAGTTCAGTATGTACTTGTACTCGGCCGTCCGGATGCCCCGCATCGGATTGTACCGGTCGTGCCAGGTCATCTCGAAGAAGATGTGGTCGCGCGGAACACAGCGCCCGCCGGTGATCAGGGGGAGGAAGCTGTAACCGTCGAGATCCTCCGGCGCCGGTATTCCGGCAGCCTCCAGCAGGGTCGGCAACAGATCGACGTTGGAGAGGAGTTCGTCCCGTTGTGCGCCCTCCTGGATGCGTCCCGGCCAGCGCATGATCAGCGCCGTCTCCAACCCGGCGTCGTAGGACATCCCCTTGGCGCGGGGAAACGCGATGCCGTGGTCCGTGGTGTAAACCACCAGGGTGTCCTCGGCCAGATCCGATGCCGCAAGGGCATCGAGCATGATCCCAGCCGCCGCGTCGGCAGCCCGGGCCAGCCCCCCGAATGCCGCGAGCTCACTGCGGATGGCGGGTATGTCCGGCAGGTACGCGGGAACCCGAACCCGATCCGGATCGTCGGGCGCGTATTCCGGCCCGTCGAAGGGACGGTGCGTCTCCCGCATGCCCGCCATGACAAAGAACGGGCGTCCGCCGTGCGGCCGCCTACTGCGCAGGAAGTGCCCGACGGCCGCGCCCACCGAGCGCGCGTCACGCCTGCCCTCCAGGACATCCCGGTATCCCAGCCGCGCGGGATCGGGCCCCTCGTGCTGCAGGCCCGCGAGATGGGTGTCATAACCCGCGTCCGAGAGGTACTGGGCAAGGCACCGCTCGGCGGGCCCCAGACGCCAACCGACGTGGGCCAAGCCCATCAGCCCGTTGCGATGCGGAAAGCGCCCGGTGAGGATCGAGCCGCGGCTCGGCGAACACTGGGCGGCGGTGCAGTGATAGCGGTTCAGGCGCGCCCCTGCGGCGGCCAGGCCGTCCAGGTGCGGTGTCTCCACGCCGGTTTGGTAGCACCCCAGACGGCGCCCGGTGTCATGGGTCACGATCATCAGGATGTTGGGCCGCGTGTCAGGCATAACGTTTCCTCCAAATTTGTCTCCGCCGATCCTCTGTGGGGCGGTGCTCGGTCGGACAATCTCTGCGGCCTCCGGGACGGCTGCGCGCCCGCTGCGGCGCCGATGAAGCACCGCAAGCCACGCACGTGGCGCTATGCCTGGGATCCCCACCACGGCCGCAGGGGGTCGTGGCCGGGGTCCGCTCTCGGTGTGACGCACCGAGTGTCCGCCGCAGAGACCCGCCCCGCGCGGCCACTGCCCCGATCCCCCTTGCCCCTCCCACGGTCAACTGTTCACGGCCGGTACCGAACGCGACTCTTGCACCGCTGTTGCGGCCCGTGACGCCCCCCTGCCCGGCAGCAGGGGCTGCCGCAGCCCGAGACGCCGCGCGGCAACCGCTCGATCCGACACACAGGAGCGGGACGTCCGGACAGGGGATGGTCCACTACCCCTGCTCGGCGTCCATCCAGAGGTGGCGGGCGACCAGGGCGCGGCCGTGCCCGCTCAGCGCAGCAGGGTCCAGCACACAGCGCCGGCCGTCCCGGTCCGTGAGCAGGAGCCGCCCGGGCCCCAGCGGGCGGACGTGGTCCTGGAGGTTGGGCAGATGCAGGCGGAACGGCCCGCGCTCGGTCTCCACGTCCCACACCAGGGCCGGGTTCCAGCGATTCTCCGCAAACTCCTCGCGCACCGCCAACACGTCCCGGACCAACGGTACGACATAGCGCAGTTCCAGTTCCTCGCGGCACAGCGCCGCCGAGGCCTCGTCCAGGTCCGCCACTGCCTCCAGAACGCCCACATGGGCGCCGCCGCCGTCAAAGAAGACGACCCATTCCTCGGGCGCACTCAGCGGGAACGCCCGGTAGCAACTGACCCGCAGGTATGTCGCCGCAGCCGTACACAGGCGCAGGGCGCCGTCGGCAGCGCGGTGCAGGGAGACCGTCACCGCATCCAGAAACGGGGGCCCGCCCTGGCCCGCGTTCCGGTCGGTCTCCGGCGGGCCCGGCGCGGGGGCCCCGGATGGAGCGGGGCCGCCGAAACCGGCTGCAGTTTCCCCAGTATCCACCGCCGGCCTCCCCTCTCCTCAAGCGCCGATCCCGACCTCGCCCTGCAGGCGCGCGCTCTCGCGTTGGGCTTCGACCAACTGGGCGTATTTGCCCCTGTGCTCCATCAACTCCTGATGCGTCCCCGTCTCGATGATCCGTCCCTTGTCCAGGACCACCAGCCGGTCGGCGTGCCGCAGGGTGGAGAGGCGGTGGGCGATGGCAAAGGTCGTCCGCCCCCGGATCAACCGCCCGATGGCCTCCTGGATCTTGCGCTCCGTTTCGGTGTCGACCGAGGCCGTCGCCTCGTCCAGGATGAGGATGCGCGGGTCGTGCAGGACCGCCCGCGCGATGGCCAGGCGTTGCCGTTCGCCCCCGGAGAGGCGCGCGCCGCCCTCGCCGATGGCGGTGTCGTATCCGTCCGGCAACTGGACGATGAACTCGTGCGCGTTGGCGATCCACGCCGCCCGCATGATCTCCGGACGGCTGGCCTCCGGCCGGGCGTAGGCGATGTTCTCGGCCACCGTGCCGTCGAAGAGGAACGTGTCCTGCAGGACCACGCCGAACTGCCGGCGCAGATCCTCCAACCGCACCCGCCGCAGGTCGGTCCCGTCCACGGTGATCGCCCCGGAGTCCGGATCGTAGAGTCGGCAGATCAGGTTGATCAGGGTGGACTTCCCGGCACCGGAGGCGCCCACCAGCCCGATCATCTCCCCAGGCCGGACATCCAGGGTGATGCCCCTGAGGACGGGGATGTGCGGGGCATACCCGAAGTGCACGTCGCGGAGGGAGATCCCCCCCTCGATGCGAGCGAGGTCGACCGGATCCTGGGCCTCCAGGACCTCCGGCTCCGTGTCCAGAACCTCGAAGATACGTTCCGCCGAGGTCAGCGAGGTCAAAGTCCAGTTGGCGAGTTGCGAGAACCACTGCAGCGGGCCGAGCAGCATCCCCATGTACCCGGTGACGGCCACAATCGCCCCGAACTCGATGGCGCGATGAAAGATGAGCAGGCCGCCCACGTACCAGACGAGCAGGCCGCCGATCCCGGAAACGAACCCGAAGATGGGAAATACCGTGGCCCAGACGTTTCCGGTCAGCACCGACTGGCGAACAACACCCCGGGACACCTGATCGAAGCGGGACACCTCCCGCGGCTCCTGGCCGAAGGCCTTGACCACGCGGATGCCGGACAGGGCGTCGTTGACCACCACGTTCAACCGGCCGAAGAGCTGCCACAACCGGCGGTCGTAGCGGATGACGCGCGGCCAGACAAGATAGGACATGATCAGCAGGGCCGGCGCGGGCAAAAGGACTACGAGCGTGAGTTGCCAACTGGTGCCCAGCATCATGATCAGGGCGAAGAGCAGTTGCAGCACCTGGCCGGCCACATACTGCACCCCGTCGGTGAGAAAGCCCTGCAGCCGCTGCGTATCGCCGTTGATCCGCTGCATAATCTGGCCGACCTGCGCCTTGTCGAAGTAGGCCAGGGAAAGGCCCTGCAGCCCCCGCCAGAGGGTATCCCGCAGAGAACCCATGATGTGCGCGCCGACCCAGATGCCGGTGCGCTCCTGCCAGACGCTGACAGCGCTGCCGAGCAGGCGCGTGCAGAGGAGCGCCCCCACCAGGAGCGTGAGCATGGCCACCGACCCGTAGGCGCGGGGCAGGGGCCAGTGCCCGTAGAGCAGTCCGTCGGTGATCCATTGCATGATCTTGGGTGGCAGCACCGCAAGGGCGGTGCCCAGGATCATCAGGGCTCCGGCCAGGGCCATCCGATAGCGGTAGGGCCAGGCGAAGGCCAACAGGCGCCGCAGGACCGCCCCGCGGTGGACGCAGACCGGACAGACCCGCGTGTTGGCCTGCAGGCGCCGCCCGCAGTGTGGGCAGTAGCGTGGGAGGTCCCGGGGATCCAGGACCACCGGCTCGCCCCTGGCCAGCGCCTCGATCGCCCGCGCCGCCAGGCCGAAGTCTCCGGACAGGGCGGAACTGAAGCGGATCAACAGGCGCGGCCCGCCGGGGGTGTCCGCGACCAGGGCGCCCGCCGCCACCAGGGGTTCCACCCGGCAGCCCTTCACCTCCGAGAGCGGCAGGCGCCGGATCGGTTCCCATACGCCGGCAGCAGCCCCTGGTGGCGGCGCCAGCAACAACCGCCCGTCCCGCAGCGCATCCTCCGCCTCGGCCCCGTGCGGGGGGCCCTCCGGAGGCCATGTGCCCGGGACGCCGAGCACGCGGACCTCCCCGTCTCCGACGAGCAGCCAGCGGCAGCCGCTCCGGCCCGCCTCGGTCAGGTCCGAGGCAACGCACACGGTGGGCTCCGCCAACGTTGCCCTCCCCTGCCCCGTCTCCGTGGCACAGGACCCGACCGCGGCATCCGCCATGCGCGCCACCTCTGTGGGGCACCGAATGCGCCATCCCCCGCCGCAAGCCCCGGGGGGAGGCATATCGTTCCAGCGCGCTCGTCCCGCTATAGTTCTCCGCGAACCGAAGGTCTCCTGGCCGGGACGAAGGTGTGACGTCGTGCCCTGCCCTTCAGGCACGGCGCACCTGGAGCAGGTCCGTCCGCGCCCAGCGGCCGGCCGGCGCGGGAGCTGCGGCGTATCTCGCCGCAGCCGCTCGGACCGACCACGGCGACGAACTCGCCCCCGGTGATGGCGGTGTGCAGCCCCTGCAGGGCCGCGCGGCAACACCCCGCAGCGGCCGCGCACGTCAGCGGTTTTCGCTTCCGTAATAGCGCGCCTTTCCGAAGTCTGGGTGACATGATGAGGCCGATCCGCTCGTCCCCCTCCTTCAGTCCCCCGAACGGCGGGAGAAGCGATGCGGCCCTTGCCGCAAGCGACCGGAACCTCCCCCGCCACAACCGGACGAGGATCGCCCCACCGGTCCGGCGAAAGGCATGCCATACGCCGACAACACGGAGGAGTCCCAGACGTGCAGCCACCACCCCGCAACCTCGACCCGCACCGCCCGGATCTCTGCACCCCCCTGCACGTCGCGGGCGACACCGTCCAGACCTCCGCGGACTGGAGCGAGGTGGCGGCCCTGCTCGGATCGGCGGGCCCGCTCCGCATCCGGGCCGGACGGGCCACCCTTGTCGTCGACCCGGCCGCGCCCACGCCGGCCCACCCGAGCCCGGCGGCACTGCGTGCGCTGCGGGGGCTCGATCCCTGGGTGACGTTCACTGCGGGGGATGCGGTCGCGGGGTTCCCGGTCGCGCATCCCCCGCACTGGGAGCCGCTCCTGCACGCGCTGCGCGCCGCCCGCCCGGCCCCCGCGGAGAACAGTGCGCTGGCGGATGCGGCCGTCGAGGTCTGGATGCGCCCCGGCTTCGAGACCTTCATCTCGCTGCCGCGTCTCCGCTTCACCCCCTTCCCGCACCAGCTGGCGGCGGCGGGAACGGTGCTGCGGCGGATGCGCGGTCGGGCACTGCTGGCGGACGAGGTCGGCCTGGGCAAGACTATCGAGGCGGGCCTGGTCGCCAGTGAACTGTTCATGCGCCGGTTGGCGGCACGCATCCTGATCCTGGTCCCCGCCGGGCTTGTGGGCCAGTGGGCCGAGGAGCTCGATCGCAAGTTCGTCCTGCCCTGCCTGGTGCAGGGCAGCCCCGCCTGGCAGGCGGCCGAGCGTCCCTGGGAGGCCCCCGTCGTGCTGGCCTCCCTGGCGGCCGCGCGCCGCAGCCCGCATCGCGAGGCCGCCGCGGCGGTGCCGTGGGACCTGGTGGTTGTCGACGAGGCGCACCGCCTGAAGAACCCGCGCAGCGCCTCCGCCCTGCTGGCCAAGTCCCTCTCCGCGCGCTACATGCTGCTGTTGACGGCGACGCCCGTCGAGAACCGCCTGGAGGAACTCTACCACCTGGTGAACCTGGTCCGACCGGGCCAGTTGGGCACCCCCGCCGAGTTTCGACAGACCTACGGGGCGGCCGGCACGGCCGGTTCGGTGCGCAACCTATCCGCGCTCCAGCAGCGCATGCGGGAGGTGATGGTGCGGCACCGCCGCAGCGAGGTGGAGGTGATGCTTCCCCGCCGCCTCGCGGAGACGCACCGCGTTTCCCCCACCCCGGAGGAGGCGGCCCTGTATGCCGCCGTCAGCGCACACGTCCGGTCGGCGGGCGCGGGCGCGCGCCCCGCCGAAACGATGGCGCTGCGCACCCTGCAGCGCCTGGCGGGCAGCAGCCCGGCCGCCCTGGCGGAACGGGCCGCCCACCTGCGTGCCGTGGCGACCGCGGATGCCCCGCCGGCCACCGCCAAGGCCGATGCGCTGCTGACGCTGCTGCGCCGCCACCTGGCGCAGGGGGAAAAGGTGGTGGTCTTCACCGGTTTCCGCGCGACGCTGGATTTCCTGGTCCGGACGGTGCGCGCCGCCGGCATCGAAGTGGTGGCCTACCACGGGGGTCTGGGCCGCCGGGACAAGGACGCCGTCATAGCCGCGTGGAGCGGCGACATCCCCGTGCTGCTGACCACAGAGGCAGCCGGTGAGGGGCGCAACCTCCAGTTCTGCCACGTGATGGTGAACTTCGACCTGCCGTGGAACCCGATGCAGATCGAGCAGCGCCTCGGCCGCATCCACCGCATCGGCCAAGAGCACGACGTCGTCCTGCACAACCTTGTGGCGCGCGGCACACTGGAGGACCGCATCCTCTCGGTGCTGGAATCCAAGATCAACCTCTTCGAACTGGTGGTCGGGGAACTGGACATGATCCTCGGCCGCATCGACGACGACTTCGACTTCGAGGCCGCGGTATTCGAGCACCACGTGCACAGCCGCGACGACGAGGAGTTCGCCGGACGCATGGAGGAACTGGGCACCCGTCTGGCCGAGGCGCGCGCCGCTTACCTGCGCACCCGCGCCGACGGAGACGCCCTGTTGCCGCTCACGGAGGGGGACGCATGAGCACGGACGCGGCGTACAACTTCCTGCTGCGCTTCGCGGAGGCGCGTGGCGCAGCTGTCGAGGAGGGTCCCGACCAGGCGCTGGCCATCCTGCCCCCCGCGCTGCAGGCCGAACTCGGCGCCCCGGAAACCCTGCCCATCACCTCCGACCCCGAAGTGGCCGACGAGGAGGGGGCCGTGCTCCTCACCCCGGGCCATCCAGTGCTGGAGCGCGCCGTCTCCGCGACGCTCCGGGCAGGCGACTCCGGTCTGGTCTGGCTCCCCTGGCCCAGACCTCTGCCACCGGATCCGGGGGTGTTGCTCGCGCGGGCGCGGCAGCGCATCCCGGTCGAGCACGGGCGCATCGATCCCGCCGGCACGCCCGCACCGGTCTTCGTCCCGCTGCTGCGGGTCGGGGCCCTGTGCACGCACACCCTGGACGAGCAGTTCCAGGAGCGGCTGGAGGCGTGGGTGGACGCCCGCACCGGCCTCAGCCTCCCCGAAGCCCAGATCCGGCGCTGGCGGGAGGTGCCCGGCGCGGAGGGGGTGGACGCACTCCACCCGATCCTGCAGCCGCGGCTGGACGTGGCGCTGGCGGCGGCGGACGCCCTGCTGCAGGAGCGCGCTGCGGTTCGGGGCGAGGAGCTGGCCCGGCAGGCCCAGGCGGCGCGCCGCGGCGAACGGGAGCGGGTGGAGGCCTACTACGCGGCGGTGCTGGCCGCCGCCGCGCGCCGGCGCGAGGGCGCGCCACCGGAACGGCAGGCGCTGCTCGACCGTCAGGCCGAGGTCACGGCCGCCGAGCGGGAGCGGCGGCTCCTGGAGATTGCGGACAAGTTTCGGCCGCGACACGACCTGCAACGCTTCCGGCTGCACCTGCTCCTGGCTCCGGCGATCTATTTCCCGGTCTGGGTGCGGCGCGGCGAACGCCGCTTCCCGTTTGCTCTCTGCTGGTCGCTGCATGCGGGGGACTTCGTGCCGGCGGCGTGCCCCCGCTGCGGGTCCGAGGACGCGCTGTCTGCGGGGCGAGAGGCCCTCGGCTGCGCCCGCTGCCTGCCCCCCCACGCATCCCGCGATCCGGGGGGGGGAGCTGCGGGATCCGCGGAGGAGCCGGACCGAGATATGGGCGAGACGGGCCACCGGCAGGGGGCCCCGCCGCGGGTGTGGCCGGCCCGGCGGAACGGGACGGCAGCCGGGACGTCGCAGGGGATGCGCAGCGCAGACGCCACCGACCCGCCGGAGGCGGCCTGCGGCCGCGAGGCGGAGGCGGCGCTGCGGGAGGCCGCCGTGGCGAATGCCGGGGCCACAGAGACAGGCGGTGCCGTGGCGAATGCCGGGGCGGCGCCGAACAGGGTCCGGCACGGACAGACGGCGGCCCCCTCAACGCCTGCGCCCCGATCGGTAGGCGCGACCCGGAAGGGCGCGCCCGGACAACAAGTCGCCGCCATGCGCTCCGGAGGGCCGGGCGGCTTCAGGCCCGACCCCGACGTCGCGCACGCCCGGCACCCGGCGGCGCCCGGGCGTACGCGACCCGCGGTGCCGCTTGACCGCGGCGGCCGTCCGGCCGCGCGCGGCGCGACCCCAGGCGATCAGGGCGAACGCCTCCGTCAACAGGCCGCTTTCGCCTTTCTGCGCAGCCTGGCCGCTGCGGGCGTCCCACCCGCCGCCGCGATCGCCCGGCAGTCCCCGCTGGCGGTGGCCACCGCTCTCTGGGGACGGGCGGGACCGCTGCTGACCGTGGGCCTACCGCTTGGCGTACCGCCGGACGAGGCCCGCCTGGGACCGATCGTCGAGGATCCCCTGTTGCCCTGCGCGGTCTCTGGAGCGCTGCGGGCGGGCCGAACATTGTACGCCTTCACCCTGCGCTGGGCGTCCGCCGCTCCTGTCGCGGCCTTCTCCGAACTCCTCCCGTGCCGGGACTGCTTCGGCCCCGCCCTGCCCCCCCGCGGCGCGCTGCGGCCCGAGGTGGCCACCCGCCTGTTCGAGGGCGCGCCGCCGCCCCGCGGCGACCTGGACCCGGTGGAGGAGGCGCTGTGGGATAAGGCTCGGCCGAACCTCGGACTGCCGTTCTTCCTCCGTTGTGTCGCCTCCTGGCGCCGGCTCCGGCCGGGCGAGCGGGAGTCGGGTGGCGGCGCGGATGCCGCCGCCGCAGGGCTTGTGCACGTGGTGGGACGCATGGCCGCGTTGCGACCGACGTACACCGGCCTGGCCAAGGACTTCGGAGTGGATGCGGCAGCGGTTCGGGCGAGCGCGACGCAACTGAACAGGGCCCTCCAACTCTTCGTGGCCAGTCCCTGGTAGGGTGGGCGCCCCGGCGGCGGCGCTCCCGGACGGTCGCCCGCGCCCGTCAGCGCCTGTGACCTCTGCCGCGCGCGCTGCGACCGAACGCACCCCCCGCGGACGGCAGCCGGGCGGAAAGGGCCGGTGACGCCGTGGGCACGGCAGCAGGCTTCGGATCGGGCGCCCCGCCCCCTGCCGCCGGGACTGTGTCCGACGCGGGTGGGCGCCCCGGCGGCTGGAGACCAGGATCCCGGCAAAGTCACGTCAGGGCGGGTGCCCACCACCAGCGTGTGTGGGTCTCGACCGTCCGGGCCCCCCGCCGCTTGGCCCACTGGACGACTTTGCCGGGTCCCTGGGCGGGAGACAGGGGAGGATGGACATGCAAGGCGTGGACACGATATATCTCATCCACCACAGCCACACCGACATCGGCTACACCCACGACCAGCCGGTCGTGTGGGAGTTGGAGTGCCGCTTCCTCGACGCGGCGCTGGACCTGGCCGAGCAGGGGGCGGACGGGGCCGCCGACGCCTTCCGCTGGACGGTGGAGACGACCGCTCCCCTCCTGCATTGGCTGGAGCGGGCCCCCACTCGGCAGGTCGAGCGCCTGCTGCGACTGGAACGTGCCGGGCGGGTGGAGGTGACGGGCATGCTGGCCAACCTCACCCCGCTCCTGGATACCGATCAACTCATCGAGACCCTCCAGCCCCTGGCCCTCCTGCGCACCCGCTACGGCCTGACCGTCCGCCACGGCATGAACTGCGACGTCAACGGCCACAACTGGCCGGCCGTTGACGTCCTGCTGGACGCCGGGATCGAGGCGTTCAGCATGGCCATCAACGAGCACTTCGGCGGCGCGCCGCTGGACCGGCCGGACGTATTCTGGTGGGAAGGGCCCACGGGACGGCGGCTTCTGACCTTCAACGGCTGGCACTACATGTTCGGCAACGGGCTGGGGATTCCCCACGATCCCGACCACTTTCGCCGGTCCTGGGCGGACGTGGAACGGCGCCTGGAACGCAAGGGCTGGCCGCTGCCCTGCATCGCGGTCCAGCTCACGCACGCCTTCGGCGACAACGGCTCAGCCGATCCACGCCTGCCCGAGTTCGTCCGCCGGTGGAACGCCGCGGGGAACACGCCGCACCTGCGCATCGCGCTGCCCGGGCAGTGGTGGGCGGCGGTGCGCGCCGCCGCTGCCCACCTCCCCGTGCACCGCGGCGACTGGACCGACTTCTGGAATTTCGGCGCGATCTCCTCGGCAGCGGAACAGGCCATGAACCGCCAGAGCCGGAGCCGCCTGCGCACCGCCGACGCGTTTGCCGCCGCACCCCCCGGCGAGGCGGCCGATCCCCTGCCGGGGGGCAGCGGCGCGGCCGACCGGCGGGCGGCCCTGCGCACGGAGGCCTGGCAGGCGCTGCACCTCTGGGACGAGCACACTTGGGGCGCCGACCTGTCTGTGCGCGCACCAGAACACGAGGACGCCGCGGCACAATGGAACCACAAGGCGCACTGCGCCTATCAGGCCCGCAGCCTCAGCCTGCTGCTGCAGCGGGACGCGGTGGCGGATCTCGCGCGCAGGATCCCCCACAACGCACAAGACGCCCTGGTCATCTTCAACCCGTCTCCCTGGGAGCGCACGCTGGGCGGCCCCGTGCCCCAGGGATGCCTCTCCCGGCGCGGACTGCCCGACGACCTGACGTCCACCCGGCACGCCGTCGATCGGCGTCAGGGCGGCAGTCCCCAGAAGTGGGTGCCGCCGCTACGGGTACCGGGGCTCGGCTGGCAGGTGGTCCCGACCGAGATGCTCCGGGACATCGGGACCCCAAAGCATTCCGAGGCGGCTGTCGTCGAGAACCACCGCCACCGCATCGTCTTGGACCGCGAACGGGGCGGTGTGGCGAGTTGGTACGACAAGACGCTGGAACGCGAGTTAGTCGACCGGACGGCACCATGGTCGCTTGGGGCCTTCGTCCACGAGGAGGTGGCCGACCGCGAGCACACCTGGCCCCGCAGCCTGCTCTACCGGCACCCGGGCGGCGATCCGTCCACGCAGCGCGGTTGGGCGGGGGACTGGCGGGCCTGTCGCGCCGGGGCGACCGTGCGGGGGCACCAGGTGTCCCGCCTACCGTACGGGTGGCGCGTGGAACAGCGCTTGGACGCGCCAGGCGTCGACGACGCGCGCTTGGTGTTCACGCTGCCCGACGCGGCCGACCACCTTGAGATCGAGGCGGAGTGGCTCATGCGCTACCAGACCCATCCCGAAGCCACCTATCTGGTGTTCCCCTTCGCCCTGGAGGGCGCCACCGCCCGCTTCGACGCAGGCGGCGTGCCGGTGCGGGTCGAGGCCGACCAGATCCCCGGCTGCTGCCGCGACTACTTCACCGTGCAGCGCTGGGTCGATCTGACCGGTCCTGGCGGGGGCGTGACGGTCGCCACCCCTGACAACCCCCTGGTGCAGTTCGGCGGGTTTCACTTCGGCCGCGGGGCGCGTGAGGCGGCGACGGTTCGGCCCTGGCTGCTCGGCTGGGTGACAGACAATTACTGGGAAACCAACTTCCGCGCCCAGCAGGCCGGGACCGTCCGCGCGCGTTACGTCCTTGCGCCCCATGGCGGCGGCTTCGACGAAGCGTTTGCCCACCGCCTTGGGGAGGAGGTCGCGCAGCCGCCGGTATGGTCGCCCCTCTGGGAACCGGCGCTGTCTCCGGCCGACATGCCGCGGCAGGGCGGACTGCTCGCCCTGCCCACGCCGCCCGTGCTGGTGCTCCACGTGCTGCCCACGGCAGACGGCGCCCTGCTCCGCCTGCAGAACGCTTCGGACCAGACCCGACCGGCGCGCGTCGGTCCGGCCGCACGAGCGCCTCGGGCCGCCTGGCGCTGCGACCTCTTCGGGTGCCCGCACCAGGCTCTGGCCCGCGAGGGCGACGGGTTTGGGCTCACCCTTTCCCCGCGCTCCCTGGTCACCGTCCGCATCCAGTGGTGAGCTCTCTGGGTTGCCCGCCTTCGGGATGTATGTCCGTCGGACGCAGGGTGCGTCGTAAGCGCGGCGCTTCATGCGCTCCACCAGGTCCGCGACGTGGGAATCGAGGTTCTTGGCGTACTCCGTGCTGATTCGGTCGACGCCGGGAGCGCCGTGTCGGTTCATCCGGCCAAAGGTTTCCTTCAGCATGCCCTCCGTCAGGTGATGGGCCAGGGCGGTGAACCGCTCGTGCGGCGCCGCCTTGGCCTTTTCGGCAATGCGTTCCAGCCCCGCTGACAACCGTGATCCTCCTCTGTGTGAGGCGCTCGGCTCGGCTGGATCGCTTCGCCCTTGCGGGCTGCGGCCTGACCGTCGCGCTGCCTACGCTTAACGCCCACCCTCGCGGGTGTCCGTCCAAGGCTTGCTCCGCCGCGGGTTGCTGGCCCTCACGACGACGGGAATTGCACCCGCTTCGCACGTCCGTCTTTCACGGCGCACTCCGACCATTCTCGCGATGGGTGCTGGCAGGAATGGGCGCGCCCGGCGGCCAAGGCTGGCCGATGGATGGCGGCTTGGGTCCCTGTGTGCTTGCGTCCCCTGCAGATGGCCTCGGGCTGTCGACGCAGGCCCGATCCAGACGGACCAGAGACGCCCCAGACGTATGGCTGTCCTCCGCAGTGGTGCGCGCAGCAGGGACGGGTGAGCCGTGGTGCCCCTATGAGGCGGCAGAGACCAGGATGGCCCTGGAGGTCCGTGCGACCGGTAGCAACGCCGGAAACAGCCGCGGAGCCGCGGGAGGAGGACCCGAGGAGGGGCCTGCGGGGAGGGATGGCCCGCCGCGCCAAGGTCGCTCGGGTGTGGTTCTCAGCCGGCCTGCTGGTGCTGGGAGGCCATCTGGCCTGGGTCCAGTTGGTGTCCGGCCCGGCCCTGGCGGCCACCGGCCGGGCCGAGCGGACGCGCACGGTGGTCCTGCCGGCCGCCCGCGGCGAGATCCTGGCCCGCAACGGGGAGGTTCTGGCGCTTTCCGTCCCGGTGGCAACGGTCACGGCGGACCCGCCGCTGGTCACCCACCCGCGCGCGGAGGCGAGCCGTTTGGCAACCGTTCTGGGCGTCCCCGCACCACCGTTGCTGCGGGCCCTCCGCGCCCCCGGCCAGTACGCGGTGGTGCAGCGCGACGTAACGGCGGCGCAGGCGCGGGCGATCGCCCACCTTGCGCTTCCGGGCGTGTACACGCACCGCTCCAGCGTGCGGAGGTACCCGGCCGGCTTCTTCATGGGTTCGATCCTCGGCTTCACCAACGCCGCCGGGGGCGTGGCCGGGGTCGAGCAGACCTACCAACAGGCCTTGGCGGGCCGCAACGGCTACCGGATCGAGCAGGTTGACCCTCTGGGCCAGCGCATTCCCTTCACGCACGCGGCCACGGTGCCGGCCCGACCCGGTCTCAATCTGCGCCTGACCATCCTGCCCGGGTTGCAGGCCGACCTGCAGAGCCAACTGGAGGCCGCCATCGCGACCACCGGCGCCACGCGTGCCTACGCCATCGTCCTGCGCCCCGCCACCGGCTCCATCCTGGCGGCCGGCGCCTGGCCCACGTACGATCCCAACGCCCCTGGCGACGTGAACCCCTCGGTGTGGAACAACACCGTCGCCTCCTACGACATGCCCCCAGGGTCGGTCTTCAAGCCGTTCACGGCCTCGGTTGGACTGCTGACCGGGGTCGTCACGCCCACCACGCCGTTCTATGACCCCGGGGTCCTGCTCGCCGACGGCGTTCCCCTGCACAACTGGATGCCGCTGCCGCACCACACGAACTTCCTCGCGGCCTTCGAGGAGTCCGCCAACGTGGTCTTCGGCAAGGTGGGACTGCGGATCGGGGCCCAGCGTTTCTACCAGTACCTGCACGCCTTCGGGCTGTTCAACCTACCGGGCGGGGACATGCCCGACCAGCAGCCCAACATCATCGCCCCCCTCTCCCAGGCCAACGCCCTGACGGTGGCCTCGGAGTCCTTCGGCGAGTCCCTGACGGTGACCCCGCTGTCGCTGATCACCATGCTCAACGTTGTGGCCGACGGCGGCCTTCTGATCCAGCCCCACGTGGGCAGCGCGTTGCTCGGGAGCCACGGACAGGTGGTCCGCCGCATCCGCCCCGTCGTCGTGCGCCGGGTCATCCCCGCCCAGGTCGCCGCCAGTGTCCGCCGGATGATGGTGGACGTGGCCCGATACGGCACGGGCGAGCGGGGCCTGATTCCCTGCTACGATGTCGCGGCCAAGACCGGCACCTCGAACATCTACGGTCCGCACGGCGTCACCAATCAGTTCATCGCCTCTTTCACCGAGATGGCGCCGGCCTCCCAGCCCCAGGCCCTGGTACTGGTGCAACTATACGACCCCAGGCCGCCCTTCAACGACGGCGGCGAGGTCGCGGCGCCGGTGGCCCAGTACCTGTTGGCGAACGCCCTGCACCTGCTGGGCGTCCCGCCGCACTGCACCTCCGGGGACCGGGCCGCCCCGCTGCCGGGCGGCAGCGGCACGACCCTGCTCACCCTGCAGATGGTGGACATGCCCGCGATCGAGAACCTCCCGCCCCAGGTCGCGGCCGCCCGGGTCCGCGCACTGGGCATCTACCTGCATGTGCACGGCAAGGGCAGTCGCATCCTGCGCCAGGACCCGCCCGCGGGCGCCCAGGTGCAGAAGTGGACAACCGTCCAGGGTTACACGCAGCCGGGCTCCCTGGTGCCGGCCTCCTTTGTGGTCGTACCCGGCGTGCAGGGCCTGAGCGTGAGCTCCGCCGCCGCGCGCTTGGCCGCGGTGGGGTTGGCCATGGACGCCAGCGGCGTGGGCACCGTCGCGGCACAGGTGCCCGGCGCCGGAACCCGCGTGCCTCCGGGGAGCGCGGTGGCCGTCCGGCTTGGGTAACCAGTGGCGCGTCCATCAAGTCCTGACCATCGCCAAGGGACAGGGGGCACCGTCTCGGGGTAGCGGTCATCGGACGCGGCCGTTACGGTCCAGGTGGAGGACGCCGCATCCGCCATTGGAGCCAGGACTCGAGCGGCACGCTGTCGCCGGCGCTCGACGCAGCGAGACAAAACTTGATGGATGCACCACCAGGCAACCCGGGGCATGTGTTGCCGGCACCGTTCCACGGCTGCCGCGCGGGCCTTCAGCCGGCGACTTCGCTTGGGGCCCCCGGAGCGGCGAACTGGCTGGTGTAGAGGTCCGCGTACAGACCGCGCAGCTCCAGCAATTCCTCGTGCGTCCCCTGCTCAACCACCCGGCCGTGGTTCAGCACCAGGATCAGATCCGCCCCGCGGATGGTGGACAGGCGGTGGGCGATCACAAAGCTGGTGCGCCCGCGCATCAGGTTGCGCATCGCCGCCTGGATCGCCACCTCGGTACGCGTGTCCACGCTGCTGGTGGCCTCGTCGAGGATCAGGATGGGCGGGTCGGCCAACACGGCACGCGCGATCGCCAGGAGTTGGCGCTGGCCCTGTGAGATGTTGGAAGCCTCCTCGTTCAGGACCGTGTCGTAGCCATCGGGAAGGGTGCGCACGAAATGGTCGGCGTGCGCCGTCTCCGCCGCGGCCACCACCGCGGCCAGGCTGGCCCCCTCCCGCCCGTAGGCGATGTTGTCGGCAATGGTGCCGTGGAAGAGCCACGTGTTCTGCAGCACCATGCCGAACAGCCGGCGAAGGTCGGGCCGGCGCAGCTCCCGAATGTCCACGCCGTCCACCGTGATCCGGCCGCCCTGCACATCGTAGAAGCGCATCAGCAGGTTCACCAGCGTCGTCTTCCCGGCGCCGGTGGGACCGACGACGGCCACGGTCTGCCCGGCGCGGACGCCGATCTGCAATCCGGTGATCAGCGGGTGCTCCCGGTCATAGCGAAAGTCCACGCCCTCGAAGGCGACGTTCCCGCGGGGCGCGGCGAGCACCGCCGGTTCGGCCGGTTCGGCCGGCTCCTCCGGTTCGTCCAGGATCTCGAAGACCCGCTCGGATGAGGCCAGAGCCGACTGGATGCTGTTGGAGATGGACGCCAACTGCGTGATCGGCTGCGAGAACTGCCGCGCATATTGGATGAAAGCCTGGATGTCGCCGATCTGCATGCGGCGCCGGGCGACCAGGATGCCGCCGATCACGCTGACCAGCACGAAGCCGATGTTGCCGATGGCGTTCATCAAGGGCATGATGATGCCAGTCATGAACTGCGCCTTCCACGTCGACTCAGCCAATTCATCGTTCATGCGCTCGAAGATCTCGATTGAGCGTTTCTCGTGGCTGAAGGCCTTCACGACCAGATGGCCTGTGTACATCTCCTCGACATGGCCGTTGAGCGCGCCGAGGTGGCGCTGCCGCGCCAGGTAATACGCCTGGGACCGGGTGGCGATGCCCCTGGTCACGATGAAGCTGAGCGGGAGCGTGAGGGCGACGGCCAGGGTCAGCAGCGGGCTGATGGTGAGCATCATCACCACCACGCCGACGAAGGTCACGCCCGCCGTGACCAACTGCGTCAAACTCTGCTGCAGGGTACTGCTGATGTTGTCGAAATCGTTGACGAAACGGCTGAGGACCTCGCCATGCGGGTTTTCATCGAAAAAGCGGACGGGCAGCCGCGTGAGCTTGCCCATCACCTGGCGGCGGATGGTATAGACGGCCCGCTGGGCGACGCCGGCCATGATGTATTGCTGCCCCCAGCTGAAGGCCGAACTGGCCACGTAGAGGACGGCCAGCAGCGTGAGCAGGTGCAGGACGCGCGCGAAGTCGACGCCGCCGCCCGGCACATGGCGCAGCTTGGCCACAAAACCCTCGAACAGTGTGGTGGTCACGTTCCCCAGGATCTTGGGACTCACAATCCCGAACGCGGTGCTGAGCACGGCTGTCGCCAGCACCACGGCCAGAGGCAGCGCCTGGGGGCGGAAGTAGTCCAGCAGGCGCAGGGCGGTGCGCCGGCCCTGTTTCGGCTTTTCCACCGGCAGGCCAAGGCCCATCGGTCCGCCGGGGCCGCCAAAACCGCCCCGGCCCTGCGGGGGTCGGGACCAACCGTCCCCTGATGCACCGCGTTGCCCGCTCATGCGATCTCCTCCGGGGAGAGCTGTGAGGACACGATCTCCTGATACACGGGACACGAGGCCAGCAGTTCCCGATGGGTGCCGGCGCCGACCAGGCGTCCGTCGTCGAGCACCAGGATGCGGTCGGCATCGATCACGGTGCTCACCCGCTGGGCGACGACGACGGTGGTGGCGTCTTTGATCTCGTGGCGCAGCGCCGCTCGGAGACGGGCGTCCGTCCGGTAGTCCAGGGCGGAGAAGCTGTCGTCAAAGAGGTAGATCTCGGCCCGCCGCGCCAGGGCCCGGGCGATCGCCAGCCGCTGCCGCTGACCGCCGGAGAGGTTGCCGCCCCCCTGGGTGACCACCGCTCCGAGTCCGTCACCGGCCTGCCCACCGAGCGCGGCGACGAACTCCGCGGCCTGGGCGACGTCGAGCGCATGCCGCACGGCCGCGTCGGAGGCGGCCGCGTCCCCGAAGCGCACGTTGTCCGCCACGCTGCCGGTGAAAAGCACGGCGTGTTGCGGCACGTACCCGATCCTGGCGCGCAGCGCCTCCTGGGACAGTTCGCGGACATCCACGCCGTCGATGCGCACGCTGCCCCCGCTAACGTCGAAGAAGCGGACGATGAGGTGGAGCAGGGTGGACTTCCCCGCCCCGGTCCCGCCGATGATCGCGGTGACCTCCCCCGGCGACGCGACGAAGCTGACGCCGTGCAGGGCGGGCTCTTCGGCACCCGGGTACTGGAAGGTGACGTCTGCGAACTCAACCCTGCCCCGCAGGCCGGGCGCGGGCGCCCGCGGCACCCGCGGATCGGTGATCTCCGGCTTCAGGGCCAGGACCTCGTCGATGCGGGCGGCGCTGGCTTCGGCGCGCGGGAGCATGAAGAGCATCATCGAGACCATCATCACGGAGAACATGATCTGCATGATGTATTGGATGAAGGCCATCAGTTGTCCGATCTGCAGCGTGGTGGCGTTGATCTGGACAGCCCCGAACCACACGACGGTCACGGTCGCGAGGTTCATGATCAGCATCACCACCGGCATCAGCGTCGCCATGAGTTGGAATACCCGGATCGAGGTGTCTGTCAGATCGCGGTTGGCGTGGTCGAAGCGGGCCAGTTCGTGGTCCGTCCGACCGAAGGAGCGGACGACGCGGACCCCCGTCAGGTTCTCGCGCAGCACCCGGTTCAGGCCGTCCACCTTGGTTTGGATGGCGCGAAAGAAGCCCAGGCCCCGCCCCATCAGCGCGTAAATGACCAGGGCCATCAGGGGCAGCACCACCACGATGATCAGAGAGAGACGCGGGTCGGTGTGCACGGCCAGCAGGATGCCGCCCAGGGCAGTCAGCGGCGCCATGACCATCATCCGCAGGAGCATGTAGATCAATTGCTGCACCTGCATGACGTCGTTGGTGGTGCGCACGATGAGCGAGGAGGTGCCCCACCGGTCGAACTCCCGCAGGCTGTACCGCTCCACGTGGCCGAACAGTCGGCTCCTCAGACGCTGGCCGAAGCCGGCGGTGGCCCTGGCGGCGTAAAAGCTGGCGAGGACGGAGGCCAGGCCCCCGAGCACGGTGATCAGCAGCATCCACAGGCCGATGCGGAGGATGTAGGGCACATCGCCTTGGACGATGCCGGTGTCCACAATGTGGGACATCAGGGTCGGCAGGTAGAGTGAAGACATTGTCTGAGCGAACGTAAGCACCAGCACCAGAGCCACGAACACCCGATCCGGACGCAGAAACCGCGCCAGCCGCAGCATGGGCGTCCTCCGTTCGCCGTCCTCAGGCGGGACATGATAGTTCATGCCATTTGAGGTCGGGAGCAGGCGCCGAGCCCGCTGGGGCGGCCGGCGCGTCCCCTGCTCCCGACCGGCCGGCGGTGAGCGAGTCCGCTGCCCTGGCCGCGGACACGCTCACCATCCCCGCCCCTCGGCGCCGGCGCGCATCTTGCGCAGCACCGCCAGGAGCTGCTGCCGTTCGGCGGCATCCAGGTCGGCGACCAAGGCGATCAGCGCCTCCCGGAACGGCGCCGGCCCCCACATCTGCTGCACACCTTCGGCCGGGTGCAGGCGCACCACCCGCTGGTCGTCAGGGTCCGGGCGCTTTTCCAGCAGGCCCTGGCCCTGCAGCGCATCCGCCAGCACCGACACCCGGCTCTTGGAGATGCCGCAGGCGCGCGCGAGACCGCTGACGGTCTGCCCCGGAGACTGCCGGATTTGATGGAGCAGCATCCAGGCAATGGCGGGCAGGCCACCCGGCGCCCCGCACTGGTCGGCGCGCCGAGCGGTGCGCCGACCCAGCGTGCGGAGTAGCGCGAAGATCTCTGCGGCGCCCTCCTCCGGGGTGCTGGCGGCTTCGGAGGCGAGGGCGTCCCGATCAGGGCGGTCCATATCGTTGCTCACAGAACGTTCACTGGGGAACAATATCCGCAGGGGAACGGCGGTGTCAAGGTGCGGACGCCAGGCACAGCGCTGAAGCATGAGTGAGGGAGGGCTTGGGAGAGAGCAGAAGGCGGGGACGAGTAAGAGAATTTCGCCGCAAAAGGGGCTGAACAGCGCCGGCGACGTTTGATAAAGGGTAGGTGGGAGCGGATCGGCGGAAGGAGCGTCGGGCTCGATGCCGAGATGGGACCCACCCTT